>NZ_CAMMHD010000014.1:0-100517 GCF_946496565.1 uncultured Barnesiella sp.
CAGCCGCAATGGCCAAAGGATTTTAAGTCCTTCGTGTCTACCATTCCACCATTCGGGCAGCCTTGGAGCGAAAAACGGGACTCGAACCCGCGACCCCAACCTTGGCAAGGTTGTGCTCTACCAACTGAGCTATTTTCGCAAATGCGATTGCAAAGATAAAATGCTTTTTTGGTTCTGCAAAATTACGACTCGAAAATCTGTTCCCGTCGGACATTACCCGTGTGGTGAGGTGACCCGGCCCCACAAGCCAAGTCCGGGCGCACTGTACCGGGTGTGCAGGTTAGCGGAAGATGAGCTGCCCGCCGGCGGTACCGTAGGGAGCTATCTGGTAGCTTTGCAAGAAGTAGCGACCGTCTTTGGCGGCGCCGGTCATGGGGCCACCGGTCGAGATGTCGTAGGTAGAGCCACATTTGGGGCAACGCAGGCAGAAGTTGTCTTCGTCGAACTCGATGCGGATGTTGGGGTTTATCTCGACAGGGCAGCAGAGGTCGTAGACGAAGGGGATGGCGTGCTCGTTGGTCACGAGCATGAGTCCTCCGTAGCCGGTAGCCGAGGAGAGGTTGTAGGGAAATCCGGCGGGGAGTTTCTGGCTGAGGATAAAGCGGCGGTGTATGAAACTGCCACTTACGCCATACTGGTCCCACATGGCCTGGCTGGCAAACTCGACCCGCACGGCTGCGGCGGGTATGCGGTCGCGGTCGCCTCCGTCGCAGGCAACGGCGGCCAAGGCGAGCAGGAGTAGGAGTAGGTGTTGCAATCGTTTCATTTCAGTATCTCCTCTATCATTTCGGTTTCGGTGTCCGTGAGCGACAGGGCCGTGGTGGCGTGCAGGTTGTCCTTCAACTGGTCGAGGTTGCGGGCGCCCACGATTACGGTGCTCACTTCGCTTTGGCGCAATACCCAGGCGAGGGCCAGTTGCGAGAGGGTTTGTCCCCGCTGGTCGGCTATCGCTTTCAGCCGGGCCACGCGAGCTATCTTTTCGGGGGTGACATCGGTTGTCTTCAGATACCCTTCGGGGCGGGCGGCACGCGAGTCGGCCGGGATGCCGTGCAGGTATTTGCCGGTGAGTATGCCTTGGGCCAGCGGCGAGAAGGCTACGACGCCTATACCTTTGGAGGCGCAGAGTTGCAGGTGATGCTCCTCGACGTGGCGGTCGAACATGTTGTAGCGGTCCTGATAAGCCAGGCAGGGTACACCGGCGGTGTGCAGGTAGTTGAGGGCATAGAGCAGCTTGTCGATGGGGTATTTCGAGAGCCCGATGTAGAGCGCTTTGCCCTGGCGCACGATGTCGACGAGGGCCTGCATGGTCTCGTCGATGGGGGTAACCCCGTCGTAGCGGTGGCTGTAGAAGAGGTCGACGTAGTCGATCCCCATGCGTTGCAGACTTTGGTCGATGCTGGCCATGAGGTTCTTGCGCGAGCTGTTGCCGCCGTAGGGGCCGGGCCACATGTCGTGACCGGCTTTCGAGGTGATGAACATCTCGTCGCGGTGGGCGGCGAAGCACTGTTTCATCATGCGGCCGAAATTGGCCTCGGCGCTGCCGGCGGGCGGGCCGTAGTTGTTGGCCAGGTCGAAGTGGCAAATGCCGTGATCGAAGGCATATTTGACCATCTCGAGTTGGGTGGCATACGAGTCGATGTGACCGAAGTTGTGCCAGAATCCGAGCGAGATGACGGGCAGTTGTATGCCGCTGTTTCCGCAACGGCGATAAATCATGCCGTTGGTGTAGCGGTCGGGTTGCGGTTGGTAATCCATAGGCCTATGAGTTTTGGCGACCGAGAAGCCGGGCTTCGGCCTCCTGGGCGCGAGCGAAGTCGAAACTGGCGACCGTCTGCTGCATGAGGGCGGTGATGCGGTCGTTGCACAAGTTGCCCATGCTGCCTTCGTGGGTGTGGACGATGTGCTTGTCGGGGGTGAAGTGCCCGGCCTCGATCTCGAGCCCCACCTGCTTGTAGGCATCGCGAAAGGGGACACCGGCCTGTACGCGGCGGTTCACCTCCTCGACGCTGAACATGAGGTTGTAGCGCGGGTCGTCGACGATGTGGGTGTTGACCTCGATTTGCGACATCATCTGGTTGACCATGTGCAGGCAGTCGTCCAGTTCGTCGAAGGCGGGGAGGAACAACTCCTTGATGATTTGCAGGTCGCGGAAGTAGCCCGAAGGCAAGTTGTTGGCGATGAGTGTAATCTGGTAGGGAAGGGCCTGCAGCTTGTTGCATTTGGCCCGGGTCAGTTCGAATACGTCGGGGTTCTTCTTGTGGGGCATGATGCTCGAGCCGGTGGTAAAGGCGTCGGGCAACTTGATGAAGGCGAAGTTTTGCGAGTTGTAGAGGCAGGCGTCGAAGGCCAGTTTGGCCAGCGTCGCCGCTATCGAGGCGATGGCCGAGGCGACGATGCGCTCGGTCTTGCCGCGTCCCATCTGGGCATACACCACGTTGTAGTCCATCGACTCGAATCCCAGCAGGTCGGTGGTGCGGGTGCGGTCGAGGGGGAACGACGAACCATATCCGGCAGCCGACCCCAGCGGGTTGCGGTTGCACACCCGGTAGGCGGCTTGCATGACGATGAGGTCGTCGACCAGGCTCTCGGCGTATGCCGCAAACCAGAGGCCGAACGACGAGGGCATGGCCACCTGCAGGTGGGTGTAGCCCGGCATGAGTACCTGTTTGTACCGTTCGCTTTGGTCGATGAGCGTATTGAACAGCGTCTCTACCCCCTCGACGGTATGTTGCAGCCGGGCCCGGGTGAAGAGCTTGAGGTCGACCAGCACCTGGTCGTTGCGCGAGCGTCCGCTGTGTATCTTCTTGCCCATGTCGCCCAACCGGCGGGTGAGCATCAGCTCGACCTGCGAGTGCACATCCTCGACCCCCTCTTCGATGGTGAATTGCCCCGACTGGGTTTCGGCGTAGATGTGTCGTAACTCGGCGGTCAGCTTCTCCAGCTCGTCGGCCGAGAGGAGCCCGATGGATTGCAACATGTTGATGTGAGCCAGCGAGCCCAGAATGTCGTAGGGGGCCAGATAGAGGTCCATTTCCCGGTCCCGGCCTACGGTGAATCGCTCTACGTCGTGGTCGACCTGTACCGATTTTTCCCAAAGTTTCTGTGCCATTCGAGTTACGTTTTTAAGATTCTACAAATAGATTGCGGGCAGACTGCCCCCCCTGATTATTGCTCGTAGGGGAGCACCACCAGCATGTCGGCCATTTTGTCGACTCCCTCTTGCAAGGGTTTCGACACCATGGGCTTGATGAAGGGATTGAGGTCGGCCTTGACGGTAACGCGCGATGCGGTCTCGCACTCGCCGGTGGGTACGAACTGTATCCACAGGTTGAGGGGCAGCGGCGAGTTTTCGGCCTCGAACTTGATGGTCTTGTTGGGCTCTCGGTTTACGATGCGGAAGGTGACCGAGCCGATGGGGCTCACCTCGATCGAGAGGCTGTCGCTGTCGTATCCCGTAATCTTGAGTTTGTTCTGGTTTTCGGGCGCATTCAACACGCTTTGGAAGCGGTCGAGGTTCGAGAGGTCGGAGAGCAGGGCATACACCTTCTCTACGGCGTGGGCAATCCGCACCGTTTTACTTTCGAAACTGCTGGTCATACGGCGGGCGTGTTGTTGGGACCTTGCCAGCTCGAGGGATCTTTGCGCCACTCTTGCAGAGTCTCGAGGTCTTCGGGTTTGATATAGTTGGTCTCGAGAGCCGTCTCGAGCATGGCGTTGTAGTTGCTCAACGTAATCAGTTCTACCTGAGCGGCCTTGAACTTGCGCGTGGCAACGGGGAAGCCGTAGGTGAAGATGGCTACCATACCGATGACTTCGCAGCCGGCGTTGCGGATGGCTTCGACTGCTTTCAGACTGCTGCCGCCGGTCGAGATGAGGTCTTCGATAACGACTACCTTTTGTCCGGGAACCAGGTTACCCTCGATGAGGTTCTCGAGTCCGTGGTCTTTCGGTGCCGAGCGCACATATACATAGGGCAGCCCCAGTGTGTCGGCTACCAGTGCACCTTGGGCAATGGCGCCTGTGGCTACGCCGGCAATGGCATCGGCCGAGCCGAAGTTTTCCATAATAACCCGGCAAAGTTCTACCTTGATGAAACTTCTCACCTCGGGGTAGGAGAGGGTACGGCGGTTATCGGTGTATATGGGTGAATTCCAGCCCGATGCCCATACGAAAGGATTCTCGGGTTGCAGTTTGATGGCTCTGATTTTTAAGAGTTTCTCGGCCAGTAATCGTTCTACCGTTTTCATGACGAATAATATTTAGGATAATCGAAAGACAAAGGTAAAAAAAATAGCAGATAAACGGCCGAATGGAATCTAAAAATATGAAAATATTTACTGCGCGGCAGCCAGGGTGAGGCAACTGATGCGAGGCTCGCCGTGGGCGTGGAGTGCTTGGGAGCAGGCCAAGAGGGTGGCGCCGGTGGTCACCACGTCGTCGACGAGCAGGATGTGGCGGCCGGTCAGGTCGGGAGCCAGCCGGGCGTCGTAGGCCGAGTGGGTGTCGAGCCAGCGGTCGTAGATGCCCTTGCGGGTTTGCGAGTGGGAGTCGCGGGTGTGCTGCAGCCAACGGGTGCAGAGTTCTATGCCGGTGGCGTGTGCCACGCCGCGGGCTATCCATTCGCTCTGGTTGTAGCCCCGGCGGCGCAGTTTGGCGGGATGCAGGGGCACGGGTACCAGTGTGTCGATGCCGTCGAAGAACCGGTGCGGCTGTAACTCGCGGGCAAAGATTTCGCCCAGTACGAGGCCGCACCGTTTGCCGCCGTGGTATTTGATGTGGTGTATCAGTTGCCTCACGTCGCCCGGGGTGGTGAAGTGGAAGAAGGCGGCGCATCGCTCGATGGGAATCTTGCCCAGAAAGAGCTGGGCCATGGGGCTGAGTGGGTCGAGGTGGTAGCCGGTGCGGGGCAGGCGGTGCAGGCAGCCGGTACAGAGCCCCCGCTCGTCGCGGTTCATGGCCCGCAGGCAGACGGGGCAGAGGCGCGGAAAGAAGAGGTCGAGCAGGTCGTCGAGCGGATGGAGTCGTTTCATGGCACGACCTGTTTTAATGCGTTGAAAATAAGTGCTGATTCGAATCCCCGGGAGGTGGCGAAGCGGAAGAGTTTGGCCCGTCGGGCTTCGGGGTCGTCGTCGCGAATCGAGCGCGATTTGGCTTGCAGCAGTTCGAGCAGACGGTCGTTGTACTGCTCCTCGTCGAGGGTGGCGAGGGCGTGGTCTATGTCGCTGCCGTCGATGCGTTTCTGCTGCAGGGCGTAGCGCATCTTGATGCGGCCCCATCCCGAGAAGCGGAATTTGTCTTTGACGAAGGCCACGGCGTAACGTTGCTCGTCGATAAACCGCTCTTGCACGAGCCGGTCGATGATGGTGCGGCTGTCGGCTTCGGTCACGCCCCATCGGGCCAGTTTTTCACGAATGTCGGCCGTGCAGTGTTCGGCCGATGAGCAGAGGGCGGCGGCCCGGTGCAGGGCTTCGGGGGGTGTCAGTATTTTAGCCATGAGCGTGAGGTTTTATGGCCGATGCAAACCGGTCTTTGTCGTAGAGGTCGTGTATGATGCGTATCTGTTCGTAGCCCTGGCGCTCCAGCATGCAGGCGCAGGCGGGGCCCTGAGCCTCGTTGATTTCGAAGTAGAGGCGGCCGCCGGGCGAGAGCAGGGTGAGACCGTCGCGGGCTATCTTGTCGTAGAAGAGCAACGGGGTCTCGTCGGGGACGAAGAGGGCTTCGTGCGGTTCGTAGCCCAGCACGTTTTCGCTCATGGCCCGGCTTTCGCTCCGGCAGATGTAGGGCGGATTGCTCACGATGAGGTCGAGCGAACCGGGCGTGAGTTGCGAGAGGTCGTAGTGGAGGATGTCGCGCTGGTAGAAGTCGACCGTCACCTGCTGGAGCTCGGCGTTGCGGCGGGCAATCGCCAGGGCCTCGGGCGAGAGTTCCCACGCTTCGACCCGGCATTGGGGCAGCTCCCGAGCCAGGGTGACGGCAATGCAGCCGCTGCCCGTACCCAGGTCGGCGATGCGCAGCGGGCGGCTGCGGTTCTCGTCGATGATGAGGCGCACCAGCTCTTCGGTCTCGGGGCGGGGAATGAGCGCGCCGGGGGCGATGTAGAAGCGGCGGTCGCAAAACCAGGCATAGCCCAGAATGTACTGGATAGGCTCCTGCCGGGCGAGCCGACTGGCTATCTCCTCGATTTTTCGGTGCATATCCTCAGATAAAATCGTATCTTTGCGGAGCAGTATATCGGTAGGGGTATAGTCGCACAGTGCCTCGAAAATCAGCCGGATGAAGCCGTTGATTTCGCCGGGCGGATAGATGCCCTGGAGGGTGTGGCGCAGGAGGTTGATACTCGGTTGCATGTTGACAGTTGTTAGGAACCGAGGCGATACAGACCCGTAAAACCTGCTGCCGATGGCTGCCGTGCCGGGGTGTCGCTGTCTCGGTGTGTGGCAAAGGTAAATAAAAAAGTTCAAGATATGGATAGAGATGTAGATTCTGCTTTCATGCGCCGGTGCCTGCAACTGGCTTCGCTGGGGCGCGGCCATGTGGCTCCCAACCCCATGGTGGGGGCGGTGGTGGTGCACGAGGGGCGCATCATCGGCGAGGGGTATCACCGCTGTTACGGCAAGCCTCATGCCGAGGTGAACGCCATCGCCTCGGTGGCCTACGAGTCGCTGTTGCCCCAGTCGACCCTGTATGTATCGCTCGAGCCCTGCTCGCATTACGGGAAGACACCGCCCTGTGCCGAACTGATTGTGGCCAAACGCATTCCGCGGGTGGTCGTGGGGTGTCTCGACCCCTTCCCGGCCGTGTCGGGACGAGGTGTTGCCCGGCTGCGCGAGGCGGGCGTCGAGGTGATTACCGGCGTGCTCGAGGCCGAGTGTCTGGCGTTGAACCGTACCTTTATGACCTTTCAGACCCGCCACCGCCCCTTCGTCACCCTCAAGTGGGCGCAGAGCAGCGACGGGTTCATCGACCGGGTGCGTGAGCCGGGTGAACCGGCGGCCCGTATCTCGGACGATGTCTCGTCCGTGTGGGTGCACCGCCTGCGGGCCGAGTCCGACGCTATTCTGGTGGGAACCCGCACGGCCATAGCCGACAACCCTTCGCTCACGACGCGCCTCTGGCCCGGACGTTCGCCCCTGCGCATCGTGCTCGACGAGCATGCCCGCGTGCCGGCCGACCGGCAACTCTTTACCGACGGCCTGCCTACGCTCGTGGTGACCGGCCCGGAGACCGACTACCCGGTGCTGCCGTCGTCGGTCGAGGTGGTGCACCTGCCCTTTGGCGAGGCATTGATACCGGCCCTGCTCGACGAGCTATATCGTCGTCGCCTGCAGCATCTCGTAGTCGAGGGTGGGGCTGCTCTGTTACAGTCGTTTATCGACGCGGGCCACTGGGACGAGGCCCGTGTTGAGACCGGCCCCCTCGTGTTGGAGCAGGGTGTGGCCGCCCCGTCGATGGGTCGGCTACCGCAACGGACAGAGTGGTGCGGCCGGGCCCGAATCGAGTGGTACGAAAATAGGTAAAAAGCAACCGTTCACCCGGCGAATCGTGCGGTTTGTCTAAAATTGTGCGTGCGGCCTTGCTGTTTTTGCTATTTTTGTTTCACGGAAACCGGATGCGGTTGGGCATAACAAATTCGAAGTGTTTGCCCATACGTTCACCTTTCGCCATTTTGAACTCGGAAAAGCCTAAGCGACAAGTAGAGGCTTATCCATAAATAATTATAATTATCGGAGTTTGTAGTATGCAAAGAAAAAAATGTTGCTAAATTTGCCGATTGTAACTGCAAACTTGTAACGCATATCAGTTGATGAAGACGCAAAAAATATACTTTTTTCTGTGTATAGCCGCTCTGTTTTTATCTGGCATTTCGTGCAACTCTACCGATGACGAGGAGATAACCTATACCATCTCGGAGAGTGTGCGGGTTACCAGCTTCTCTTTGGCAGCCAACGACTCGGTGTTGGCCAATCTCGATACCGTATTCTTCACCATCGACCTGAACGGTGGGCAGATTTTCAATGCCGACTCCCTGCCGGTGGGTACCGACGTATCGGCCTTGATTGCCAACATTTCGTTCGACAACGTGGCACAGGCAAAAATCATCATGGATCGCGGCGATGCCACCAAAAACGATACCATCGACTATCTGGCTTCGCCTACCGACTCGATTGACTTTACATCGAAGGTGTCGCTGGTAGTGACCGCTCAGAACGGGGTGACCGAGAAGTGGTATTCGCTGAAGGTCAACGTGCATCAGATGGACCCCGACTCGCTCTACTGGAACGCCCCCTTCGGGGTGAAGCCGCTGCCGTGTGGCGAAGGTGTTGCCGTGACGGCGCAGAAGGCGGTCTACTTTAAGGGGAAAGCCTATTCGTTTATCGAGTCCAATTCGACTTGTACCGTATATATGACCGACGATCCCTATGCCGGCGAGTGGACTTCGCAGACGGTGACTGCCTTTACACCCAAAGTGCAGTCGGTTCAGGCGACCGACGACGCCCTCTATATGCTGGACCAGAGCGGCGAGCTCTATCGCTCGGAAGATGGTGCGAACTGGACCGCAACAGGCCAAAGTTTCTACTCGCTGGTAGGCTCGTGGAAATCGCGCGTGCTGGGTGTCGTCCTGGACAATGGCGTCTACAAACACGACTGCTATCCGCGTCCCGAGGGTTTCACCCCCTATCCCGTACCCGAAAACTTCCCCGTTACGGGCAGCAGCCAGATGGTTACCTTCGTGTCGGAGTACGACCTGAATACCCCCCAGTCGATTATGATTGGCGGCCGCACGGCCAACAACCGCCTGACGGGAGCCACCTGGGGTTACGACGGTGAGGCTTGGGCACAGCTCGCCGGGTCGATAAAACCCTGCGAGGGAGCGTTGCTCTTCCCCTATTTCACCTTTACGACCAACGAATATTGGATTACGACCCAATACACCTCGTGGATTGTCATCGGCGGCCGCGAAGCCGAAGGGGTGGCCAACTCGGTATATGTGTCGGTCAACAACGGCAATACGTGGACTGCAGCCCCAGAATCGCTGGCCATGCCCTCCTATATCAATCCGCGGGCCTTTGCCTCGGTGCTGGTCATCGGCTCTGACTTCAGCGCTTCACAGAAGGCATCGCCGCTGTGGCGATTCATGCCCGTGCGTCAGGTAGCCGGTATGGCCACCACGCGAGCCAACGACGATTACAAGATTCCCTACATCTATATCTTTGGTGGAGAAAACAACTCGGGTACCGTCTACAACCAGATATGGCGGGGCGCGATAGGACGCCTGCGGTATCCGCCTATACCTTGATAGCGATGGGGGAGAGTGAACGGGACATATACTTTTCATCGGATTATTCCGTTTTATGTATGTAGGCATGTAAAAATGGCGCGCACATGAAAAGAATAATTCCGATATTAGTGATGTTGATCAGTTGCACGGCCGCCGTGTCGGCACAAGACTACCGCTTCGATGCGGGTCTGGCCGGAGGCATAAGCTGTTATATGGGCGATGCGAACCAAGTGTCGCCGTGGCACCGGCCGGGAGTGGCGGTGAGCGGGGTCTTCCGCTTTTTGCTCAACTACCGGTGGGCTGTCAAGACCGATTTTTCGGCCATGCAGTTTTCGGGCGATACCCGCGACTTCGACAACCGGTTTCCCAACGGGAGCGACTATTCGTTCGAGAGTTGGCAATACCGGTTGGGCGGACAGATAGAGTTCAACTTTTTCAACTACGGAATGGGTTACTCCTATCTGGGTACCAAGCGCCTGTCGCCCTATTTGCTGGCCGGGGCCGGTGTAGGATATTCGACCGTCGAGAGTGGTTACGTGAGTGTCGACGGTTCGTTAGGAGTAGGGGTGAAATACAAGATAGCCCCGCGCTGGAACATAAGTTTGGAGTTTGCCATGCACAAGACGTTGGGCGACAGCTTCGACGGCAAGTCATTGAGCGACCCCTACAATATAAAGAGTAGCGTGCTGAAGAATACCGATTGGTTTTCAACGACGTTGTTTTCGATCACGTATGAATTTGGCCGCAAGAAAGAAATTTGTAACAACGATAATCGTTGAAAAACATGACATACGCAGAGCAGATAAATCGTACTCGTGTGCCTAAGCACATCGCCATTATCATGGACGGCAACGGCCGTTGGGCCAAAGAGCGGGGACTGGATCGCTCGGAGGGCCATCGCAAGGGACTCGACGTAGTCCACGAAATTACCGATGCCGCCGCCGAGGTGGGGGTACAGTACCTTACGCTATATGCCTTCTCGACCGAGAACTGGAACCGGCCGCAAGCCGAGGTCGACGCCCTGATGGCTCTGGTGGTCTTCGGTATCGAACGCGAGACCCCCGGCATGATCGAGAAGGGGGTGCGCCTGTCGGTCATCGGCGACATAGACCGTCTGCCGGCCGACGTCAAAGCCCGTCTGTTGAAGTGTATCAGCGACACCTCGGGCGGGAAACGCATCGTCTTGAATCTGGCTCTCAGCTACTCGTCGCGGTGGGAGATTGCCCGTGCCGCCCGCTGCATTGCCCGGGAGGTCGAGGCCGGTCGTCTGGCTGTCGACGACATCACCGAGACAACCCTCGATCGCTACATGACCACGGCCGACATGCCCAACCCCGATTTGCTCATCCGCACCGGCGGCGAGATACGCCTCAGTAACTTCCTGCTGTGGCAGTTGTCCTATGCCGAGTTCTATTTTACCGAGGAGTATTGGCCCGACTTTACCGGCGAGAGCCTCTACCAGGCCATTGTCGAGTACCAGTCGCGTGAACGTCGGTTCGGCAAAACGAGTGAACAACTATAAATGAAGAATTTGAACTTGAAAATACAGTATAATATGCCTTTAAGGTATCTGGCCGTCTTTTTGACATTGTCTTTGTGTTCATGGGCGGCAACCGCACAGAATGAAGAGAAGCTCGACACGATATACAACCCCAAAGTTGTCTACTCGGCTATTCCGCAGAAATACGAAATTGCCGGTATTACCGTGACCGGTGCACCCAACTACGAGGACTATGTGCTCATCGGTTACTCGGGGCTCGAGGTGGGACAGGTAATCGAGATTCCCGGTAACGCCATTACCGATGCTGCCAAGAAATTCTGGCGGCAGGGCCTCTTCTCCGACGTGGTCATCAAGTTGACCAAGACCTATGGCGACAAGGCGTGGATCGAAATTCAGCTCAAGCAACAGCCGCGTATCTCGCAAATCAATTACCACGGCCTCAAGAAGAGCGAGCGCGAAGATCTGGAGATGCGTCTGGGGCTGGTGAAGGGTAACCAGATTACCCCCAACATTGTCGACCGTGCCACCTCCATCATCAAGAAACATTTCGAGGAGAAGGGCTTCAAGAATGCCGAGGTAAACATCCGGCAGACCGATGACCTCACCCACGAAAACGAGGTAATCGTCGATATCTACATCGACAAGAAAGAGAAAATCAAAGTTCACAAGATATACATCGAGGGCAACCAGGCTCTCTCGGACCGGAAGATCAAGTGGGCTATGAAGAAGACCAACGAGAAGGGCAACCTGCTCCACCTCTTCCGTACCAAGAAATTTGTCGAGGAGAACTACAAAAACGACAAGAACCTCATTATCGAGAAGTACAACGAGCTGGGCTACCGCGATGCAACCATTGTGAGCGACAGCGTGGTACGCTACAACGACAAGACCGTCGACGTCTACCTCACCATCGACGAGGGCGACAAATACTACATCCGCAACATCGACTGGGTGGGCAACACCATCTATCCCTCGGACTACCTCTCGGCCGTGCTGGGCATGAAGCCGGGCGATGTCTATAACCAGAAGATGCTCAACAAGCGGACCATGGAGGACGAAGATGCCGTGGCCAACCTCTACATGGACCGCGGTTACCTCTTCTTCCAGCTGGTGCCCATCGAGGGGAATGTACAGAACGACTCCATCGACCTGGAGATTCGCCTCTTCGAGGGTCCGCAGGCCCGCATCAACAAGGTGGTCATCAACGGTAACGACCGTCTGTACGAGCACGTTATCCGTCGTGAGCTGCGTACCAAGCCGGGCGAACTCTTCAGTAAGTCGGACCTCATGCGTTCGGCCCGTGAGATTGCCCAGACCGGTCACTTCGACCCCGAGACCATGGACATCAAACCCGAGCCCAACGAAGAGAACGGTACGGTAGACCTTATCTACAACCTCGAGTCGAAGGCCAACGACCAGATTGAATTCTCGGCCGGTTGGGGCCAGACGGGTGTAATTGGTAAACTCAGTCTCAAATTCACCAACTTCTCCATCAAGAACCTGTTGAACCCCAAATCGTTCAAGGGTATTATCCCGCAGGGCGACGGACAGACTTTCACCATCAGTGCGCAGACCAATGCCCGCTACTATCAGCAGTACAGCATCTCGTTCTACGACCCTTGGTTCGGTGGCAAGCGTCCTAACTCGTTCCAGTTCTCGGCCTATTACAGCCGCCAGACCGGTATCGAGAGCTCGTTCCTGAGCAATGCCTACAACAGCATTTACAACAATGCGTTGTATGGCGGTTACTATGGCGGTTACGGCAGCTACTACAATAACTACTACAACGACTATTACCAGAATGCCTACGAGAATGCGCTCGACCCCAACAAGTCGTTGCAGATGGTGGGCGTGTCGTTCGGTTTCGGTAAACGGTTGGAGTGGCCCGACGACTACTTCACCTTCATGGCCGAGCTTGGTTATCAGGCCTATATCCTCAAGAACTGGGAGTATCTCTATTACATGCAGAACGGTACCTCGCACAGCTTCACGCTGGGCCTGACCTTGGGACGTAGCTCTATCGACAACCCCATCTACACCCGCCGCGGTTCGCAGTTCACCCTCTCGGCCCAGTTCACGCCGCCCTATTCGCTCTTCTCCAAGACCGACTACAAGAGCCTCTACGAAAGCTCGTCGCGAGCCGACCGCGAGAAACTCTACCGCTGGATCGAGTATTACAAGATTAAGTTCAAGAGCCGCGTCTATACGCCGCTGAACAACTCGGAGAAATATACGCTGGTGCTCATGGGTCGCGCCGACTTCGGTTTGCTGGGTGCCTACAACCGATACAAGCAGACCCCCTTCGAAACCTTCTATGTGGGTGGTGACGGTATGACCGGTTCCTACACCTACGCTACCGAGACTATCGGTTTGAGAGGTTACGACAACGGTTCTCTGACGCCTTACTCCGACGGTCGTGCCTATACCCGCTTCTCGATGGAGTTGCACTTCCCGTTCCTGTTGCAACCCTCATCGACCATCTACGGTTTGGCCTTTGTCGAGGGCGGTAATGCCTGGACCCAGCTCGAGAATTTCAACCCCTTCTCGCTGAAACGTTCGGCCGGTGTGGGTGTGCGCATCTTCCTGCCGATGATTGGTCTGATGGGTATCGACTGGGCCTACGGTTTCGACAAGGTACAGGGCGAACGCGGTGGAGGCCACTTCCACTTCATCCTGGGTCAGGAATTTTAATTTGTGAAAAAACAGATATATTTTGTGTTAAATGCTCTAAAAGGATGGCGCGGTTTACCAGAATCGCGCTATCTTTATTTTTCGGAGACTGTGGTGATTGGTTCGGTCTCTCCCCGAGAACGTAGAAATGTATAACTAAAACCCTGAAATGTGATATGAAAAGAATAGTTCTTTTGGCGATCGCGGCGATAGCCTTTGCCGCTTCGTCGGTAGCCCAGAAATATGCGTTGATCGATATGGAGTATATTCTCAAGAACATACCTTCGTACGAGATGGCCAACGAGCAGTTGAACCAGGTGTCGCAACGCTGGCAAAAAGAGTGCGACGACAAGGCGGCCGAGGCCAAGACCATGTATCAGAACTACCAGTCGGACCTGGTGTTCCTGACCGAAGACATGAAGGTGAAACGCGAAGAGGAGATTCGCGACAAGGAGACCGAGGTGGTAGAGTTGCGTCGGAAATACTTCGGCCCCGAAGGCGAACTGTTCAAAAAACGCGAGAGTCTGATGAAACCTATCCAGGACGACATTTACAATGCCATCAAGAAAATTTCGGAGGAGAAAGGCTACTCGATGGTTATCGACCGAGCTTCGTCGCCCAATATCATTTTTGCTTCACCCAAGATAGATATTAGTAATGAAGTGCTCGCAAAGTTAGGATATTCAAAATAATTGCGTACTTTTGCACTGTTATTCGTAACTAACAATAAAAACAAAAATATAGTATGATCAAAAAACTTCTTTTTGCTGCTGTGTGCTTCTGCTCGCTGAGCTTCATGGCACAAGCGCAACAGGCCCTTAAATTCGGTACCGTAAATTCTCAGGAGATTTTCATGCTGATGCCCGAGAAAGCAACTGCCGAGAAGACTCTTCAAGATATTAACAAGAAGTATGAGGATGAATTCATGAAGATTCAGGAAGAGTTTACCAAGAAATATAAAGAGTATATGGCTTTGGGCGACACGATTCCCGAGACAATCCGTGCCCGTCGCATGCAAGAGGTTCAGGATTCTCAATCGCGTATCGAGAGCTTCCGCGAAATGGCCGCTCAAGATATCCAGAAACAGCAGGAGGCCCTCTTCGCTCCTATCCAACAGAAACTGATGGACGCCATCAAGTCGGTAGGTGCCGAAGGCAAATACACCTATATCTTCGACTTGGCTTACCCGATTGTTATCTATCAAGGTGCTCCCAGCGAAGATGTAACTCCGTTGGTAAAAGCCAAATTGGGCTTGAAATAATTATTCCCTCGTCGAGGGACTGTATAAAAGGGTGATAATGTAACTTATCATCCTTTTTCCATATATACGGGAACAGAGATGAATGTAAACAAAGAGCATACGACGATGGGCCCCATCGGGGTCTTCGACTCGGGTTACGGCGGCCTCACCATACTCGAGCAGGTGCGTCGGGGATTGCCCCAGTACGACTACCTATATCTGGGCGATAACGCCCGGGCGCCATACGGTACACGTTCGTTCGAGATTGTCTATGAGTTTACCAAGCAGGCGGTGCTGCACCTCTTCGATCAGGGGTGTTCGCTGGTGATACTGGCCTGCAATACGGCTTCGGCCAAGGCGCTGCGCAGCATTCAGCAGAACGATTTGCCTCGCATTGCTCCCGATCGTCGGGTGCTGGGGGTGATACGCCCCACCGTCGAGGCGCTGGCCGAGCTTACCCGCACCGGCCACATAGGTGTGTTGGCTACGCCGGGTACCATACAGTCGCGGTCGTACGAGATGGAAATCAAGAAGATGTACCCCGGTTACGAGGTCTACGGACAGGCTTGCCCCATGTGGGTTCCGCTGGTCGAGAACAACGAGGCGCAGGGTCCCGGTGCCGATTACTTCGTGAAGAAGTACATCGACGAACTGCTGGCCCAGTCGCCCGCCATCGATACGGTGGTGCTGGGGTGCACCCACTATCCGTTGTTGCTCGATAAGATCAGGAGATACCTGCCCCCGTCGGTATCGGTGGTGGTACAGGGGCCGCTGGTAACCGACCGGTTGGCCGACTATTTGCACCGTCACCCCGAGATTGAGACCCGTTGCTCGAAGGGTGGCCACTGCCGCTACCTCACCACCGAGGCAACCGGCAAATTCTCCGAGGCGGCTACGCTCTTCCTTCACGAGCCGGTAGAGGCCGAACACATTGTATTGGGATAACTGAAAAATATTTTATGACTATGGCAAAGAAAGAGACTCTGCCGGGTATCCGGCTCAACAAATACATCAGCGACTCGGGCTTCTGCTCCCGCCGGGAGGCCGACAAACTCATTACCGACGAACGGGTCACCATCAACGGCCATCTGGCCACACTGGGAAGCCGGGTCGAAGAGGGCGACAAGGTGAAAATCGACGGCGAACCGCTGCACTACATCCCCATGGAACAGCGCGAGTACAAGTTGCGCCGTTACGGGGCTTCGTCGCGCCGCAACAGCTCGTTCGGGGCCGAGGCTGCCGAGGAGCGGTCGACCCACCGTCCGGCGCGCAATCGGGCTGCAGAGGGGCGCGAGAGCGATTCGCAAGGCGGGCGTCGCACCCGTCATGCCGCTCCGGCTGCTGCTCACGAGTCGGGCCGTCGCAGAGCACAACCGGCCAAACCTCGGGCCGAGCGTGTCGACAAGAAAGATGCTGCCGGGCGTAGTGCTTCGGCCGACCATACACGGGGCCGGGGCACAACCTCCAAGAACCGTCCCGACGAGAAACGCCGTCGGGGCTGATGGCCATGAGGCCGTGCCGGTTTCCGATGTTGGAGAAGGGCGGCCCTTGAGCCCCCTTGTGCTGCGAAACGAACCTATACGACAATCCCCCTTGCCTGTGAGCTACATGCTTCCGGCAAGGGGGATTGTTTTTTTATCTTGAGATCTCCTTTTCCTTGAGAAGAAAGTGGCTTGCTTAGACCAGCCATTTAACCAGCAGGTAACCACCGCCCACCAGCCAGATGAAGAGCCCGAAGGCCAAAATGAAAGGTTTGGCTCCTGCCTGCTTGAACTTGTCAATGCTGGTCTCGGCGCCCAGTGCCGTCATGGCCATGGTCAGCATGAAAGTATCGAGGTATTCGATGGCTCCGTTCAGGGGAATGTCTTTTACGGTCGGGGCATCGAAGAGGTACTGGAGCAAGGAATTCAGGCAGATGATGCCGATGAATCCGAAAGCAAACCAGGGAATGGTAATCTTGCTCTTGGCCACTGTGCCGTCGGCTGATACTTTTTTACGTCCGGCAAGGGCGAAGCTCATGATGACCAATACGGGGGCCAGGAGCATGACACGAATCATCTTGGTGATGGTGGCTGTACCGGCAATGCCCAGCGTATCGGTGGGGTCCATCGCATTGCCTGCACCGGCAACGTGGGCCACTTCGTGCAAGGTACTTCCCGTGTAGATGGCTACCTGGGTATCGGACAGACTGGAGAGCAGTCCTGAGCGGTACATGATGGGGTAGAGGAACATGGCAATGGTTCCGAAAATGACTACGGTAGACACGGCGATGGCGGTCTTATGGCCTTCGCACTTGATAACCGGCTCGGCACCGAGTACGGCAGCTGCACCACAGATGGCACTGCCGGTAGAGGTAATCAGGGCGGTGTCTTTGTCTATCTTCAGCAGCTTGCCCAGGAAGATGCCCAGGAAGATGGTGCCGCAAACGATGATGCTGTCTACCAGAATGGCCGGGAGACCTACGGCGGCCACATCGGTCAGCGTCAGGCGGAAACCGTAGAGTACGATACCGGCGCGCAGAATCTGTTTCGAACAGAATTTGATACCCGGCACCCAGGTCTCGGGCAGCCGGTTGCGCAAGCTGTTGGCGTAGAGCATGCCCAATACGATACCCACGATGAGCGGACTGAGCGAGAGATTTTTTATAAACTGGATCTCGGCGATGTAGAAAGCCGAAAACGAGAAGAGTACAATCAATAGAATACCATGAAGTACGTTTCCTTGTTTTTCGCTGATCATAACAGTTGAATATTAGAGTGTTTTGTTTTGTATTATTGACTTGAGCGGCGAAACAGACCGGGCCGTTTCCCGGGGAAAACACATTTACCCGTCGGGTGGTTTTCCGGTTTCGCGCTGCAAAGGTAGGTTTTTATTTCAAAAGTTATGATTTCTTTGTAGTTATAATCTATAACCAGAGGTTATGCCCCGCCTGCTCCCGGGTTAAACGCACCGAGGGGCTGCCCGCAAAGGCAGCCCCTCGGTGTATGGGTTGAAGGGTAGGGGTTACTCCTCTTCGTACCAGGTCGAGTACATCAGGTAGTTTTTGGCAATCTTCTGGTTGATTTCCTTCGACTGTTCGGGATCGACCATCTTGATGAATTTGGCCGGAGTCCCGCCCCAGAGTTCGCCCGGTTTGATAACCGTCTTGCTCAGCACTACTGCACCGGCAGCCACAATGGCGCCTTCGCCCACTACGGCATGGTCGAGCACGACCGAGCCCATGCCTATGAGGGCTCCGTTGTGTATGGTGGCTCCGTGTATGGTCACGTTGTGGCCTATCGACACGTCGTCGCCAATCTCGATTGTCGATTTTTCGTAGAGGGTATGCAGTACCGCACCGTCTTGAATGTTCACCCGGTTGCCGATGCGTATCGAGTTGACATCGCCCCGCAACACGGCTCCGAACCAGATGCTGCATTCGTCACCGATGACGGTATCGCCTATGAGTACGGCATTGTCGGCCAGGAAGCAGTTCTTGCCGACCTTGGGGGTAAAGCCCCGCACAGATTTTATAAGTGCCATATCGAATCTATTTTTTTAGTTTGTATCCGTTAGATAGATGTAGTCTTGCGGTGCAACCATTGCTGTTCCTCCTCGTTGAGCATGGGGCTGAGGCGGTCGTATACCATTTCGTGGTAGTTGTTGAGCCATTCGATCTCCTTCTCGGTCATAATCGAGAGGTCGAGCGCCTCGGTGTCGAAGGGGAAGAGAGTGAGGGTCTCGAAGCGGTAGAACATGCCGAACTCGTTCTGGTAGTCGGGAATGGTGAGAATGAGGTTCTCGCAACGGATGCCATACTCGCCCGTGCGGTAGAGACCCGGTTCGTTCGAGGTAATCATGCCCGGCATGAGCGGGGTGGGGTTCTCTTCGAGGCGGATGTTTTGCGGTCCCTCGTGCACGTTGAGGAAGTGGCCCACGCCGTGGCCTGTGCCGTGCAGGTAGTTGAGGTGGTCGTCCCACAGGAAGTGACGGGCCAGAGCATCGAGCTGCGAGCCCCGGGTGCCTTGCGGGAAGTGGCAAGTGGCCAGTGCGATGTGCCCCTTCATTACCAGCGTGAAGTCGCGTTTCTGCCGCGGCGAAAGGTTGCCCAGCGAGATGGTGCGGGTGATGTCGGTCGTGCCGTCGAGGTATTGGGCACCCGAGTCGATGAGCAGGAATCCGCGGCGGGTAATGGTGGCGTTGCTCTCGGGGGTAGCCGTGTAGTGGACGATGGCGCCGTGCTCGTTGAAGCCGGCGATGGTGGCGAAGCTCTCGCCCACGTAGAGGTTCTGTTGCGAGCGGAACTCACGCAGTTTTTCGGCTACGGTAATCTCGGTCACTTTGCCGCTGTCGATATTCTGTTCGAGCCAGCGGAAGAAGCGAACCAGAGCTACACCGTCGCGAATCATGGCCTCGCGGGTGCCGGCCAGTTGAGTCTCGTTCTTGATGCTCTTGAGCAGGGCAATGGGCGATTGTCCCGACACGGAGGTGGCGTTGAGTTTATTTAATAAGGTATAGTTGATTTTGTTGGTGTCGACGAATACCTTTTTCTCGACCGGCAGAGAGCCCACGAAGTCGAAGATGCTGTCGTAGGGCATGATTTCGACGGCATTCTTTTTCAAGTATTGGCATACGGTGTCGCCAATCTTGTCCTGGTCGATGAAGAGGATACGACGGTCGTCGTCGATATAAGCGTAGCAAACCACCACGGGGTTGCACTCCACGTCGTTGCCGCGGATGTTGAAGGCCCAGGCAATCTCGTCGAGAGCAGCCAGCAGCAGCGCCTCGGCTCCGGCTTGGTGCACCTGCTCCATGATGCGGTTCATCTTGTCGGCCACCGACTCGCCGCTATATTTCTCCTCGTGGATGAATACCTCGTTTTTGGGAATCGAGGGACGCCCCTCCCAAATGGTGTCGAAGGGAGTGAACTCGGAGACGAAGTGAAGTCCGTGACTCTCGAAGTTCTGCTTCATCTTGGCGGCTTGCGAAGCCCCGAACAGCGTACCGTCGATAGCTACGGTAGCCCCTTGCGGCAGAGTCTTCAAGAGCCATTGTTCGATGGTGGGCGTATCGGGTAACCCCTCTTTGAAGAGCTCGAAACCCGAGCCCTCGAGTTGTTGCGCTGCTTGCAGGAAGTAGCGAGAGTCGGTCCACAGTCCGGCCTGATTGGTGGTTACGACAGCGGTTCCGGCCGATCCGTTAAATCCTGAAATCCAGGTGCGTGCAGCCCAGTGACTGGCATAATACTCGCTTTGGTGCGGATCGGTCCCCGGTATGATAAACGCGGTAATACCGGCTTTGCCCATCTCTTCGCGCAGGGCTTTCAGTCGGGGTAATGTCGATTTGCTCATAATATCTCTTTTTTATATGTGTGTCTTGTCCCTATCCGAGCGGTAATTCCCGGCATCGGCCTGAGCGGAAATCGTTGTATCGAGCCCTTGCCGGTATTATCGTTGCCCGAAAGAAAAAAAATCATTTGCCTGTAAAGGTAGTCATATTTGAGAAAATACGAAGATAAAAGCGTGTGAAAATATTGGAACGAAGATGAATGTCTGGCGGCGCCCCTTTCTATAAATTTTATGGATAAGGTGTATTTTAGGGGTCGAAAGTTTTGCTAATCACAAAACAATCTATAATTTTGCACCGCAATTGTTCAAAAGGAAATAAATAAACTAATATCTAAATAATTATGATTATAGTTCCAGTAAAAGAAGGCGAAAACATCGAAAAGGCTTTGAAGAAATTCAAACGGAAATTTGAAAAAACAGGTGTAATAAAAGAATTGCGTAACCGTCAGGCATTTGAAAAACCGTCGGTAACGAACCGTAAAAAGATGATGCGGGCTATCTACATCCAGAAGCTCCACCAGAACGAAGAGTAATTTTTTTATTGCCGGCAGGTATTGGATTTTTCAATAATTTCCCTTATATTCGTAGCGTAAGTAAAAGCTACGAGTTATGCTGGTCGAATCGTTTTTAAGATATATCCGGTATGAGAAGAATCTTTCTACTCATACCGTATTGTCATATAAAAACGATTTGTTTCAGTTTAAAGCGTTCCTTGAAACCCTCGAGCCCGGGTGTGAGCTGCAACAGGTTACCCCCGAGCAGGTGAGGGAGTGGATAGCCTCGTTGTCTGAGGATGGGCTTACGGCTCGCAGTATCTCGCGCAAGGTCTCCTCGCTTCGGGCGTTCTATCGTTATCTGGTAAGTCAGTCGGTTGTGGCGGGCAGTCCGGTAAACGATGTACGGGTACCCAAGGTGAGGAAGAAATTGCCGGTCTATTTGCGGCGCGATGCCATGGACGAGTTGCTCGACGACGTGTCGTATGGCGATGACCTGGAAGGCGTGCGCAACAAGTTGATCATCGAGATGTTCTATAATACCGGCATCCGTCGGGCCGAGCTGATAGGCTTGAAAGACGAGGATGTGCGCGAAGGAGAGATAAAAGTGACCGGTAAACGCAACAAGCAGCGGTTGGTCCCTTACGGAGCCGAGTTGGCCGAACTGATAGCCGACTACCGTCGGATGCGTAGCGAAGCCGGGTTGGGCGATGCCGAATACTTCTTTATAAGGAAGAGCGGAGGGCCCCTCTATCCGCAACTGGTCTATCGGGTGGTGAAACAAGCCTTGTCGCAGGTGTGCACCCTCGAGAAGCGAAGTCCGCACGTACTGCGTCATACCTTTGCCTCGGTCATGCTCAACAACGGAGCCGGGCTCAACAGTGTCAAGGAGCTGCTCGGGCACCATTCATTAGCTTCAACCGAAGTATATACACATATCACGTTTGAAGAACTGAAACAAAGTTATAACCAGGCTTTCCCCCAAAGAAAGCCATAAAAAAAGGAGGTAATATGGAAATCCGTATTCAAGCTATTCATTTCGACGCATCGGAGAAGTTGGAAAAATTCATTCAGAAAAAAGTTTCCAAACTCGAACAATATTACGATGGCATCATTGCCGTAGAAGTTTCATTGAAGGTGGTAAAGCCCGAGACTGCGCAAAATAAAGAAGCGGGCATAAAAGTATTTGTGCCTCGCAACGAGTCGGTATTTTCGAGCAAAGTGGCTGATTCTTTTGAAGAAGCGGTCGATGTTGCTATCGAAGCTCTCATTAAGCAACTCGTGAAGTTGAAAGAAAAGATGAGGGAAAAATAAAAAAAAAGCTCCGATATTTTTGTAGTTTAAAAATTATGCCTAAATTTGCACCCGTTTCTCACCGATATGAGCTGTGAAGAGCGGGTGCAAAATTGTCCCGAACGAAGAGCGGAGTGAGATGAGAGGGCGGCGGCTCTCGATGAAAAACGAAAAGACTGAAAGGGGCAAATACCAGAGTGGCCAAATGGGGCAGACTGTAAATCTGCTGGCTTACGCCTTCGGTGGTTCGAATCCATCTTTGCCCACAAGAAAGAGGCGAAAACGGTACGATGAAAAGCCGTCGGTTCTCCGGGTCGAATCTCCCACAGGTGTTGAAGTCGATCTTTCACTCGAAAAGAAATATTGCCAATGTAGCTCAGGGGTAGAGCACTTCCTTGGTAAGGAAGAGGTCACGGGTTCAAATCCCGTCATCGGCTCCAAGTTTTTAGAACGCTAATCAATTTTATAAAAAATACAAAACTATGGCAAAAGAACAGTTTCAACGTACCAAACCCCACGTAAACATTGGTACTATTGGTCACGTAGACCACGGTAAAACGACCTTGACCGCCGCCATTACGATGGTACTTGCAAAGAAAGGTCTTTCTGAAATGCGCTCGTTCGACTCGATCGATAACGCACCTGAGGAAAAAGAGCGTGGTATTACGATTAATACTTCGCACGTAGAATATGAAACTGCAAACCGCCACTATGCACACGTTGACTGCCCGGGACACGCCGACTATGTAAAGAACATGGTAACCGGTGCTGCTCAGATGGATGGTGCAATTATCGTGGTTGCAGCAACTGACGGTCCTATGCCCCAAACTCGTGAGCACATCCTGTTGGCTCGTCAGGTAAACGTTCCCCGTATCGTTGTATTCCTGAACAAATGTGATATGGTTGACGACGAAGAGATGCTCGAACTCGTTGAAATGGAGATGAGAGAGTTGCTCAACGCCTATGAATATGATGGTGACAACACGCCTATCATCCGTGGTTCTGCCCTCGGTGCCTTGAATGGCGAACCCAAATGGGAAGAGAAAATCATGGAGTTGATGGATGCCGTAGATACTTGGATTCCTCTGCCTCCGCGTGATGTTGATAAACCCTTCTTGATGCCTGTTGAGGACGTATTCTCGATCACTGGTCGTGGTACTGTTGCTACGGGTCGTATCGAGGCCGGTCGTGTAAAAGTAGGCGACGAGGTACAAATCCTGGGTCTGGGTGCCGACAAGAAATCGGTTGTAACCGGTGTTGAGATGTTCCGTAAGATCCTCGACGAAGGTGAAGCTGGTGATAACGTAGGTCTGTTGCTCCGTGGTATCGACAAGAACGAAATCAAACGTGGTATGGTAATCTGCCACCCGGGACAAGTAAAACCCCACTCGGAATTCAAGGCTCAAGTTTATATCTTGAAGAAAGAAGAAGGTGGTCGTCACACTCCGTTCCACAACCACTACCGTCCTCAATTCTACATCCGTACGCTTGATGTAACGGGCGAAATCACTCTCCCCGAAGGTGTAGAAATGGTAATGCCTGGTGACCACGTAACTATCAACGTGAAACTCATCACTCCGGTTGCTTGCGACAAAGGTCTGCGTTTCGCAATCCGTGAAGGTGGCCGTACGGTAGGTTCGGGTCAAATCACCGAAATCTTGGACTAATCGCATAGCGAATTAGCTTAGATAAAATTACAAAAATCAGCCCTCATTGCGGGGCTGATTTTATACGGGTCTAGCTCAGTTGGTAGAGCACTGGTCTCCAAAACCAGGTGTCGGGAGTTCGAGTCTCTCGACCCGTGCAAAACTGAATGAAACAATGAAGAAATTGAAAATACTTGCCGATATCCAGGATTCTTACAATGAACTGGTTCATAAAGTATCTTGGCCGACCAAATCGGAGTTGGCAAATAGCGCTGTAGTGGTTATGTTCGCTTCCCTTATTATCGCTATAGTGATATTTGCAATGGATCAATGTATTGACAAAATCATGCACCTTATTTACGGAGGTTTTTAATTAGGGAGGTAAATCAATGTCTGAAGAAAAAAAAGGCTGGTACGTTCTGCGTGCCATTAGCGGAAAAGAGAGCAAGGTCAAAGAAGTTCTTGATGCCGAAATCAAGAATACTGATCTTGGCAATTACGTATTTCAGGTCTTGATACCTACCGAAAAAGTCTACACCGTACGTAACGGCAAAAAAGTGGTAAAGGAGAAAAACCTTTACTCGGGTTATGTTTTTGTGGAAGCCATCTTAGTAGGCGAGGTTATTCACCACCTGCGCAACACCACCAACGTCATCGATTTCCTGGGTGGAAAATCCAATCAACCGGAGCCCCTGCGGCCTTCGGAAGTTAATCGTATGTTGGGGGCAGTAGACGAAATGCAAGAGGTAGGCGACGAGCCCGCCGTTGTATATCACGTAGGCGAAACGGTAAAAGTAAACTATGGCCCCTTCAACGGCTTTAGCGGAATTATCGAAGAGGTGAACAACGAGAAGAAGAAGCTGAAGGTGATGGTGAAGATCTTTGGTCGCAAGACTCCGTTGGAACTGGAAAATTCGCAAGTAGAGCGGGAGTAATACAAGAGGTTACGCGCTTGTATGAATCCTCGGTATTTTAATAATATCAAAATTAAAAACAATGGCTAAAGAAATTGCTGGACAAATCAAATTACAGATTAAAGGTGGTGCAGCAAACCCCTCTCCTCCCGTAGGACCTGCTCTGGGTTCCAAGGGTATCAACATCATGGAGTTTTGCAAGCAATTCAATGCCCGTACCCAAGACAAGGCCGGTAAGATTTTGCCGGTTGTCATCACCTATTACAGCGACAAGTCGTTCGACTTTGTTGTAAAGACGCCTCCCGTTGCCATCCAGGTACTGGAAGCTGCCAAAGTAAAAGGTGGTTCGGCCGAGCCCAATCGTAAGAAAGTGGGTGAGATCACTTGGGATCAGGTAAAAGCAATCGCCGAGGACAAAATGGTTGACTTGAACTGTTTTACCGTAGAATCGGCCATGCGCATGGTTGCTGGTACAGCTAGAAGTATGGGTATCACCGTAAAAGGGGAATTCCCGGTAAATAACTAATAAACTTCAATTGAAATGGGTAAACTGACAAAAAATCAAAAGTTAGCTTTAGCAAAGATTGAAGCAGGGAAGGCCTACTCACTCAGCGAGGCATCTCAGTTGGTGAAGGATGTAACCTTTACCAAATTCGACGCATCGCTTGATATTGATGTACGCTTGGGTGTTGACCCTCGTAAAGCCAATCAAATGGTACGTGGCGTCGTTTCGTTGCCTCACGGAACCGGTAAGCAAGTGCGTGTATTGGTGCTCTGTACGCCCGATGCCGAGACTGCAGCCAAAGAGGCTGGTGCCGACTACGTAGGATTGGACGAGTATATCGAGAAAATCAAAGGCGGTTGGACCGATATCGACGTAATCATTACGATGCCTGCTATCATGGGTAAAATCGGTGCTCTGGGACGTATCCTCGGCCCTCGTGGTCTGATGCCTAACCCCAAGAGCGGTACGGTAACTACCGATGTGGCTAAAGCTGTAAAAGAAGTAAAACAAGGTAAGATCGACTTCAAAGTCGACAAGAATGGTATAGTACATGCCTCCATAGGTAAGATTTCGTTTGCTGCCGACCAGATTCGCGACAACGCTCGTGAGTTTGTTTCGACCCTGATCAAACTGAAACCGACTGCTGCTAAGGGTGCTTATATCAAGAGTATTTATCTTTCGAGTACAATGAGCCCGGGTATCAAGATTGATCCCAAATCAGTTGACGAGAACTAAAACATGGAATTATGAGAAAGGAAGATAAAGGCACTATTATTGCACAAATAGCAGATACTGTAAAGGAGTATAGCTGCTTCTACCTCGCCGAAACCGCTACGTTGAACGCCGAGAAAACGAGCAATCTGCGTCGCGCTTGTTTCAAGGAAGGTATCAAAATGTTGGTTGTAAAGAACGCCCTGCTGCACAAGGCTCTCGAAGGTCTCGATGCCGACTACTCGCCTCTGTATGGCGCTTTGAAGGGTTCTACAACGATGTTCTTCTCGAATGTGGGTAACGCTCCGGCCAAACTGATCAAGGAGTTCAGAAAAACCTCTGAAGACCTCGTATTGAAAGCCGCCTATGTAGAAGAAAGTTTCTATATCGGCGCCGATCAGTTGGATACGCTGGTTGCCATCAAGAGCAAAAACGAACTTATTGCTGACGTTATCGCCCTCTTGCAGTCTCCTGCCAAGAATGTGGTATCGGCTCTTCAGTCAAGCGGTTCGACTATTCATGGAGTATTGCAGACTCTATCAGAAAGATAACTTTTTATACACAAACATTATTACGAATAATAACATTTAATTCATACAAAAATGGCAGATTTGAAAGCTTTTGCAGAACAATTAGTTAACTTGACCGTAAAGGAAGTAAACGAACTTGCTCAAATTTTGAAAGACGAATATGGTATTGAACCTGCTGCTGCAGCTGTTGCTGTTGCTGCTGCTCCCGCTGCCGGCGGAGCTGCTGCTGAAGAAAAAACATCGTTCGATGTTGTTCTGAAAGCTCCGGGTGCAAACAAACTGGCTATCGTTAAATTGGTGAAAGAACTCACCGGACTTGGCTTGAAAGAAGCTAAAGACCTCGTAGACGGTGCTCCCAACAACGTAAAAGAAGGTCTTGCTAAAGCTGATGCTGAAGCTCTGAAAAAACAACTCGAAGACGCTGGAGCAGAAGTTGAACTTAAATAATATATCTGGTAATCAGATAGGTTGGTTAAGAATCATCTTAGTCGGTGATTCTTAACCTTTTTGTGTATATATTTTTAATTAAGTTCACTTAATCCATTCTATAAATGTCTTCTACAATAGGTAAACCACGCGTAAATTTCGCTTCAATCAAAAATCCGCTTCCTTATCCGGATTTCCTTGAAGTTCAGTTGAAGTCGTTTCAAGACTTTTTGCAACTCGACACTCCGCCTGAAAAGAGAAAAAACGAAGGTCTTTTCAAGGTCTTTGCCGAGAACTTTCCCATTGCTGATACGCGCAACAACTTTGTCCTCGAATTCCTGGACTATTATATCGACCCGCCCAGATACACCATCGAAGAGTGTCTCGAGAGAGGGTTGACATACAGCGTACCTTTAAAGGCTAAACTGAAACTATACTGCACCGACCCCGATCACGAGGATTTCGCTACGGTAATACAAGACGTTTATTTGGGCCCCATCCCGTACATGACGGCTAAGGGTACCTTTGTCATCAACGGTGCCGAGCGGGTAGTGGTATCGCAGTTACACCGTTCTCCGGGTGTCTTCTTCGGACAAAGTACGCATGCCAACGGTACCAAACTTTATTCGGCTCGTATCATTCCGTTCAGAGGATCGTGGATTGAGTTTGCCACCGACATCAACAACGTGATGTATGCCTATATCGACCGGAAGAAAAAATTGCCCGTGACCACGCTGCTGCGTGCCATCGGCTTCGAGACCGATAAGGACATTCTCGAAATCTTCGGTCTGGCAGAAGACCTCAAAGTCTCCAAGACCAACCTGAAAAAAGCCATCGGTCGCCGCTTGGCCGGTAACGTGGTGAAGTCGTGGGTCGAAGACTTTGTCGACGAGGATACGGGCGAGGTTGTTTCTATCGAACGTACCGAAATCGTGATTCCTCGTGAAACCGTCCTGGAAGAGTCGCACATCGCCGACATTCTCGAGTCGGGGGTTCAAAACATCCTTCTCCACAAGGAAGGCGGGAATACCTCGGACTACTCGATTATCTTCAACACCCTCCAGAAAGACTCCAGTAACTCGGAGAAGGAAGCCGTGCTCTATATCTATCGTCAGTTGCGTAACGCCGAGCCGGCCGACGAAGCCAGCGCTCGTGAGGTGATAACCAACCTCTTCTTCTCGGAAAAGCGTTACGACCTGGGCGAAGTAGGACGTTACAGAATAAACAAGAAATTAAACCTCTCCACCTCGCCCGACGTGAAGGTGCTCACCAAAGAGGATATTATCGAGATCATCAAATACCTTATCGAGCTTATCAACTCGAAGACCGATGTCGACGATATTGACCACTTGAGCAACCGTCGTGTGCGTACTGTGGGAGAGCAATTATACAACCAGTTCGGTGTCGGGTTGGCCCGTATGGCCCGTACCATCCGCGAGCGTATGAATGTGCGCGACAACGAGGTATTCACCCCCATCGACCTGATCAACGCCAAGACGATTTCGTCGGTAATCAATACCTTCTTCGGTACCAATGCCCTGTCGCAGTTCATGGACCAGACCAACCCGTTGGCCGAGATTACCCACAAGCGCCGTATGTCGGCCCTGGGCCCCGGCGGTCTGTCGCGTGAGCGTGCCGGTTTCGAGGTGCGCGACGTGCACTATACCCACTATGGCCGTCTGTGTCCTATCGAGACGCCTGAGGGTCCTAACATCGGTCTGATTTCGTCGTTGTGCGTATATGCCAAAATCAACGATTTGGGCTTCATCGAGACTCCGTATCGCAAGGTGAAAGACGGCAAGGTAGATTTGTCGCCCGAAGGTGTCGTATACCTGACTGCCGAAGTGGAAGAGGGTCAGATTATTGCCCAGGGTAATGCCCCGTTGAACGACGACGGTACCTTTATCCGCAATCGGGTAAAAGCTCGTTTGGGTGCCGACTTCCCCATTGTATCGCCCGACCAGGTGAACCTGATGGATGTGTCGCCTACGCAGATTGCTTCGATTGCCGCATCGCTCATCCCCTTCCTCGAGCACGACGATGCCAACCGTGCGTTGATGGGATCGAACATGATGCGCCAGGCCGTACCTCTGTTGCGCTCCGAGGCTCCTATCGTAGGAACCGGCATCGAGGGCCAGTTGATACGCGACTCGCGTACTCAGATTATGGCCGAAGGCGAAGGTGTAGTCGAGTTTGTCGATGCTACGGTTATCCGCATCCGTTACGACCGCACCGAAGACGAAGAGTTTGTAAGTTTCGAAGATGCCGTTAAAGAATACAAGTTACCCAAATTCCGCAAGACCAACCAGAGCACCACGATCGACCTGCGTCCTATCTGCCACAAAGGCGACCGTGTGAAAGCCGGCGATATTCTCACCGAGGGTTATTCGACCGAAAACGGTGAGTTGGCTCTGGGCCGCAACCTCAAGGTGGCCTTCATGCCTTGGAAGGGTTACAACTACGAGGATGCCATCGTGCTGAACG
The DNA here is from genome assembly GCF_946496565.1 of uncultured Barnesiella sp. Taxonomy (NCBI): domain Bacteria; kingdom Pseudomonadati; phylum Bacteroidota; class Bacteroidia; order Bacteroidales; family Barnesiellaceae; genus Barnesiella; species uncultured Barnesiella sp. The sequence goes on from NZ_CAMMHD010000014.1 coordinate 29,022, forward strand.
AACGTATGGTTCGCGAAGACATCCTCACCTCGGTTCACGTCGACGAGTATTCGCTCGAGGTACGTGAGACCAAGCGCGGTATGGAAGAACTTACTTCCGATATTCCCAACGTGAGCGAGGATGCTACCAAAGATCTCGACGAGCGTGGTATTATCCGGGTAGGTGCCCAGGTGAACCCCGGCGATATTATGATCGGTAAGATTACGCCCAAGGGCGAGTCCGATCCTTCGCCCGAAGAGAAACTGTTGCGTGCCATCTTCGGCGACAAGGCCGGCGACGTGAAGGATGCTTCGTTGAAAGCTACCCCCTCGCTGAAAGGTGTCGTTATCGGTACCAACCTCTTCTCGCGCGCCATCAAGAAGAAAAAATCGAAACTCAGCGACAAAGCCATCTTGCCCAAACTCGACGAAGAGTATGAAGAGAAGATGAACGGCTTGAAGTCGATACTTATCGACAAACTGCTCGTGCTCACACAAGGCAAGGTTTCGCAGGGTGTGAAAGACTTTATGGGTACCGACATCGTGCCCAAGGGTACCAAGTTTACCCAGGCTGTTCTCAGCAAAATCGACTACACCTCGGTACAGGTGAGCAAGTGGACGACCGATGCCGCCAAGAACGACTTGATTCGTGCCACCATCATCAACTACCTGAAGAAGTACAAGGAGTACGATGCCGAATTGCGTCGTAAGAAATTCGACATCTCGATCGGCGACGAGCTCCCCTCGGGTATCGTGCAAATGGCCAAGGTATACATCGCCAAGAAACGTAAGATCAGCGTGGGCGACAAGATGGCCGGTCGTCACGGTAACAAAGGTATCGTGTCGCGTATCGTGCGTCAGGAAGATATGCCGTTCCTGGCCGACGGTACTCCCGTCGACATCGTGCTGAACCCGCTGGGTGTGCCTTCGCGTATGAACTTGGGACAGATTTTCGAAACCGTTCTGGGTTGGGCCGGTGCCGAGCTGGGCGAGAAATTCGCTACGCCTATCTTCGACGGTGCCAGCCTCGACGACCTCAACGCCTGGACCGACAAGGCCGGTCTGCCTCGCTACGGTAAGACCTACCTCTACGACGGTGGTACCGGCGAACGCTTCGACCAACCGGCTACGGTAGGTGTTATTTACATGCTGAAACTGGGCCACATGGTCGAAGACAAGATGCACGCCCGTTCCATCGGTCCGTACTCACTCATTACGCAACAGCCGTTGGGTGGTAAGGCACAGTTCGGTGGTCAGCGTTTCGGTGAGATGGAGGTTTGGGCACTCGAAGCCTTCGGTGCCGCTCACGTGCTGCAAGAGATCTTGACCATCAAGTCGGACGATGTGGTAGGACGTTCGAAAGCCTACGAGGCTATCGTCAAAGGCGAGCCCATGCCTACGCCCGGTATCCCCGAGTCGCTGAATGTGCTCTTGCACGAATTGCGAGGCCTCGGTCTTAGTGTCAACTTAGAATAAAATAAAATCCAAACGGTCGGGCCGTCGCCCTGTGCGGCGGCCGGGCCAATAACTCTTTATACATTAAACATTTATGGCTTTTAGAAAAGATAACAAAATAAAGAGTAACTTTTCGAAGATTTCGATTGGTTTGGCTTCGCCCGAGGAGATTTTGGAGAACTCGAGCGGCGAGGTGCTGAAACCCGAAACCATCAACTACCGTACCTACAAACCCGAGCGCGACGGTCTGTTCTGCGAGCGCATCTTCGGTCCGGTAAAGGACTATGAGTGTCACTGCGGAAAATACAAACGCATCCGTTACAAGGGTATTGTCTGCGACCGATGCGGTGTCGAGGTGACCGAGAAGAAGGTGCGCCGCGAACGTATGGGTCACATCCAGTTGGTTGTGCCTGTGGCCCACATCTGGTATTTCCGTTCGCTGCCCAACAAGATTGGGTACCTGCTGGGATTGCCCAGCAAAAAACTCGACGCCGTTATCTACTACGAGCGTTACATCGTTATACAACCGGGTCCTCAAACCGACCTGGCCACTTACGACCTCCTTTCTGAAGAGGAGTATCTGAACATCATGGATTCGCTCCCCCGCGAAAACCAGATGCTCGAAGATACCGACCCCAACAAGTTCATCGCCAAGATGGGTGCCGAGGCCATCTACGACCTGCTGTGCCGTCTCGACCTCGACGAACTCTCTTACGAGCTGCGTCACCGCGCCAGCACCGACGGCTCTCAACAACGCAAGACCGAGGCTTTGAAACGCCTGCAGGTCGTTGAGTCGTTCCGTGCTTCGAAGGGCCGCAACCGTCCCGAGTGGATGATCTTGAAGGTAATCCCCGTGATTCCCCCCGAACTGCGTCCGTTGGTTCCCCTCGATGGTGGACGTTTTGCCACCAGCGACCTCAACGACCTCTATCGCCGGGTTATCATCCGCAACAACCGTCTGAAACGATTGATGGAAATCAAGGCTCCCGAGGTGATTCTGCGCAACGAAAAACGTATGTTGCAAGAGGCTGTCGACTCGCTGCTCGACAACTCGCGCAAGTCGAGCGCCGTCAAGACCGAGGCCAACCGTCCGTTGAAATCGCTCTCCGACAGTTTGAAAGGTAAACAAGGTCGTTTCCGTCAGAACCTGCTCGGTAAACGTGTCGACTACTCGGCCCGTTCGGTTATCGTCGTAGGTCCTGAGCTGAAGATGCACGAATGCGGTCTGCCCAAAAACATGGCAGCCGAACTTTATAAACCCTTTATCATCCGCAAGCTCATCGAGCGCGGTATCGTCAAGACCGTGAAATCGGCCAAGAAGATCGTGGATCGCAAGGAGCCCGTCGTATGGGATATTCTCGAACACGTGATGAAGGGACACCCCGTGCTGCTGAACCGTGCCCCGACATTGCACCGTCTGGGTATCCAGGCTTTCCAACCCAAGATGATCGAGGGTAAGGCTATCCAACTGCACCCGCTGGCATGTACGGCATTCAACGCCGACTTCGATGGTGACCAGATGGCCGTGCACTTGCCTCTGGGCAACGAGGCTATCCTTGAGGCTCAACTGCTCATGTTGGGTGCGCACAACATTCTCAATCCGGCCAACGGTGCACCTATCACCGTGCCTTCGCAAGACATGGTTCTGGGTCTGTACTACATTACCAAACTGCGTCCCGGTTCGCTGGGCGAGGGGCTGAAGTTCTATGGCCCCGAAGAGGCCGAGATTGCCTACAACGAAGGTAAGGTTTCGTTGCACGCTCCCGTATCGGTAGTGGTGAAAGATGTCGACAAAGACGGCAACATCATCGAGCACATGGTCGAGAATACTTCGGTAGGCCGTGTACTGGTGAACCAATACGTACCTCAGGAAATCGGCTATGTAAACGAGATTCTTTCGAAGAAGTCGTTGCGCGACATCATCGGTAAGGTAATCAAGGTTTGCGGTGTGACCCGTTCGGCACAGTTCCTCGACGACATCAAGAATCTGGGTTACTACATGGCCTTCAAGGGCGGTCTGTCGTTCAACCTGGGCGACGTGCTCGTTCCGCCTGAAAAGGAGACTTTGGTAGCCGAAGGTAATGCCGAGGTTGAGCAGATTATGAACAACTACAACATGGGTTTCATTACCTACAACGAGCGTTACAACCAGATTATCGATACGTGGACACACGTCAACTCGCGTCTGTCCGACATCCTGATGAAACAGCTTTCGGCCGACAACCAGGGATTCAACTCGGTATTCATGATGCTCGACTCGGGAGCCCGTGGTTCTAAGGACCAGATTCGTCAGCTCTCCGGTATGCGTGGTCTGATGGCCAAGCCGCAGAAGTCGGGTGCCGAGGGTGGTCAAATCATCGAGAACCCTATCTTGGCCAACTTCAAGGAGGGTCTGTCGGTGCTGGAGTACTTCATCTCTACGCACGGTGCTCGTAAGGGTCTTGCCGATACCGCCTTGAAAACAGCCGACGCCGGTTACCTGACCCGTCGTCTGGTCGACGTAGCCCACGATGTGATTATTCACGAGGAGGACTGCGGAACCCTGCGCGGATTGGTTTGCACCGAAATCAAGAACAACGAAGAGGTAGTAGCCTCGCTGGGCGAAAGAATCCTGGGCCGTGTATCGGTTCACGATGTAGTGAACCCCCTCACCAACGAGATTCTGGTTCACGCCGGCGAAGAAATAACCGAGGCTATTGCCCAGAAGATAGAAGAGTCGCCTATCGAGCAAGTCGAGATTCGTTCGGTGCTCACCTGCGAATCGAAGAAAGGCGTCTGCGCCAAGTGCTACGGCCGCAACCTGGCCAACAACCGCATGGTTCAGAAAGGCGAGGCTGTGGGTGTGATTGCTGCACAGTCTATCGGCGAGCCGGGTACACAGCTGACACTGCGTACATTCCACGTCGGTGGTATCGCCTCGAATATCGCTGCCGTATCGAGCGTGAACTCGCGTTACGACGGTATCCTCGAAATCGAAGAGCTTCGTACCGTAGAGAGCGTATCGGATAGCGGCACGAAGGTACAGATTGTCGTAGGTCGTCTGGCCGAAATGCGTATTATCGATCCGCACACCAAGATGGTGCTGATGACGGCCAACATTCCTTACGGTTCGAAGTTGTACTTCAACAACGGCGATACCGTGAAGAAGGGCGACATGATTTGCGAATGGGACCCCTTCAACGCCGTTATCGTTTCGGAGGTTGGCGGTAAAGTCAAATTCGAAGCCGTTGAAGATGGTGTTACCTATCGTGTAGAATCGGACGAACAGTCGGGTTTGAAAGAGAAGATTATCATCGAGTCGAAAGACCGTACCCGTGTACCGTCGGCTCAGATTCTCGATGAGAACGGACAGGTAATCAAAACTTACGCTCTGCCTGTGGGTGCTCACCTGATGATCGAGGATGGCGATACGATTAAGACCGGTGAGGTATTCGTGAAGATACCGCGTGCCGTAGGTAAGGCCGGTGATATCACGGGTGGTCTGCCTCGTGTAACCGAGTTGTTCGAGGCCCGTAACCCGTCCAACCCTGCTGTCGTTTCGGAAATCGACGGCGAGGTTATCTTCGGTAAAGTGAAACGTGGTAACCGTGAAATCTCGGTGGTATCGAAGACCGGCGAGACGAAGAAATATCTGGTACCGCTGTCGAAGCAGATTCTGGTTCAGGAGAACGACTATGTACGTGCCGGTACGCCCCTCTCCGATGGTGCCGTTACGCCCTCCGACATCCTGGCTATCAAAGGCCCCACGGCTGTACAGGAATATATCGTGAACGAGGTTCAGGACGTATACCGCATGCAGGGTGTGAAGATCAACGACAAGCACTTCGAGGTAATCGTTCGCCAGATGATGCGCAAGGTACAGATTCTCGACCCGGGAGATACCCGCTTCCTCGAACAGCAGATTGTCGACAAACGCGATTTCATGGACGAGAACGACCGTATCTGGGGCAAGAAAGTGGTTACCGATCCGGGCGACTCGCAAACGCTCAAGGCCGGTCAGATTGTAACGGCCCGCAAGCTGCGCGACGAAAACTCGGCGCTGAAACGCAAAGACCTCAAGCTCATCCAGGTGCGCGATGCTATCCCCGCAACCTCCGAGCAGATTCTGCAAGGTATCACCCGTGCCGCTCTGCAAACGTCGAGCTTCATGTCGGCCGCTTCGTTCCAGGAGACGACCAAGGTGCTCAACGAGGCTGCCATCAACGGCAAGGTCGATACGCTCGAGGGTATGAAGGAGAACGTCATCTGCGGTCACCTCATCCCGGCCGGTACCGGTCAACGCGAGTTCGACAAGCTCATCGTAGGTTCCAAAGAGGAATTCGACCGTGTGTTTGCCAACCGCAAGAACGTAACCGACTTCTCCAACTGATAACGAGCTGAACATTATAGCATAAAGGGAGCGACTCCATACACGGGTCGCTCCCTTTTTTTATGCCCGGCAGCAACAGCCCGAGTTGTTGCATGCTGTTGGAGGTGGGTTGGTTGATAGTTCGGCAATCTTGTCCTATTTAGAAGCCGGCTCTTGCCGGTGGCGTAAAAAGATATACCTTTGGCCCGTATGAGGATAGTGTATTTACCGAAGAATAGATGCCGGAATGTAGTCTGGTTGCTTCTGCTGCTGACGATTACGTCGTGTAACTTGTTGGAGAGCAGTCCGTACGATGCCCGGGTAACGGGCGACACCGGCATCAATGCCCGCAATGTGGCCCGTATCGAGAAGGCTCTGGACGGAAAGAGCAGTTTCAGGTTTGCGTTTATCAGCGATACTCAGCGATGGTACGACGAGACCGAGGCTTTTGTCGCGCATCTCAACAGTCGCGACGATGTCGACTTTGTGCTGCATGGAGGAGATGTCTCCGACTTCGGGGTTACCGAGGAGTTTCTGTGGCAGCGCGACATACTCAATGAACTGAAGGTTCCCTATGTGGTGCTGTTGGGCAATCACGACGTGTTGGGCAACGGAGTGCAGGTGTATCGTAGGGTCTTCGGGGAGGAGAATTTCTCCTTTATGGCCGGCGATGTGAAATTTATCTGCCTCAACACCAACGCCCTGGAGTTCGATTATTCCAACCCGATACCCGATTTCTCCTTTATCAAGGCCCAGCTCAAGGATGATAATCCGGCATATCGTCGCACGATTTATGCCATGCACGTGGCGCCGGGCGACGAGCAGTTCAATAATAATGTAGCCGATGTCTTTCATCTCTATGTGAAGTTGTCGCCCGGGATTCTGTGCGGCCTGTACGGGCATGGGCATACGTTTGCCGAAGCCGATAAGTTTGGCGACGGTATAATCTACTACGAAACGCCCTGTATCGGGAAGCGTTTCTACCTGATGTTTACGATAAACGCGGAGGGATACAGTTATGAACCGGTCTATTTTTAACCGATTGATGGTGACTTTGTCGCTTCTGTGCGTATGGATGTCGGCTCATGGTGAGACTCCGACCGAGCTGCCCGCATACGATTATCGGGTAGAACAGTATCGGTCGGGATGGAATCGTCTGGTGCCTCGGTATGTCAAGTTGCAGACTGGAGGCCTGATGGGGGCCGTTTCGGTGGGTACGGGCTGGAATTATGGGCGCGATCACTGGGAGACCGATTTCATACTGGGGCTGATACCCAAGTTCAGCGACGACCATGCACGTGTCTCTCTCACGCTCAAACAGAATTATTATCCGTGGAAAGTGCAGTTGGGCAACTTGCCTTTCACCTTCGAGCCGTTGTCGTGCAGCTTTTTCGTCAATGTGATTATGGACCGGGATTACTGGGTGAGTCAGCTCGACAAGTATCCCAATGGTTACTATTGGTTCTCGACCCGTGTACGAATGAATTTGGGGTTGGGACAGCGGTGGACTCTGCGTATTCCTGAATCCCGCCGCAAGTTTCATCGCTCGGTTTCGTTTTATTACGAGTTCAGTACATGCGATATGTATGTAACCAGTGCCGTAACCAACCGCTACATCTCTTTTTGGGACATATTGCGCCTCTCGTTGGGTGTTAAGTTTCAGATTCTGTGACTCCACTATCGGTCGCCCAGCGTGTGGTCGATATAGAGGTTGCGGTTCGACAGGGTGATGAAGGGTTCGATTTCGTGCGAAACCATCATGATGGTGGTACCCCGGCTCGAGAGTTCACGCAGAATTTCGACCATGCGTACCTCGAACTGGCGGTCGATATACGACGAGGGTTCGTCGAGAATCAGCATCTCGGGGTGCGAGATGAGTGCCCGGCCAAACAAGGTGCGTTGCAACTGTCCACCCGAGAGTACACCGATGGTTTTCTCGCGCAGGGCCGTTATCCCCATGAGGTCGAGCATGTGGTCTATTTCGCGCCGCTCGACCGACTTGGGGCGTCTGGCGCCTTTGCCCATCAGCCCCGAGGCCACAACCTCTTCTACGGTGATGGGAAATCGGCTGTCGATACTGTTTTTCTGGGGCAGATACCCGATGTCGAGCGAGGGGACCTGTCGGCCTCCTTCGAAGAAGTAGATAGCTCCCTGTGTAGGTTTCTGCAAACCCAGTATGGTGCGCAGCAACGAGGTCTTGCCACCGCCGTTCGGTCCCGAAACCAGCAGGAAGTCGCCCCGGAAGATGTCGAGGTTGATGTCTTCGAGCACACTCTTGTCGCCATACGAGAGCCACAGGTTCTCGATGGCTATGATTTTATTCTCCAGCAATGGCATTGGTGATGTTTAAAAGTTCTTCACTCCAGTTATAGCTGAGCGGGTTGATGGAAACCACTTTCGCACCAATCTCTTGGGCAAACGATTCGGCCTGTTTGGCGTCGAATTCCTGTTGGATGAAGATTACCTTCACGTGATTCTCTTTAGCCACGTCGATTGCTTTTTTCAGATAGAAAGCCGAGGGCTCCTTGCCATTGTATTCGAGGCTGAGCTGGTGCAGATTGTAGTCTTTGGCCAGGTAGCTGAGCGAGGGGTGATAGATGGCAAACATGGTTCCGCTTACGGGTGTCAGTTTGCGGGTCATCACCGAGTCGACCTGGTTTATCTCGGCCAGCAGGGCTTCGTAGTTCTGGCGGTATACCTTCTCTCCGCTGGGGTCGAGGCTCACAAAGGCGTCGTACATGTTTTTGGCGATGATACGAGCATTCTTGGGCGAGCTCCAGGTATGAGGGTCGGCATCGAAGTGGTGATGGTGATTGTCACTGTCGTTGTCGCTGTGCTCGTGAGTGCCCGAGAGAATGTTGATACCCTCGGAGTTGTCGAAGATTTTCATGTGCGGATTGTTCTGTTCCAACTTGTCCATCCAGGCCAGTTCAAATCCGATGTGCCCGATTTTGAAGTAGGCAATGCTCTTGCCCAGATGCACGAGGTGCGAAGGCGAAGGGTCGTAAGCCTCGGGATTGCTGCCCGGAGGCACGATGCAGTTGATGTCGAAACGATCGCCTGCGATCTTCTCGGCAAAGTACTTCTGAGGTTGTATGGTTACAGTGACAATCTTTTGTTCTTTGTTTCCGGTCGAGCACGATACGGCTATGAGTGTGAGCAGTATACATGCACAATATTTCAAAAATGAATGTTTCTTCATAATAAAGTCTTTTGCCTCACGGCACATTTTTGTACAAAAATAGTATAATATCATTAAGATTCCTTCTTTTCGTTGCTATTTAATATGTTAAATTCGGCTTTTAACATTTTGCCAATCAGTCGGTCAGCTACGGTTTGTAGGTTGCAGGCGGTTCCGGCTTCACTCTACGCCGTAGACTCGGCTGTGAATGCGGGTCACTACCGCGTCGAAAACGTGGTCGAGGTCGATTGCTCCATACGACATGAGGTAAAGTTCCAGCGAATGACGGTCGGGCGAGTAGGGGGGCTGGGTATAGGGTCTCGTGGAGAGAACGAAGCCCAACCGCTGGTAGAATGCGATACGTCGTCGACTCAGGTCATCTTCGGGTTTCTCGACTTCGAGCACGGCGGGTTTCCCGAGCTGTTCCAGCAGAGCGGTCATGGCTGCGGCACCATAGCCGGCACCCCGGCATCGGCTGTCGATGGCGAAGTGCTCCATATAGGTAAAGTCGCTCCAGGACCAATAGGAGATGAATCCGATGGGATGCTCCTCGTCAGACAGCAGCGCAATGGCAAAGTCGTCGTTCTCTCGCAACAGACGCACGACCTCGTCGAAGTCTCTCCGCTCGTCTGGAGGGAAAGACTCGGTATAAATATGCTCGATAAAGTCGAGGGCCGAATCGTTATCGGCACGGACTGGTGAGATTCGTATCATAGTAGGTTGGGGTTATAAGTGGATACAAATATAATAGATTTAAAGGAATCTTTAAAAAAATAGAACTATAAAGTTTCTCGAACCCGTCTCGACAGGCGTGTAAATGGGATAATCGGTGTATGTAACGAAATAGAAAACAGTCTGTATTTTTGCCACTTAATAATCCCTTGTAGAGGCTGTTTGGTAAATGAAAATTGGAGAAATAGTTTCAAATTGTAACTTTTTTGGAGCCGATGTATCGGTCAAAAATCTTTAATACGGAATACTTCCTGCAAAATTAACAGGATAGATAATCGAAACCTGTAAATTTATTACTATCTTTGTTCTCAAAATAATAAAACAGTTGTAAAAAATCGAAAAAAAGAACCATGGGACATCATCAGTTAGACGAATTGGACTATAAAATTTTGAAACTCATTGCAGCGAATGCACGCATTCCTTTCCTCGAAGTGGCACGGGAGTGTAATGTTTCGGGAGCCGCCATTCATCAGCGGGTACAAAAATTGACCAACCTGGGAATCCTCAAAGGATCGGAATACATTATAGACTCAAACAAGATCGGGTTTGAAACGTGTGCCTATATGGGGTTCTACCTGAAGAATCCGGGCGACTTCGAGCACGTGGTGGAGGAGTTGCACAAAATTCCCGAGGTGGTCGAGTGCCATTTCACGACCGGACAGTACGACATGTTTATCAAACTGTTTGCCCGGAACAACCAGCACCTGCTCGAGATTATCCACACCAAGCTGCAACCCATCGGGCTGTCGCGCACCGAGACGTTGATCTCTTTCCGCGAGATATTCCGTCGCCAGCTTCCTATCGACGAGGTGGAAGACCTGGATTGAGAGCGTCAAAAAAAAGAGTTGAGCGAAATTGAATATACGAGCCCGGTTACACTCCACGGAGAGGAGTTGAACCGGGCTTTGTTTTCGCACACAGCCATTCCGGATTCTGCCGCTCCGCTGGTTGTGTTCCCCTCTGTCAAACAGGGACTCGGTAGTTTGTGCGGATAGTTGTGATTTTTTACTCGGGCGATAAACCATCTTACCGCTATTTTTGTACCTTTGCAGGAGTGTGTTGCCGGGCCCCGTACGGGCTGGACCTCGGAGCGAATCAAACGCCCGGGCGATAAGTCTGCAGCCGCCTCGGAGAGGCATCTAACGAATATAATGATAAGGATATATATTTGTACGAGAAATGAAAGAAGTTGTAGTTAGTGGAATACGCTCCACGGGAAATTTACATTTGGGAAATTATTATGGTGCCCTGCGCAATTTTGTGAAAATGCAGGAAGAGAACAAGTACAACAGCTATTTCTTTATAGCCGACTGGCATGCTCTCACTACGCATCCCGATCCCAAGACGCTGCATGAGAACGTGCGCGACATCCTTTGCGAATATCTGGCTGCGGGGCTCGACCCCGAAAAATCGACTCTGTTTGTACAGAGCGATGTGCCCGAGATACCGGAGATGTATCTGCTGATGAATATGCACGTGGGTATCGGTGAACTGATGCGTACGGCTTCGTTCAAGGACAAGGCCCGCAAGCAACTGGGCATCAAGTCCGATAGCGATGAGGATGTGGAGCACGAGATTATCGGCAACAACACCAACAAGCGGGTGAATGCCGGATTGCTCACATACCCTACGCTGATGGCGGTCGATATTCTCATTCAACACGGTAACTATGTACCGGTAGGCAAGGATCAGGAACAACACCTGGAGCTGACGCGCCGTTTTGCCCGTCGGTTCAACTCGACCTACGGGGTCGAATATTTTGCCGAGCCGCAGAATTTCAACTTCGGCTGCGAGCCTATCAAGGTGCCTGGTCTCGACGGCTCGGGCAAGATGGGTAAGTCGGAGGGCAACTGCGTCTATCTGATTGATGACGAGAAGACGCTGCGCAAGAAAATCATGCGTGCCGTGACCGACGAGGGCCCCAAAGTACCCAATTCGCCCAAGGTAGAGGCGGTCGAGAACCTCTTCACGTTGCTCAAAATCGTCTCTTCGCCCGATACGGTTGCCTACTTCGAAGAGAAATACAACACCTGCGAAATCCGTTACGGCGACTTGAAGAAGCAACTGGCCGAGGATATTCTCAAGGTGACGTTGCCGATTCGGGAGCGCTTCCTCGAAATCCAGAACGACGAGGCTTATCTGGCCCGTGTCGTGAAGATGGGAGCCGAGAAGGCTCGTGCAACCGCCTCGAAGACCTTGCGCGAGGTGCGTGAAATTATGGGATTCAAGCCTTTCTAACCCAGATATTCCGTCGCTATGGAACATCATCACCACCATCACCCGGCCCCCGATTTGCAGAAGCTCAACCGGTCGTTTATCATCGGTATCGTGCTGAATGTGCTCTTCGTCGTGGCCGAGGCGGGAGCCGGTTTCTACTACGATTCGCTGGCTCTGCTCTCCGACGCCGGTCACAACCTGAGCGACGTGGTGAGCCTCGTCCTGGCCCTTTTCGCCTTGCGTCTTTCGCTGGCGAAACCCTCGTTGCAGTATACCTATGGCTACAAGAAGAGTACCGTGCTGGTATCGCTGCTCAATGCGGCTATCTTGTTCGTGGCGGTGGCGGTGATTCTCTACGAGAGTATCGACAAGCTGCGTAATCCGGCGCCGCTCGACGGTAGTGCCATTGCCTGGGTGGCTGCAATCGGTATCGTGGTCAACGCCTTTACGGCCTACCTCTTCTTTGCCGACAAGTCGAAAGACCTGAACGTCAAGGGGGCCTACCTGCACATGGCGGCCGATACGCTGGTGTCGGTGGGTGTGTTGATTTCGGGTGTAGTGATTAAATACACGGGTTGGAATATCATCGACCCCATTATCGGTATTGTGGTGGGTCTGGTGATTCTCTACTCCACCTGGCATCTGCTGCAGGAGAGCCTGCGCCTGGCGCTCGACGGCGTGCCCGAGGGTATCGATGTCGAGCGGGTCGAGCAGGTGCTCTCGTCCGACCCCGACGTCATCAACGTGCACCATCTGCACATCTGGGCCATCAGCACCACGCAAACGGCGCTCACGGCTCATGTGGTGGTGTCGGACATCATGCGCATGCACGAGGTGAAACATCGCTTGAAACAGGCTCTGCACGAGCTGGGTATCGACCATGCCACCTTCGAACTTGAGGTTAAGGAGGAGCATTGCGACGGCCATTGCGACTGTTGCGACGGGGATACCGATTGCGACAACGACACGCAACCCTATTTGTAGCGATAGGTAAAAACGATGAAATACCGGCGGGAGGGAATCGGGCTGTCTGAGCCCCTTTTCTCCCGCTTTTTTTGTGCGTGCGATGAGGTTTACAGTTTGTAGACTCCGCCCGGCAATGCCTTGACCACCCCTTTGAACTCCAGCTCGACCAGCACCGACAGCAGTTGCGACAGCGGTTGGTTCAGCTCGACGGTCATGCGGTTTATCTGCCCCTCGCCCCGGGCCTTCAGGTAGTCGACAATCGGTTGCTCTTCGTCGGTAAGGTCGGGAAAGAGCGAGCGTTGCACCGCCTCGCGTCGGGGGGCATGCCAGCACATGGCTTCGACGAGGTCGTCGGCCGAGGTGATGAGGGCCGCCCGGTTGCGGCGGATCAGGTGGTTGCAGCCGGCCGAACTCTCGCGGTGTATGTCGCCGGGCAGGGCAAAGACGTCGCGATGATAGCTCTCGGCAATGCCGGCGGTGATGAGGGCGCCACCCTTTTCGCGCGACTCGACAATGACTACGGCGTCGGCCAGTCCCGCCACAATGCGGTTGCGGGCCACGAAAAAGGCCGGGTGCATGGCGTGGTAGCCGGGGTATTCGGTGAGCAGTCCGCCGTGGGCCGTCATTTCGGCCGCCGTGTTGCGGTGGCTCGAGGGGTAGATGTGGTCGAGCCCGTGAGCCAGCACGGCTACCGTGTCGAGCCCCTGCTTCAAGGCCGCGCGGTGGGCACAGATGTCTATGCCGTAGGCCAGTCCGCTCACGATGACGAGATGGGGAAAACGGGCTGCCAGGTCGCGAATCATCGCCTCGCAGAAGCTGCGCCCGTAGTCGGTGGCCCGGCGGGTACCCACCACGCTCACCACCTTGGCGGCATTCAGGTCGGCCGTACCCCGGTAGTAGAGCAGCGGCGGCGCGTCTATGCAGTCGACGAGCCGGTGCGGATAGGCGGGGTCGGTAAAGTAGAGCGGGGTGATGTTCCCCTTCTCGATAAACTCCATCTCCTGTCGGGCTGCCTGCAGGGCTGTGCGGCGGGCATCGTCGTGGAGTATTCGCCCCGTGATGCCCGTCATCTGTTGCAGTTGGGCCTCGGGCAGTTCGAAGAACAGAGCCAGGCTGTCGACCGTCTCGTGGATGTGCTGGGCCAGCGACTTGTTCATGCCCTTGATGCGCGAGAGCGCGATGCGGTAGAGAAGCTCTTGTTCCATGATGAGGGGGAATGATTGGTTGGTCGGTTACTCTTGTTGCAGGAATCGTTCGAAGTAGGGTACAAACTCCTCGCCGCGGGTGATGCGTCCCTGTGTGGTGCACACCGTCTCGACCACCGCCTTGATGCACAGTTCGCCCGACACCTTGTAAATATCCTGATAGAAGACAAACTTGATACCCTCGCGGCGCATGTAGAGTTTGCTCACGAAGCGGTCGCGGCTGCGCAGCGGCATCTTGTAGTTGATTTCGATGCGGTTTACCACCGGGTCGATGCCCCGCTCGCGCATCTCGACGAACGAGATGCCCGCAGCCGCCAGAAACTCGTGGCGGGTGTGCTCGAGATAGTGCTGGTAGTTGGCGTTGTTGACAATGCCTTCCATGTCGCACTCGTAGTCGCGCACCTGCATCTCCAGTTCGAAAATATATTGTGACATAATCTTTCGGTATTTGTTCTTTGCAAACTTACGGAAAAAATGAAGAATTTTCCCTATGTTTGTAAAAAATCAAAGCCATGTGTAGACGGTTGTTTCTCCTCATTCTCTTGTGTGTGGTGGCCGGGATGCCGGCCTGGGCCTGTACCTCGGCAGTCGTTTCGGGGCGGGTGACCCCCGACGGACGTCCGCTGTTGTGGAAGCATCGCGATGCCTCCGACCTCAACAACCGCATCGTGCGCTTCGATGCCGTCAAGGGCCAATTCTCTTTCGTGGGGGTGGTCAACGGCACCGACACGTTGGCCCGCGAGGTGTGGACCGGCTACAACAGCGTAGGGTTTGCCGTGATGAACACCGCCTCGTATAACCTCAAGAACGACACCTCGTCGCTGGCCGACCGCGAAGGGGTGGTGATGAAGCGGGCCTTGGCCGTGTGCCGCACGGTCGACGACTTCGCCCGCCTGCTCGACGAGTGGCCCCGGCCCATCGGGGTGGAGGCCAATTTCGGGGCCATCGATGCCGAGGGGGGAGCCGCCTATTTCGAGGTGAACAACTACGAGGTGACCCGCTACGACGTGGCCGACGCTCCCGATGGCTATCTGCTGCGCACCAACTATTCGATGTCGGGCCGCCCCGACGAGGGGTTCGGCTATATCCGCTACGACAATGCTGCCCGACTTTTTGCCCCCGTGGCGGCACAAAAGGCCATTACCCCCGAGTGGCTCACCGGCGTCTGCTCCCGTTCGTTCTATCATACGTTGCTGGGGCGCGATTTCTCGGGCGACAACTGGGCGGTCGATCAGGATTTCATTCCCCGGCGCAGCACCTCGGCCTCGCTGGTGGTCGAGGGGGTAAAGCCCGGCGAGTCGCCGGGCTTTACGACAATGTGGACCGTGTTGGGCTATCCCCCCTGCTCGGTGGTGCTGCCGGTGTGGCTCGGCTGCAACAGCGGCGTGCCCGCTTTGTTGCAGGCCAGCGGCGACACATTGCGTGCCCCCTTGTGCGAGTGGGCCAATGCGTTGAAGCGCGAAGCCTTCCCCATCGAGCGCGGCAGCGGGTCGCACTACCTGCACATGGCACGCCTCTTCCGCCCCGACGGTAGCGGCATGACCCAACAACTGCTCGGCCTCGAGAAGGTGGTCTATGCCCAAAGTCGCACCCTGCTCGACGGGGCCCGCCGCTCCGGCTCGTGGAACGACCGGCAGGTCGAACGCACGATGACCCGCATCGAGCAACAAGTCTCGGCCTTTTTTCAGAAAATGTTGAACAGCGGGAGCCGATAAATCTCTTTCCCGAGAATATTCCTTTTTGTAGACCGTCCCGCCCGGATATTCCTGGATACCACATCCGTGGTGTGGAATGACAGACAATCCGTCCTCGCGTAGCGCGGTATGTCTGCAGTGTGTCACCCCGCACTCGATGCGGGGTCCAACCCCGGGCTGCAAACGGGGAAATGCCGCAGACAGTATTCTCTGGATTCCGCATCACGGTGCGGAATGACCAAACCGCCGTGTCGTAGCGCGGTATGACATACGATGTAGAGAACTCCCAATTACGGCTTGTTAATCCACAAAGAGGCACTTCTTTTACAGCAAGCAGATACGTAATCTGCAAGGAATACACAATCTGGAGCTTGAAGCCAAAGACAAGGAAATATCACGACTGAATGCTATTCTTGAAAAGGCGTTCAAATGGTTCCCGATGCTCAAAGAAATGTTGAGAATGGAAAAGCTATGCACTGCCATCGGCTTCACCAAAGAAATGATAGAGAGCCTTCTGACGAAGAAAGAGGCTATCAGGTGCAATGGCAGGATTTATTCCGAAGAGCACAGACGGAAGTTTGACATCAGGAATGATATTTTCAAAGTGGAAAAGAATCCGACCAATGACAGTAAACTGGTACTGACCATAAACAGGCAACCGATTGGCGAATGGTTCAAAGAACAATGGGAGAAACTTCGGCAAGGTTTACGAAAAACAGAAGAGCCAAGAAAAAGTAGAGGATTCAAGTTATGATGTAACGAGGGCTGAAAAAGCTGGGGGAATTGATCCTCCAGCTTTTAATTATGATTTTGAAATAGCATCAAGAATAGATAAGTCATGAATATCCTTATCCCGCAATTCATATCCCGAATGGAATATCTTTTGCCCTTTCAATGAAATACATGGAATAACCCTGCCATCCAAAGTAGTTTCACCAAAATAGTCCGACTGAAATTCATACCAACCACCTTGCAAATCCGCTTGTCTGGATGTACCATCCTCATTCAATATAAACGGGTGTATGTCTATATACCCTAATTCGACGCTGTATAATTCCATCCTCGCAGGAAGCCAGTCCGTTTCTATGACGAAACCATTTTCCTGAAGAAAGGCAATCAATTTGTCGGTATAACGGCTGTCAAAATCAATATCCACATCTCTATGGATTCTGGTTTGCCCTCCATGCAGGGCATCTACGCCCCATCCTCCATCGAGCCAATACTTCACGCCTGTACTTTCCAATAAATCCAATATTTGGAATAAGTCTGAAATCGTAATGTGTTCTTTTTTTGTCATAATAAACGATGTCTTTGTGATAAATATGTTATTGCAGAGATTTTATCGAAGAGATGAAACACGCGGCTACTCCGACCGCTCCAATGAGCGTCCCACAGATTACAAACAAGGTTGCAATACTCATGTTTTCAGCCAAATATCCCGATACCAATATCCCCAACAAGGAAGAGAGCGTGCTCAGACTAAATATCAAAGAAAACGTGCGCCCGAGAATTTCCGAAGCGATATTCTGCTGGACAACAGCAATGAACAAGGCGTGATAAATGGCATAAGCAATACCCCCGGCAAACATCAGGCACATAAATCCTATGAACGCATCGACAAAAAACTTTTATACTCTCCCTTTATAATCATAAATAATACGAAAACACCCAACTTTACATTCTTGGGTGTAAAATCGGGTGCTTAATTTGTAAAACATTGATTTCCAATGTCTATTGCGGTGCGGACGGGACTCGAACCCGCGACCCCATGCGTGACAGGCATGTATTCTAACCAGCTGAACTACCGCACCAGTTTCGTTTTGCGAGTGCAAAGATAGAACGCTTTTTTCAATTCTGCAACTCTTCGTTCCAAAAAAAATCGAATTATTTTTTTGCTTCTGTGGCCGGGATTCGTACGGTTGTATGGAAAAATCTCATTATCAATCGAAAGCACGGGAGTGATTACAACAGATGAATGTTGTGCCGGGCGCACTCGGCTATCTGCTCTTCGGGCCAGATGCTGGCCTGTACCTCGCCGATGTGGGCTTTCTGGAGCAGAAACATCGAGAAGCGCGATTGCCCGATACCGCCGCCTATCGAGAGAGGCAGTTCGTCGTGGAGCAGGGCCCGGTGGAAATTGAGTTGTGCCCGCTCGGGGCAACCACAGATGTCGAGCTGGCGGAGCAGCGCCTCCTTGTCGACCCGTATTCCCATCGACGAAAGTTCGAAGGGTATTTCCAGCACGGTGTTCCACAGGATAATATCGCCGTTCAGCCCCAGGTAGCCGTCGCTGTTGGGGGTGGTCCAGTCGTCGTAGTCGGGGGCGCGGCCGTCGTGTCGGGTGCCGTCGCTGAGTTGTTGCCCGATGCCGATGAGGAACACCGCCCCGTAACGTCGGGCTGCAGCCGCCTCGCGTTCCTTGGGGGTGAGGTGCGGATACTGTTGCAGCAGCTCCTCGGTGTGGATAAAGGTTATCTCGTCGGGCAGGGTGGGGGTGATGTGGGGGAACTCTTCGTAGATGAGGGCCTCGCACTCCTTGATTACGCGGTAGATGGTGCGCACTGTTTCCTTGAGGTATTCGAGGTTGCGGTCTTCGCGGGTGATGGTCTTCTCCCAGTCCCACTGGTCGACGTAGAGCGAGTGCAGGTTGTCGAGCTCTTCGTGGGTGCGAATGGCATTCATGTCGGTATAGAGTCCGAATCCCGGGGCGATGTCGTAGGCTCCCAGTTTCACCCGCTTCCATTTGGCAAGCGAGTGCACCACCTCGGCCCGACGTCCCTCCATGGCGGCGATGGGGAACGACACGGCACGCTCGTTGCCGTTGAGGTCGTCGTTCAACCCCGTGCCCGAGAGTACAAACAGCGGGGCCGTGACCCGGCGCAGGTTCAGGGCTTTGGAAAGTCGCTCTTGAAAAGCATCTTTCAACATCTTGATGGCCATCTCGGTAGTTTCGGGCAGAAGTTTGAGTTTATAGCGTTGAGGAATGATGAGTGACATTTGGTTTTTTCAGGTTAAAGTTCAAATTCAATTAGTGCAAAATTTCTGCAAATATATATCATTTTTCTAATAATACAAATATTTATATATCAATTTGAGATGTTGAACAAGAATATTGTGTCTTTTATGAAAAAGAATGTCTATTAGTTTTAAATTTTCGGAACCAACGGGTAAAATAGATTGTTTATAAATATGTCACTAATAAAATTTATCTATTTTTGCACCGAGAAAATAGTACAAACGACCGATAACGAAGTCGCTCAGACGATTTTCGATTTTACCGAATCGTTCTTAACCTGAGCCATTTAAGTAAAGAAACAGCCTCATGGAGACAACCCGACCGGGCATCACCCCCGAATCTACACAACCGGCAACGACCGATTGCCACCTGGTATTCAAACCGATTACTCTCGACTCGCTGCACGAGATAGCACCTTACCTGACCCGACAAAGCTACCGCACTTGCGACTTCTCGATTGGCGGCATCTATATGTGGGTCGGTTATTTTGGTTACGAGTATGCCATCTGCCGCGATACCCTCTTTATCAAGGGGGGCGAGGAAGACCATCTGCAAAACACCGCTTTTGCCGTGCCGGTGGGGAGTCTCGATTTGAAAGATTCATTGCCGCTGCTGGGGGCTTACTGCCGCCAGCACGGGTTGCCGTTTATCCTCTCGGCCGTGCCTGAACCGGCGGCGCAGGCCATTGCCGAACTCTATGGTTGCCCCATCACCGAGCTGCCCGACTGGGGCGACTACCTCTACCGGGCTACCGACCTGGCTACCCTCGTGGGGCACCGCTTCAACAAGAAGCGCAACCGGGTGAACAAGTTCAAGAGCACCTATCCCGATTTCCAATACGAAGCCATCACGCCGCAGAACCTGCCCGAACTGATTGCCTTCTTCGACCGCTACATGCAGGCCTATCACAAAGACAGCGAGCTGTTTGCCTACGAAGAGAGCATGGTGGCTCAAGTGCTGCGCGAGTATGACCGATTGCCGTTCGAAGGGGGTGTGCTGCGCGTGGGGGGCGAGATTGCCGCCTTCTCGGTGGGCGAAGTGGTGGGCGATACCCTGGTCGTGCATATCGAGAAAGCCCGTAAGGAGGTGGTGGGTGCCTACGAAGCCATCAATCTGTTCTACTCGGCACAGATGGTCGAGGCTCACCCCGAGGTGCAGTACATCAACCGTGAGGACGATGCCGGCGACCCGGGTCTGCGCGAGGCCAAGTTGTCGTACAACCCCGAGACCATCCTGAAAAAGTACAACATTCCGCTCGACGACTATCTGCGTTAAAGCCTGGTTTTTGGGCCTTTCCGAGTTTTTCTTGTCATTCAACTGCCGATGCGGCGTCTCTGTCGTATCGTGCTGCGGCACGGTATGCGGGAGATACCGTCTGCGGTGTTTTTCCCTTTTGCGACACGAGGCTGGGCCTGTGGAGGATGAGGTGAACATCGGGGTATGAAGCCCTAAAAGAAGAACGAATGGCCACTAAAATAGCGGGATAGGTTGCACGCTCATTCAGTTTTTTTACGCCTTGTCACTTGTTTCTGCAGTCGGTTTGCTCTATTTTTGCACTTCAATAGAGAAGCATACACAAAAAACAGAGATATGAAGAAACTGGTATGGGCGACGCTTGCGGCCCTCCTCGTTGCCGGAGTGACCCCCGCAGATTGCTACGCCAAACGGAAAAGTAAAAAAGAGAACAAGAAAGAACAGGTGGCCGATACGACCGCCAAAGAGTCGAAATACGACAAGCTCGTCAAGGGAGCCAAGACGCAGAAGGGCATGTTCACCCTGCATCTGACCACCGAAAACAAACTGCTGGTCGAGGTGCCCGACTCGCTGATGAACCGCATCTTCCTGCTCTCGAGCCGGGTGGCCGCTACCACCGACCCCAAGCTCTTCGTGGCCGGCGAGATGACCACCGACCCCTTTATGATTCGCTTCAGCAAGAACGAGCAGACGCTCTTCATGCACCTGGTGCAGCATAGCAACATCATCGACAAGGACGACCCCATTGCTGCTTCGTTCGACAAGAACTTCGGCGACCCCATCATCAAGGCCTTCAAAATCGAGGCCAAGAACGGCAAGGACGTGGTGGTGGACATGAGCGACTTCTTCAAGACCAACGAGAAGATTATCAGCCCCATGCCCAGCAATCCCTCTTCCAAGATAAAGACGGGCACCTACACCTCGGCCAACTCCTACATTCTGGGAGCCAAGAGTTTCCCGCAGAACTGCGAGATTCGCTCGGTGCTCAGCTTCACCGGCGACAACATCTGCACCGTGACCATGCACCGCTCGCTGGTGCTTCTGCCCGAGCAACCCATGCGTCCCCGTATCTACGACCGTCGGGTGGGTTTTTTCTCGAGTACCAAAAACATCTACACGAGCGACAAGGACCGCATAGACCGCACGCAATACATCCACCGCTGGAGGCTCGAACCGAAGGACGAGGATCGCGAAGCCTACTTCAGAGGCGAGCTGGTTGAGCCCAAGCAGCCGATTGTCTTCTACGTCGACAGTGCCTTCCCCGAGAAGTGGCGCGACATCGTGAAGCAAGGTGTGGAGGACTGGAACACCGCCTTCGAGGCTGCCGGTTTCAAGAATGCCATCGTGGCCCGCGACTATCCCAAGAACGACCCCGACTTCGACCCCGACGACATGCGGTACAGCTGTGTGAAATATGCCGTCACCGATATTGCCAACGCCATGGGCCCGAGCTATGTCGACCCCCGCAGCGGCGAAATCCTCACGGCCGATGTCATCTGGTATCACAACGTCATCTCGCTGGTACACAACTGGCGGTTTGCCCAGACGGGAGCCGTAGACCCGCGGGTGAGACAGGAGACCTTCGACAACGACGTCATGCGCGAATCGCTGCGCTACGTCGCCTCGCACGAGATTGGTCACACGCTGGGCCTCATGCACAACATGGGAGCCAGCTACGCCTTCACCATCGACTCGCTGCGCAGCCCCTCGTTTACTCAAAAGTATGGTACTACGCCCAGTATCATGGACTATGCCCGCAACAACTTCGTGGCCCAGCCCGGCGACTATGAGCGCGGCGTGCGGCTCACCCCGCCCATCCTGGGAGTCTACGACATCTACGCCATCAACTGGGGTTACCGACTGATTGACGGTGCCGCCACTCCGCAAGACGAGGTGGCCACGCTCGACCGCTGGATAGCCGAGAAGAAGGCCGACCCCATGTACACCTTCGGAGCCCAGCAGTACCCCGATACCTACGACCCCACCGACCAGACCGAAGACCTGAGCAACGACCACTTCAAGGCAGGCGAGATGGCCATATCGAATCTCAAGATTATCGTGAAGAATTTCGAGAAATGGCTCTTCGACGAGGGGAAAGACTACCGTACGATACGCGACGAATACTCGGCACTCGTGCAACAGTACAACCGCCACCTGCGCCACGTGGTGCCCTACATCGGCGGTGTGCTCTATACCGAGGTGCGCCAGGGCGACGATACGCTGCCCTATGTCTACCTCGACAAGGCTACCCAGCGGAAGGCCCTGAAATGGGTGCTCAACCAGGCCCGTACCTATCGCGACTGGCTCACCCCGGCCGACCTGCTGCAACGCATCGGAGCCAACGTCAACTACGCCAGCTCGATACACCGCACCCTCCCGGCCAGCCTCATCAAACCGGCTACCCTCTTCCGCATCCGTGAGGGTGGAGCCATCGACCCGGTGAAAAACTACACCGTCGAGAGCTACCTCAGCGACGTGATTGCCGAGGTCTTCAAGGCCACCTACCAGGGTCGCAAGCTCAACGACGTGGAGCGCGACCTGCAAAGCGAGACCATCGAGCTGCTCATCCAGTACTCCGATTTGCAGGGAACTCCGGTGAAGGTGAATTTGGGGACCCTGACCGACGATGTTGACCTCGAGGGGATTCCCTTTCCCTGCAGCCACGTGATGGCACACCAGGCCGAAGAGCAGTCGTTCACCCGCTTCACGCTGGGGCCCTCGATGTCGGTAGCCGAAATGGCACCCTACATGAGCGGAGCCCTCAAAAAGGTACTCACGCTCTACAAGCAGAAACGGGCCGTCACCACCGATGCTGCCACCCGCGACTTTTACGATTACCAGATTGTCACGATTGAAAAACTGTTTAACAACTAAACAAAGACCCGGCGAAAAGCATTATGTGCATGGCAGGTCTTTGGAGCATAACGCATGAAAGAATTTATCTTAACCCAAGAAGAAACCGAACGCACCGTTCTGGTGGGGTTGATTACCAACACCCAGAACGAGGCGAAAGTTAACGAATACCTCGACGAACTGGCCTTCCTGGCCGAAACTGCCGGTGCCCAGCCCGTGAAGAAGTTTCTGCAACGGCTCGACACCCCCAACTCCCGCACATTCGTCGGTGCGGGCAAGTTGGCCGAAATCAAGAACTACATCGACGAGAACGAGATAGGCATGGTCATCTTCGACGACGACCTCTCGGCCAAGCAGGTGCAGAACATCGAGAAGGAGCTGCAAGTGAAGATTCTCGACCGCACCAGCCTCATTCTCGACATCTTTGCCAAACGGGCCCAGACGGCCAACGCCAAACGGCAGGTCGAGCTGGCGCAATACCAGTATCTGCTGCCGCGGCTTACCCGCTTGTGGACGCACCTCGAGCGGCAGCGGGGTGGTATCGGTATGCGTGGTCCCGGTGAGACCCAGATCGAGACCGACCGTCGTATCATCCTCGACAAGATTTCGCACCTGAAAGAGGAGCTGAAAAGCATCGACCGCCAGAAGAGCATCCAGCGCAAAAACCGCGGCAAACTGGTGCGCGTGGCGCTGGTGGGCTATACCAACGTGGGCAAGTCGACCCTGATGAACCTGCTGGCCAAGAGCGAGGTCTTTGCCGAGAACAAGCTCTTTGCCACCCTCGACACCACGGTGCGCAAGGTGATTGTCGACAATCTGCCTTTCCTCCTCTCCGATACCGTAGGGTTCATTCGCAAACTGCCCACCCACCTGGTCGACTCGTTCAAGTCGACCCTTGACGAGGTTCGCGAGGCCGACCTGCTGCTCCACGTCGTGGACATTTCGCACCCGGCTTTCGAGGAGCAGATCGAGGTGGTGAACAAGACCCTGCAAGAGGTGTGCGACTCGGCCGACAAGCCCATGATTCTGGTATTCAACAAAATCGATGCCTTCTCCTACGTCGAGAAGGCGGCCGACGACCTCACTCCGCGCACCCGCGAAAACATCTCGCTCGACGAGCTGAAAGAGACCTGGATGGCCAAGATGAACGACAACTGCATCTTCATCTCGGCCCGCAACAAGACCAACATCGACGAGCTGAAGTCGCTGCTCTACCAGCGTGTGAAGGAGATTCACACCACGCGTTTCCCCTACAACGACTTCCTCTTCCAGCACTACGACGAGATTGCCACCGACAACAACGACGACGAAGGCGCCTCCTGACCGGGGCGCCTCTCTGCCTGAATAATTCACCGGGCTACCTCCTCCGGCCTCTTAATCTTTGCCAGTATGACGAATTATCGTAAACTCAATGACTCAGAAATCAGCCGGCTCACAGCCCAGGGTTGCGTGGCCGACGACTGGAGCCAGGTGCTTGTAGCCGAAGGCTTCGTGCCCGAAACCGTTACTCATGTCCGTTTCTCGGGGCAGGTAAGGCTAGGGGTATTTGAAAAAAACTTCGCCTTGCCGGGCGGACTTACCCGACGTGCCGGGCTGCACCACGTCGCCCTGCACAACTGCACGGTGGGCAACAACACCTTCATCGAGGGGGTGGCCAACTACATCGCCAACTATCGCATAGGCGACGACTGCTACATCCAGAACGTGAACCTGCTGCTGACCGAGGGAGAGAGCTCCTTCGGCAACGGCACCGAGGTGTCGGTACTCAACGAGACGGGCGGCCGCGAGGTTCCCATCTACAACCGGCTCTCGGCACAGATGGCCTACCTCATGGCCATGTATCGCCACCGGCCCGACCTCATCGGGCGGCTCCGGCAGCTGGTGGCCGACTATACCGCCACCGTGACGAGCGACTGCGGCACCATAGGCCGCGGTGTGCATATCGTCAACACGGGGACGATACGCAATCTCTGCATCGGCGATGCCTGCCGCATCGACGGCGCCTCGCGTCTCGACAACGGCACCATCAACAGTTGCCCCGAGGCCCCCGTAACCATCGGGGCCAACGTCACCGCACAAGACTTCATCATCAGCTCGGGCGCCTGCGTGAGCGACGGCGCGGTACTGTCGCGCTGCTTCGTAGGGCAAGCCTGCCACCTGTCGCACCTCTTCTCGGCCCACGACTCGCTCTTCTTCAGCAACTGCCAGGGCGAGAACGGCGAGGCCTGCGCCATCTTTGCCGGCCCCTACACGGTGACCATGCACAAGTCGAGTCTGCTCATTGCCGGCATGTTCTCGTTCCTGAACGCCGGCAGCGGGTCGAACCAGAGCAACCACATGTACAAGCTGGGGCCCATCCACCAGGGTGTGGTCGAGCGCGGGTCGAAGACCACCAGCGACTCCTACATGCTGTGGCCCGCCAGGATAGGGGCCTTCTCGCTCATCATGGGGAGGCACGTCAACCACCCCGATACCTCGGGTATGCCCTTCTCCTACCTGATCGAGCACGGCAAGCACTCCTACCTCGTGCCGGGGGCCAACCTCAAGAGCGTGGGCACCATACGCGATGCCCAGAAGTGGCCCAAGCGCGACCGCCGCACCGACCCCGACAAGCTCGACTGCATCAACTTCAACTTGCTCAGCCCCTATACCATCCAGAAGATGCTGCAAGGCATCGACACCCTGCAGGGGCTCAAGCAGACCTCGGGCGAAACCTCCGAGAGCTACTCGTTCCAGAGTACCACCATCAGGCACAGGTCGCTCGAGAAGGGGATACACCTCTACACGCTGGCCGTGCACAAGTTCATGGGCAACTCCATCATCAAGCGTCTCGAGGGGGCTCCCTTCGCCGACATCGCCGACCTGCACCGCAGGCTGCAACCTACCGACCCGCTGGGCTTGGGCGAGTGGGTGGATCTGGCGGGACTTATCCTGCCCAAACAGGCCGTCGAGGCCGAAATCGACCGCATCGTTGGTGACAACCGTTACACCCTCGAGCAGGCCGAAGCCGACTTCCGCGACCTGCACAGCCGCTACTACGACATGGAGTGGACCTGGGTGTGCTCGCAGATGAGCCGCTGGTATGGGAAGAGTGTCGACCGGTTCACCCCGCAGGACATCGTCGCCATCGTGCGGCAGTGGAACGAGTCGGTCGTGGAGCTCGACCGCCTGCTCTACGACGACGCCCGCAAGGAGTTCTCGACCGTTTCGCGCATCGGCT
Organism: uncultured Barnesiella sp.; assembly: GCF_946496565.1. Classification (NCBI taxonomy): domain Bacteria; kingdom Pseudomonadati; phylum Bacteroidota; class Bacteroidia; order Bacteroidales; family Barnesiellaceae; genus Barnesiella; species uncultured Barnesiella sp. Next base: position 55,141 of record NZ_CAMMHD010000014.1, read on the forward strand.
TCGGGGTCGACGGTTCGGCCAGCCAGCGCGACGGCGACTTCGAGCAGGTGCGGGGCCAGTTCGAGAGCGACCCCTTCGTCCAGATGGTCTGCCGCCACATCGAGGAGAAAACCTCCCTCGGCCGCGAGCTCATCGGCCGGCTTGAGCGGTTGATGGATAAATTTCCCGGATGAGGGGAATGGCACAATAATAAGATAGTAATCTATTTCGGTTCTGATACCCGCCATCACCCGGCATAACACGGGTTACATGTTGTATCCAGTCAAGGGGCTGTGTCGCCGACAGGCGATGCGGCCCCTTGTGGTATCCGTCGGGTTTTGTTGGTCGGGAAGGGGAGGGGGCGGTGATTACGGGCCGGAGAAGTTGAGGGTGCGGGAAAATCACCCGGCCGATTTTCCGTTTCAACCCCTATTTTGGTCGGTTCACCGGCAAGTAGGAGGCAAGAGTGCAAGGAGACAGTAACTTTGTAACGATTATAAATTTAGTATCTATCGTATATGTTTTCAAAGATCGTACACTTTTCAATCCGAAGGAAGCTGTTTGTGGCCCTGACCACCCTGTTGCTTCTGGCGGGCGGCATATACTCCATGCTGACGCTGCCTATCGATGCCGTGCCCGACATCACCAACAACCAGGTGCAGATTGTCACCGTGTCGCCTACGCTGGCCCCGCAAGAGGTGGAACAGCTCATTACTTTCCCCATCGAGATAGCCATGAGCAACGTGATGAATGTCGAGGAGATACGCTCGGTATCGCGTTTCGGGCTGTCGCTTGTGACGGTGGTTTTCAAGGAGGATGTGCCCACGCTGGATGCCCGCCAGTTGGTCAACGAACAGATTCAGATGGTATCGGGCGAAATCCCGCCGGAACTGGGAACTCCCGAGCTGATGCCTATCACCACCGGTCTGGGCGAGATATACCAGTATGTGCTCAAGGTGGCGCCGGGCTATGAAGACCGCTACGATGCCATGGAGCTGCGCACCATCCAGGACTGGATTGTGAAACGTCAGCTTTCGGGTATTCCCGGCATTGTCGAAATCAACAGCTTCGGCGGCTATCTGAAGCAGTACGAAGTGGCTGTCGACCCCGACGCTCTCTATTCGCTCAACATCACGATAGGCGAGGTGTTCGAGGCTTTGAGCCGGAACAACCAGAATACGGGAGGCAGCTATATCGAAAAGATAAACCGCGCCTACTACATACGCTCCGAGGGTATGATTAAAGACCTGCACGACGTGGAGCAGATTGTGGTGACCAACCGGGGCGGTATCCCCATACACATCGGCGATATAGGCCGTGTGCAGTTTGGCGCTCCCAAACGCTTCGGTGCCATGACCAAGGATGGCGAGGGCGAGTGTGTGGGCGGTATCGCCATGATGCTCAAGGGTGCCAATGCCAACGTGGTAACCAAGGAGCTGGAGAAACGGGTGGCCAAGGTGCAGCAGATGTTGCCCGAAGGGGTGTCGGTCGAGCCCTACCTGAACCGCTCGGAGCTGGTGAACCGGAATATTTCGACCGTGATTCGCAACCTGGTCGAGGGTGCCATCATCGTATTTCTGGTGCTGATTATCTTCCTGGGCAATGTACGGGCCGGGTTGATTGTCGCATCGGTTATCCCGCTGGCCATGCTCTTTGCCTTTATCCTGATGCGCATCTTCAACGTCTCGGCCAACCTGATGAGCCTCGGTGCCATCGACTTCGGTATTGTGGTCGACGGGTCCATCGTCATTCTGGAGGGTATCCTGGCCCACCTCTACGGGCGGCAGTTGCGCGGTCGCACGCTGTCGCGTGAAGAGATGAACGACGAGGTCGAGAAGGGGGCCGGCCGTGTAGCCCGCAGTGCTACCTTTGCCGTGCTCATTATCCTGATTGTATTCTTCCCCATACTTACTCTGAGCGGCATCGAGGGCAAATACTTTACGCCGATGGCCAAGACGCTCGTCTTCTGTATTATCGGCGCCCTTATCCTGTCGCTCACCTATGTGCCCATGATGGCGTCGCTCTGCCTGAAACGGACGATGACCGTGAAGCGGACCTTTGCCGACCGCTTCTTCGACTGGTTGAACCGCCTCTATCGGCGCACGCTCCGCTTCAGCCAGGCCCATGTGTGGGGCACGGTGGCCGCTGCCTTCGTGGCTTTGGTGCTGTCGTTGCTGCTCTTCACCCGGTTGGGTGCCGAGTTTATCCCGACGCTCGACGAGGGCGATTTTGCCATGCAGATGACCCTCCCGGCCGGTAGCTCGCTGAGCCGGAGCATCGAGGTTTCGCTCGAGGCCGAGAAACGGCTCAAGGAGCGTTTCCCCGAAATCAAGCACGTAGTGGCCAAAATAGGTACGGCCGAGGTGCCTACCGACCCGATGGCCGTCGAGGATGCCGACGTGATGATTGTGATGAAACCTTTCAGCGAATGGACGTCGGCCTCGAGCCGGGCCGAGATGGTGGAGAAGATGAAGCAGTGCCTCGACTCGATCGACGGTGCCGAGTTCAACTTCAGCCAGCCGATTCAGTTGCGGTTCAACGAGCTGATGACCGGTGCCAAGGCCGATATTGCCATCAAGCTCTACGGCGAGGATATGGCCGAGCTGTACAGCAAGGCGCGCGAGGCGGCCCGCTATGTCGAGCAGGTGCCGGGTGCGGCCGACGTGCAGGTAGAGCAGGCCATGGGTCTGCCCCAGTTGCTCATTCACTTCGACCGGGCCAAGATTGCCCGCTACGGCATCGACATCGAAGAGCTGAATACCGTTATCCGCACCGCCTATGCGGGCGAGACGGCCGGGGTTGTCTTTGAGAACGAGCGCCGCTTCGACCTCGTGGTTCGCCTGGATAAGAACAAGGTGAGCGACCTGAACATCGACAAGCTCTTTGTCCGCACGAAAGACAACATACAGCTCCCCGTCAGCGAGGTGGCCAGCATCGAGCTGGAAAACGGCCCCCTGCAAATCAACCGCGACGCCACCAAGCGACGCGTGGTTATCGGTGTGAATGTGCGCGATGCCGATATTCAGCAGGTGGTGAACCAGATCAGAGAGTCGCTCGACAAGAACGTGAAACTCAAGCCCGGCTACTACTTCGAGTATGGCGGCCAGTTCGAGAACCTGCAAAATGCCATCAGCACCCTCACGGTGGTTATCCCCATCGCCCTGATGCTCATCTTGCTGTTGCTCTTCTTTGCCTTCCACAGCATCACCTATTCGCTGGTCGTATTCTCTACCGTGCCCCTCTCGCTCATCGGCGGTATCGTGGCCCTGTGGCTGCGCGGCCTCCCCTTCAGCATCTCGGCCGGTGTCGGGTTCATTGCCCTCTTCGGTGTGGCGGTGCTGAACGGTATCCTCATGATTAACCACTTCAACGACATACGCAAGCGTACCCGGTATCCCTTGACGACCAGCCGCATCATTGCCGAGGGCTGCCCGCACCTGTTGCGCCCGGTATTCCTTACCGGTCTGGTAGCTTCGCTGGGCTTCGTGCCGATGGCCATAGCCAAGTCGGCCGGTGCCGAGGTACAGCGCCCGTTGGCCACGGTAGTGATTGGTGGCTTGATTGTTTCGACCGCCCTGACGCTCATCATTATCCCCGCATTTTACCGTATCGTGAGCATCCTGGCCGCCAAACGGCTGCGCCGGAAGAGTCGCCGCTCTCTCCGTAAGGCTGCTTTGGGTCTGGCTTTGCTGATAGCCTTCGTGCCTGCCGCACAGGCCCAGCAGACCGTGACGATGGAGCAGGCCATCGAGATGGCCCAGAGCAACAACCCGCGGTTGAAGATGGCCGAGTCGGAAATCTCCCTGGCCCGCGTCACAAAGGGCGAAGCCTGGGACGGCGGCAGCACCTCGTTCAGCTACTCCTGGGGGCAACTGAACGGCGAGAGCAGCAAGGACAACGAACTGTCGATCGAGCAGTCGCTCGGCTCGCTGCTCACCCCCTTCTATAAAAATGCCCTGGCCAACACGCAGATAAGCAAGGGCGAGAGCTACCGCGACATGGTGAAGAAAGAGATTACGGCCGAGGTGAAACGGGCATGGGCCTACTACCAGTATGCCTACCACATCGACGCCCTCTATCGGGGGCAGAAGGCGCTGGCCGAGCGGTTGCGGAACAGCGGCGAGCAACGCTACCAGCAGGGCGACATCGACCTGGCCGAGCGCAACATGATTACGGCCCTGGCCACCGACCTGCACACCCGTTGGATGGAGGCTTCGGAAGAGTTGAACCTGGCCGAGCGCCGGTTTGCCTGGACCTGTTACAGCGACGAGGCCCTGTTGCCGGCCGATACCTCGCTGGCCGTGATGCAGATACAGACCGACGGCCTGTCGCTCTCGTCGCGTCATCTCGACTACTTCAGTGCCCAGGTACAGGAGAAGCGGGATATGCTGAAAATCGAGCGCAGCCGCTTCTTCCCCGAAATTTCGGTTGGTTATGTGCGCCAGAAGATAGCCCCCCTCTCGGGCCTGAACTCGTGGATGGTGGGCGTATCGTTCCCCATACTCTTCTTTCCGCAGCAAAGCCGGGCCAAGCAGGCCCGCATCAACCTGCAGATTGCCAACTGGCAGGCCGAGGACAATCGCCGCCAGCTCTCCAACCGGGTGAGCGAACTGCAGAACCAGTTGGTGCGCCAGCGCGAGCGTCTGCTCTACTACCAGCAGGCTGCCGTCAAGGAGGCCGAGGCCCTGCAAAACAGTGCCGTCAAGAAATTCCAGGAGAACGAAACCGACATTAGCGAATTTATCCAGAGCTTGAATGCCGCCCGCGAAATACGCCGGGGCTACATCGAAACGGTATATGCCTACAATATCACCGTGCTCGAGCTCGAACTCTATACCGAGTGAGCCGCCGGTTTACCCCCTTTAATTACCCAACCTCAAAAACTCAAAGAACAATGAATAACAGAATGAACCTGATGAAACAACGAATGATTTACGTGGCCCTTGCCTTGCTGGCCGTATCGTGTTCCAATTCGTCGACTCCGTCGGCCGGGTCGGCTGCTCCGGCCGACACCGTGGCACAAGCCTCGGGCGACAGTGCCCAGACCCCTAAGGTCGATGGCGTGAGCGGAGCCACCAACGTCTCCAATCCGCCGTCGTTCAACGGCATTATCGTGATGCCGCCGCAAAATCACGTCACCGTTACGCTGAGTATGGGCGGTTCGGTGCAGGATATTCGGGTCTTGCCCGGCAAGTATGTGAGCAAGGGCGAGGTGATTCTTACGCTGGCCAATCCGGCCTATATCGAGCTCCAGCAATCCTATCTCGATGCCGCCGCTCAGGCCGAATATCTCAAGAAGGAGTATGAGCGTCAGCAACGTCTGGTATCGGGCGAATCGGCTTCGCTCAAGCGTCTGCAACAGAGCAAGGCCGACTACCTGTCGATGAAGAGCCGCATGGAGGCGGCTGCCGCACAACTTGCCCTGCTGGGTACCGACACGGCGTCGCTGAACCGGAAAGGCATACGCACCTATCTGGAGGTACGCTCTCCGCGCAACGGCTATGTGACCAACATGGACATCAACGCCGGCAAGTATTTTGCTGCGGGTGAACCTGTTTGCGATGTTATCGACAAGAACAACCCCATGTTGCAGCTGACGGCCTACGAAAAAGACCTGAACAAACTGCAGCCGGGTACCCGCTTCACCTTCAAGGTCAACGGCATGCCCGATACCACCTTCTCGGCCGAGCTTGTTTCGGTAGACCAGATGGTCGACAACGTCAACCGTTCCATCAAGGTCTATGCCCGCATTTTGCAACCCTACTCCAATTTCAGACCGGGAATGTATGTGGCTGCCACGATTACGGATAAAAAATGATAACTTTGGGGCATGAAGTTGTTTCACATCCATAAGCGATTCCTCCTGATGATGAATGCCATCTCCATTCTGGTGGCATTCCTCATGCACCTGCCCGAGCTGATTGCGCTCTCCGAGCCCGAGGCGGGCAGCCGCCTCTTCCCCGATGTACATTGGGCCAACGTCAGTTATGAGATACTGTTTACCTATCTCTCTACCGTGCTGCTGTTCTTCCTGAATATCGGGATGATGAGGCTCAACAAGCCGACGGCCGAGTTGAGCTGGCGGCGGGTGGCGGTGACCTTTGTCGTTACGCTGGCCGCCTGTAATCTGTTGGGCAAAGGTTTTGTTTATGCCCATGAACATTTCGGAGTCCCGGCCATCACGGCCATGTTGCATCACTACCTGCATCCGTTGCGCGATATACTCATTGCCTGTATCGTTACGGGCACCAGTTATTTGGACCACCAGAGTCGACGCAGCCAGCGCATGTTGCTCGAGAACGAACAGTTACGCACCGAAAATCTCGTCAACCAGTACGAGGCCTTGAAGAGCCAGCTCAACCCGCACATGCTCTTCAACTCGCTCAACACGCTCTATTCGCTCATTCGGGAGTCGCCCGACAAGGCGCAGAACTATCTGCAGGAGCTCTCGCGGGTGATGCGCTACACGCTGCACGACAACCAGACGCACACCGTCACCCTGCGGGAGGAGATGGACTTCGTGCAGTCGTACATCTATCTGCTGCAGATGCGCTATGAGGATAACCTGCACTTCGACATTGACATCCCGCAGGCCTTGATGCAGCGGCAAGTGCCGCTGATGGCGGTGCAGATGCTGGTCGAAAATGCGGTGAAACACAACGAAATCAGCAACCGCAACCCGCTCACCATACGCATCGGTGCCGAGGGCGACGGACTGTGTGTGAGCAACCGCCTGCAACCCAAACTGACCGACAGCAGCAGTACCTGCATCGGGCTGGCCAACCTCTCCAAGCGCTACCGCTTGCTTTTCGGGCGCGACATCACCATCGAGGAGAGCGAGAAAAACTTTAAAGTAACTTTGCCGTTGATATGAAGACCTTGATTATAGAAGACGAAAAAGCGGCCCTGCGCAACCTGAAGGCGGCCATGAAAGAGGTCGATGCCGAGTTTGACATCGTAGGCGAGACCGACAGTGTGACCGGTGCGCTGGAGTGGTTTGCCGCTCATCCCATGCCCGAGCTGGTATTCATGGATATACACCTGGCCGACGGGTCGGCCTTCGGCATCTTCGAGCATATCGACATCACCTGTCCCATCATCTTTACCACCGCCTACGACGAGTATGCCTTGCAGGCTTTCCGGGTGAACAGCATCGCCTATCTGTTGAAACCCATCGGCAGCGGCGACCTGCAGAAGGCCATCGACAAACTGAAGATGCTGGGCGGCACCCCGCAACCGGCTGCCGACCTGCAGGCGGTGATGCGGGCCTTGAAGCGGGAGGAGAGTTACAAAACCCACTTCCTGGTCCCCGTCAAGGGCGACCGCTTCGTGCCCGTGAGTGTGGAGCAAATCAGCTATTTCTACATCGATGGCGGTTCGGTCAAGGCCGTGATGCAGTTGGGCGAGACATTCGACTTTCAGCAAACTCTCGACGAGTTGGCCGAACAGCTCAACCCCCGCCACTTTTTCAGGGCCAACCGGCAATACATCATTGCCCACAAGGCCGTTACCGGCGTGAGCCTCTGGTTTGGCGGGCGCATGGTGCTGCAACTCACACCCCCTACGACCGAGAAGGTCATCATCAGCAAGGCCCGTGTGCCAGCTTTCAGAGATTGGTTTTAAGCGGGAGAGTTCTCGTTGTCATCCTCCTCTTCCTCCTCTTTGGGGGTGGGTTTCACCACCCAGGCACTGATTTCGTAGAGAGCATAGAGCGGGATGAATACGACCGAAAGGGTGAAGGGATCGCTCGAGGGGGTAATAAAGGCGGCCAGAATGAGCAGAATGACGATGGCGTGGCGGCGGTAAGTCTTGAAGAATTGCCGCGAGATGAGTCCCATGTTCGAGAGCAGCCAGCAGAGGAGCGGCAACTCGAAGACCAACCCCATGACGAAGTTGAGCGTAAGGAAGTTGTTCATGTAAGAGTCGAGCGAAATCTGGTTGGGCACCATTTCGCTCACCTGATACTCGGCCAGGAACCGCAGGGTGAGGGGGAATACCAGAAAATAGCCGACGGCAATACCGATGAAAAACATGATGTTCCCGGCCAGGAAGGCACCCCGGGCGTGACGTTTCTCGCCCGCATAGAGTCCGGGACTGATGAAAGTCCACAGTTCATAGATGATGTAAGGAAAAGCCACCAGCAGGGCAAGCCACATGGAGGTACTCATGTGAATAAAGAACTGCGAGGCCAGTTGTATGTTGATGAGTTTGACCTCGAACTGGTCGTTGCAAAAGTCGGGCAGGATGGCCGTGTGCTGGTTGAGTGCGCAGAGCCACCGGTACAGAATGAAGTCGGAGTGGCAGGGAGCCAGAATAATGCTGTCGAAGATATGGGGCATGAGTGCAAAGAAGACGATGGCCAGCACGACGATAGCTCCGACCGAACGCAAGATAACCTTACGCAGGTCTTCGACGTGTTCCCAAAAACTCATCTCTTTCAGTTCGTTGCTCATACAAATACAACAGTTCGGCCTGCAGTGTGAGAACCGCACGGCGACAAAGTTCGATTTTTACCGATGTGCCCGACGGGTAGTAGCAAAGCCGTCGTATTTATTTGTTTCCCTCCTTGGGCAGTTCTTTGGTCTTCTCTTTGCTGTCGGGGGCGGGAGTGGAGTTTATTTCGTCTTCGATTTCGTTCATGCCCTTTTTGAAACTGCGAACGCCTTTGCCCAGACCGTGCATCAGTTCGGGAATCTTTTTACCGCCGAATAAAAGCAAAAATATAATCAGGATTATAATTATTTCGGTCGTTCCCAAGTTACCAAAAAGCAGCAATATTGCAGAGAGTGTATTCATTTTTGTATACCAGTTTAGTGTTTACGGAACAAAATAAGAAAGAATATTTGTATAATACAACAAATCCATATCAAAATTGATTAACACATCGGCTCACGAATAGGTTCGGTTGCAGAGGTAGATTTCGTTGGTGGTACAATCTGTCTCCCGGCACATGGCTGTTGTCGGGGTTAGGCGCGACGTAATTCTTTTGCATGGAGGTGGGTAGGATGTCTGTTTACTGAAGAATCCAAATCAAAACGCAACGTTTTTCGAGTAAGGAAGGAACAAGAACTATGAAAAACACTGCGGGGGAAGCCATAGCGGCGGGGGCGCAAAGCCCCTGAGAGCGTCCAACAGCAATACAAAAAAGGGAGACCGAAATCTCCCTACGATTAATTAATTTTGTATTGCCATGTCAAATCAACTAATCGAAGCCCAAAGATATGAAATATATCTTGGTCTGAAAAGGAAATGGAGCCGTTCTCGCATAGCAGAGGAAATAGGAGTATCAAAATCGACAGTCAGTCGGGAAATCAGGCGCAACTCAAAGCCGGAAGGAGAGTATATATGGAAATATGCTCAGAGGCAGTGTGATAGCCGCAAGCACGGATTTAAGGGCCATCACAGGAAACCGGAAGATCTATGGTGGCGAATTGAGCGCATGATCGAAGAGGAGGAATGGTCTCCGGCCCAGATAGCGGGAGTACTCAGGAAAGAAGGTATCCACATCGCCAAGCAGACCATCTACAACCATGTCCATGCCGATACGACCGGGAAACTGGCTCTGCATATGCCTCATGGGCTCAAATACAAAAAGCGAGGCAAAATCCTGCGTCCGACAAAAGCGACCAATATACCCAACCGCACAAGCATACACGAGCGCCCCAAGGAGGCAGACGGAACCCGATTCGGCGATTGGGAAATGGACACCATCATCGACTCCTGCGGTCATGCCATCGTCACCCTAACCGAACGTTCGACCAATTTCATACTCATGGAAAAGTTGCCTCAGGGACGGAAAGCCCTACCGACGGCCCGGGCGGTCATCCGACTGCTGTTCCCATATAGGCAAACGATACATACGATTACCACCGACAACGGTTGTGAATTTGCAGCACATCAGGAGATAACCAAACAACTCAGCCTCAAAGGTAGGCCGCCAGTTAAGGTTTATTTTACGGATGCTTATTCAGCCTGGCAGAAAGGAGCCATTGAGAATGCAAACAAGCTTATTCGGAAATATATCCCAAAAAAGGCCAACTTTCAGGATTTCTCCGACTGGAAAATCAAAGAGATACAAAAGAAATTGAATCGAAGACCTCGGGAAAAACTTAATTTTGATTCGCCCAAATACAGATTCTTCATAAACGTTTTGTAGTTTTGCATTTGCTGTTGGACTCTACCGGATGTCTGTTTACGATTATTCTCCCGGTTAAAAATGATATTGATATGTAAAAGTTTGCTCATCCTGATAAATTGATTTAACTTTGCAACGATTTTGGAATAAGGAAAAATTTCCGTAATTAAAAACAATAGAAATGAAAGCATTTGTATTTCCCGGACAAGGGGCCCAATTCGTAGGTATGGGTAAAGACCTCTACGAGAACAACCCCGTAGCCAAAGAGATGTTTGATAAGGCCAACGAGATATTGGGTTTCAATATCACCGACCTGATGTTTAACGGTACCGATGAGGACCTGCGTCAAACCAAGGTTACTCAGCCGGCCATCTTCCTGCACTCGGTCATTCTGGCCAAGACGATGGGCGACGCCTTCGACCCCGACATGGTTGCCGGTCACTCGCTGGGTGAGTTCTCGGCTCTGGTAGCTGCCGGTGCTCTCTCGTTTGAAGACGGTGTACGTCTGGTTTCGGCTCGTGCTCAGGCCATGCAGAAGGCTTGCGAAGCTCATCCCTCTACCATGGCAGCCATCATTGCCCTGCCGGATGCGAAAGTAGAAGAAATCTGCGCATCGGTAGCCTCCGAAGGCGAAGTTTGTGTAGCCGCCAACTACAACTGCCCGGGACAGATTGTGATTTCGGGTAGCATTGAAGGTATCAACAAGGCTTGCGAACTGATGAAAGCCGCCGGCGCCAAACGTGCCCTCCCGCTGAAAGTGGGTGGTGCTTTCCACTCGCCGCTGATGGAGCCCGCTCGTGCCGAATTGGCCGACGCTATCGCTCACACCAACTTCCACACGCCCAAGTGCCCCGTTTATCAAAACGTGAACGCTCAACCGCAGACCGACCCCGATGAGATCAAGAAGAACCTGATCGCTCAGTTGACCGCTCCCGTACGTTGGACGCAATCGGTTCAAAACATGATTGCTGCCGGTGCCGATACCTTTATCGAGGTAGGTCCCGGTGCCGTACTGCAAGGTTTGGTAAAGAAGATTTCGTCGGAAGTAACCACTTCGGGTGTACAGTAAACGACATATATCGAGATAAACGAGAGGCGATGACCCACGGGGTTGTCGCCTCTTTTGTTTGTTTTAGGACGAGAAGCGTTTGCGAATCAGTCGGTTCAGAGGTTGCTCGATATACTGATGTGCGATATAAGCCGTGGCGATGCTCACAGCAAGGGCAATGAAAAATTCGATAGTGAGCGAGACCTCGAGATGCAGATGTCGCAGCCCGATTTTTACGCATTGTATCACCAGGTAGTGAAACAGATAGAAGGCGAAACTGATTTCCCCCAGTTTGACACATACGGGGTGGGAGAGCAGTCGCGACAAGGCTCCGCGGTGAAAGTAGAAGGAGGCAATGAGCAATCCCATGGGCAACCAGTACCACACGCTGCGGCGAAAGGATACCGGGATAAAGAAGGCCGTGCAGTAGGCCACGATAATTAGGAGCAGGGCTAGCCATTCGAGTTGGGTATAGCGACCTTGTAGCGGAAGGTACGATTCCCATCGGTGGCAGAGGTTGTAGAGTGCAATACCCAGCACAAAGTCGAAGATGCGGAAAAGGGGATTGATGTAGAGCGTCCAATGTTCCCACAGATTGTTTCGTAACAGATAGGCCGAAAGCACGATGGCCAGCCCCAACCCTACCCACATGGCCTGGGCTTCCCGCCGTCGGTTACGGAAGGTTGAGAAAATAATTACGGGAAAAAGGGCGTAGAAGAAGGCTTCGTCGGAGAGGCTCCAACTCACCGAGTTGAACAGAAACTCTTGTCCCGGAATGAAACTTTGCAGCAGCAGAATGTTGAGTGCCAGTTCTCCAAAATCGCTTGCCGATGAGTGGGCAAAGAAGCGCAAGAGGAAGAGCGATACCAGCAGAGCCAGTAGGTGCAGCGGGTAGATGCGAGCTATCCGTGCTACATAGAACGAGCGTACGGTCACCGTGCCACTTATGAGTCGCTGTTGGTAGGTATAAGCCAGAATGAAACCGCTCAACATGAAAAAGAAACTCACTCCGGCATACCCCTCTCGGAAGATGTGCCACAAAAATCCCGGAGCCTCGTGTGGGAAGAGGTTTTTATGGCTCATGAATACCAGGAAGGCAAACACGAAACGCAGTGAGGTGAGAGGTTTAATCATGAGTTTTTTTTGAATGATACAAAAATAGTAAAAGGCGAGGGTGAGACAAATGAAAAATTGTATTTTCGTTTGCCTCTGCTCTCACCTTTTTCTATCTTTGTACAGCTAAAAAGTAAGATATGAATATCTTCGAAGATTTTCTGGCAACGATTTCAGACACAGAGGTGACAGCCACCTCGGCCGTATTCAAGCTGGCGCTGAGTCTGTTGCTGGGTGGTATCGTCGGTTTTGAGCGGAAGCGCAAGGGCCAGGTGGCCGGAGCCCGCACCTTTGCCCTGATTTCGATGGGGGCGACGCTGGCGATGATTGTGTCGATTTATATTCCACAAGTCTATTTGGGTTTGAAAAACGGCGACCCCGGCCGGGTGGCTGCGCAGGTGATTACGGGTGTGGGTTTCCTGGGTGCCGGTGCCATAATCCAGACCAAGGGCTCGGTGCGGGGGTTGACTACCGCCGCGGGCATCTGGATGGTAGCCGCTCTGGGTCTGGCCGTGGGGGTAGGGCTCTACTGGGTTGCCGTCATCTCTACGGTGCTTATCCTGTTTACGCTGGTGAGCCTCGAGCAGTACGAGCGGCATGCCAAACTCGATTGGGAGGGGCGCATCATCCACCTGCGTGCCGGCGAGATTGTGGAAGATCTGGAACGCTATAAACAGTTGCTGGGGCAATACAACGTGGCCTTGCACAACGTGCTGGTCGAGTATGACTACGGAGCACAGAAGACCGACCTGAAGTTTGTCGTGCTGGCTCGCTCGACAACCGACTTTATCACGCTCTTTGCCCGCATGCGCGCTCTCTATCGAACTGAATATATTTCTCTGCAAAACGAAATTTGATTATGGGAGGTTTGGATTCACTCATCACCGATTTGGCGCTCATCTTGATTGTAGCCGGGGTAGTGACCTTACTGTTCAAGAAACTGAAACAGCCCGTTGTCCTGGGTTACATCGTGGCCGGTTTTCTGGTGGGGCCCAATTTCGGATTTTTCCCGACGATTGTCGATGAGGCCGACATCAACCTGTGGGCCGAACTGGGTATTATCGTGCTCTTGTTTTCGCTGGGGTTGGAGTTTAGTTTCAAGAAGTTGTTTCAGGTAGGTTCGTCGGCCGTGATTACGGCGATGGTTGTGGTGGCGGGCATGATGCTCGTGGGCTACGGTGCCGGGCGGTTGCTGCACTTTACCTATCTCGACAGTGTATTTCTGGGCGCCATGCTCTCCATGTCGTCCACGACGATTATCATCAAGGCTTTCACCGATTTGAACCTTCGGAAGAAAGCCTTTGCCAATTTGGTATTCGGTGTGCTCATCGTCGAGGACTTGTTTGCCGTGGTGATGATGGTGATTCTCTCGTCGATTGCGGTGAAAAACTCTTTTGAGGGTGCCGAACTGATCGAGAGCATTGCCAAGCTGGTATTCTTCCTCATCATCTGGTTTGTGGTGGGGGTTGCCGTGCTGCCGCTCTTCCTGAAGAAGGCTCGCCGGTTCCTGAACGACGAGACGCTGCTGGTTGTCTCGATGGGCCTCTGCCTGGGTATGGTGGTGCTGGCTACCTACGTGGGCTTTTCGTCGGCACTGGGTGCCTTCGTCATGGGCTCGATTCTGGCGGGGACCAACGAGGCCGAGCGCATCGGCAAGGTGGTGGGCCCGGTCAAAGACCTCTTCGGCGCCATCTTTTTCGTGTCGGTGGGCATGCTTGTGAGTCCCGATGCCTTGAGCCAATATGCCCTGCCCATCTGCCTGCTGTCGCTGGTGGTTATCGTGGGGCAGGTATTCTTTGGCACGGTGGGTATGCTGGCCTCGGGCCAGTCGCTCAAAATCGCGATGCAGTCGGGTTTCAGCTTCTCGCAAATCGGCGAGTTTGCCTTTATCATCGCCTCGCTGGGTATGTCATTGAATGTGATTGACAAGTTTCTTTACCCCATTGTGGTAGCCGTCTCGGTCATCACCACCTTCCTCACCCCCTACTGCATACGCTTGGCCGACCCGGCCTATGGGTGGGTAGAGCGTCATCTGCCCGAAAAATGGCTTACGGCCATCGACCGGTACAGCCAGAGCCGAACCGAAATCAAGCCTCACAAGGCGGTGTGGAAAGAGGCGCTTGCCCAATACCTGTGGCGGGTAGTGCTCTATTCGGCCATCATTGTGGCTATTATACTTATTTCGAAATCGTGGTTCATGCCTCTCATGCTCGATATTCTGCCCGACTGGGGACGGGCTATTGCCGCTGTGGTGACACTGGTTGCGATGTCGCCCTTCCTGTGGGCTCTCATGGTGAAAGAGGTAAACATGAGCCTTATCCGAAAACTGGGCGAGGGGCGGGCCAACCGGGTACCGCTCACGCTGATGATTGTCTTCCGCATCCTGCTGGCTCTCTTCTTCGTCATCTATTACCTCTCGAGCGTACACTCGCAACGCACCGGGGTACTGTTGGGGTTGGGTATCTTTATCGTGGTGCTCATCTTGCTGTCGAAGCGCATCCAGAAGCAGTTCATGCGCATCGAGACCATCTTTATGGACAATCTCAACGAGCGCGAGTTGCGCAAGACCGGCCGCAACACCAGCCTGGTGAGCGACATGCACCTGGCCTATATGGACGTGAATGCCGATTGTCCTTTTGCCGGCCGTCGGCTCATGGACTCGAACCTGCGCAAGGAGTACGGCGTGAACGTGGTGAGTATCCAGCGCGGAACGAAACGCATCAACATACCCAAGGGCGAGACCCGCATCTTCCCCGGCGACACCATCGGGGTAATCGGTACCGACGACCAGATACAGTCGTTGCTCGCCGTAGTCGAGGGCAGTGCCTCGACCGACGACGAAAGCGAAGCCAAGGAGGTGACCTTCACCCATGTGGTGGTGCCCGACGATTCGCCCCTGATCGGGCAGACCAGTTCGTCGCTCAACATCCGCAACCAGAACAACTGCCTCATTGTAGGCATCGAGCGGGCCGACGGTACCTTCCACCAGCCCGACGGACAAATCCGTTTTGAGGCTCACGATGTCATCTGGCTGGCCGGCGAGCCCGACAACATCAAGCAGCTGACGCGCGAAAAGATTATGAACAACACTATACAACACACATAAAGACCTACGATTATGCAGGAAAAGATTATTATTCTCGATTTCGGATCCCAGTACACTCAGCTTATCGCCCGCCGCTTGCGGGAGCTGAATACCTACTGCGAAATCTTGCCCTACAACAAGTTCCCCTTTGGCGACGAGGGCATCAAGGGTGTGATTCTCTCGGGAAGTCCCTATTCGGTGAACGACCCTCAGGCACTCTTTGTGGATTTGAGCCGTATCCGCGGTGTCTATCCCGTGCTCGGCGTCTGCTACGGAGCGCAGTTCCTGGCCCACACCTCGGGCGGTAAGGTCGAGTCGGCCGATACCCGCGAATACGGGCGCGCCAATCTGGCCTGGCACGACGACAGCGACCCCCTCATGCACGGCATGCGCGAGAACTCTACGGTGTGGATGTCGCACGGCGACTCCATCACGGTCATCCCCCCGTCGTTCAAACTCGTGGCCAGCACCCACGAGGTGAAGACCGCCGCCTTCCACATCGAGGGCGAGCAGACCTGGGGCGTACAGTTCCACCCCGAGGTATACCACAGCGAAGACGGTACCCTGTTGCTCACCAACTTCGTGCGCGACATCTGCCACTGCAACATGGACTGGACTCCCGCCTCGTTCATCGAACACACGGTGGCCCAGTTGCAAGAGAAGCTGGGCAACGACAAGGTGGTGCTGGCCCTCTCGGGCGGTGTCGATTCGACCGTAGCCGCCGTACTGCTCAACAAGGCTATCGGCAGCCGCCTCACCTGTATCTTTGTCGACAACGGTCTGCTGCGCAAGAATGAGTTCGAAAGCGTGCTCGCCAACTACAAGGATATGGGGCTCAACGTGCTGGGCATCGATGCCAAGGAGTATTTCTACGAACAGCTCAAAGGGGTAACCGACCCCGAGAAGAAGCGCAAGATTATCGGCAAGGGCTTCATCGACATCTTTGACCGCGAGGCTCGCAAGCTCACCGACATCAAGTGGCTGGCTCAAGGCACCATCTACCCCGACGTGATCGAGTCGCTCTCGATTACCGGCATGACCATCAAGTCGCACCACAACGTGGGCGGTCTGCCCGAGAAGATGAACCTGAAGCTGGTAGAGCCCCTGCGCCTGCTCTTCAAGGACGAAGTTCGTCGCGTGGGCCGCGAGCTGGGCATCAGCAACAAGCTCATCGGGCGTCACCCCTTCCCCGGTCCCGGTCTGGGTGTGCGCATCCTGGGCGACATCACCCCCGAGAAGGTGCGCATTCTGCAAGATGCCGACCACATCTTCATCCAGGGGCTCATCGACAACGACCTCTACGACAAGGTATGGCAGGCCGGCGTGGTGCTGCTGCCGGTACAGTCGGTAGGCGTGATGGGCGACGAGCGCACCTACGAGCGTGCCGTGGCCCTGCGTGCCGTGCTCTCGACCGACGGCATGACGGCCGACTGGGCCCGTCTGCCCTACGAGTTCCTGGCCAAGGTGTCGAACGACATCATCAACAAGGTGCGTGGCGTGAACCGCGTAGTCTACGACATCAGCTCCAAACCGCCTTCGACCATCGAGTGGGAGTAAGATAGAGTAGGGTAACCGCTCCCACAGTAGTAGATATTACCTGAAATAAAAACGGGGCCGGCTCCAGTGAGGAGACGGTCCCGTTTCGTTTTATGAAGAAAGATTGATTGCGTTATTTCTTCTTCTCGGTGAGGACGAACCGGAGGGTGCCGGCGTTGACCAAATCGTCGTGCGAGATGAAGCGGCCTTTGAGTCGCTTGCCGTTGACCTCGATGTGGTCGACATAGATGGCCTCGGCCGATGGGCGTTCACACTCGATTACCAGCGTGTCGTGCTTGTAGTAGCGCGGGTCGAGGTGCAGGGTGATGCGGTCGAACGCGGGGGCCGTGAGGGTGTAGCGGGGGATGCCCGGACAGTCGGGGTAGAGGCCCATCATGCTGAATACGGCCCAGGCCGACATGGTGCCGGTGTCGTCGTTGCCGGGGATACCGTCGGGCTGGTTCTTGAAGTGCTTTTTCAAGAGCACGTTCACCAGCGAGTCGGTGCGCCACTCCTGACCCTTGACCTGTGCAAAGAGGTAGGGGTAGGTGATGTCGGGCTCGTTGGCGGGGTCGTAGAGGTTCTCGTCGAATACCTTGCGCAGCTTGGCGGCAAACTTCTTGTCGCCCCCCATGAGGCGCTTGAGTCCGTCGATGTCGTGCGGGATGTAGAAGGTGTAGTTCCAGGCGTTACCCTCGTGGAACCCGGGCGAGGGCTCGAAGTTGATGCCCTGCATGGGGTCGAAGGGGGTGTAGAACTTGCCGTCGGGCAGTATGGGTCGCAGCGTGCCGTACTCTTTGCAGTAGTAGCGTTTGTAGCCCAGCGAGCGGTCGGCAAAGCGTTTGGCATCCTCCTTGTGGCCCAGGTCGGCGGCAAAGCGCGATAGGGCAAAGTCGGCCAGATAGTATTCGAGGGCGTGCGATACCGAGTTGTCGAACTGTTCGCGCAGGGGCACATAGCCCAGGGCCAGGTAGTCGTCGTTGTCGGTGCGCAGGATATTCTCGCTGCTCGGGGCGGTGGCCGATTTCACCATGGCCCGGTAGGCCGTTTCGGCGTCGAATCCCTTCAGGCCGCGCAGCCAGGTATCGGCCAGCATGATGGTGGCCGGGTCGCCCGACATGGTGAGGGTCTCGTTGCCGTAGAGCTCCCAGCGGGGCAGCCAGCCGCACTCGTTGTACATGTCGATGAGGGTCTGTGCCATATCGAGCTGCATCTGCGGATAGACGAGGGTGAAGAAGGGGTGCACGTTGCGGAAGGTATCCCACAGCGAGAATACCGTGTAGCGGTTGTGCGGGGTGGTGAGTATCTGCTGGCTCTCCATGGCGGGGTATTGCCCGTTGACATCCTGCAGGATGTTGGGGTGGATGAGCATGTGATAGAGGGCGGTGTAGAAGATGGTCTTCTGTTCGTCGGTGCCCCCCTCGACCTCGACGCTCGAGAGTATGTCGTTCCACTGCCGGCGGGCGTCGTGGGCCACCTGGTCGAACCGGAATCCCTGTTGTTCCCGGTCGAGGTTCTCGCGGGCGTTGGCCGTGCTCACGAACGATACGCCTATCTGCACCTGTATCTGCTCGCCCGGCTGGGTGTTGTAGGTGAAGAATAGACCAATGTCGTCGCCCGACATCTCCTTGGTGTAGCGCGAGTAGATTTTGTATTTGCCGTTATCGGGGTCCCACTCGGCCTCTACGCCGGTCATGGGGCGCTGTTTCTTCCAGTAGCCCGACTGCAGGGGCTTCTTGTCGACCCGAATCACGAAGTAGATGGGGAATACTCCCTGGCGGTTGTAGTAGCAGAAGCCGCCCAGCAGCTTGCAGCCTTCGTACTCGGTGTCGCTCACCTTGCGCACGGTGGCGCCGCTCTCGTTGGTGAGCCCTTCGCCCAGGTTCAGGAGCACGTGGCTCTCGCCGCCGGGGTAGGTGAAGCGGGCAATCGAGCTGCGCATCGTGGCGCTCACCTCGGTGTCGATGCCGTAGCGGGTGAGGCGGTTGGCATAGTAGCCGGGGTGCGCCTCCTCCTGGGTGTATTCACTGCCGTACTGCTTGTAGTCGACACACAGCTCGCCGCTGGTGGGCATGAGCAGCAGGGAGCCCAGGTCGGGGCAGCCCACACCGCTGAGGTTCACGTGCGAGAATCCGGTGAAGAAGCGGTTGTGATACTCGTAGGGGGTAGACCACCAGCGGGCATCCTTGTCGTAGACGTTGAGGTCGGACCCCATGACGTTGAAGGGGGTGACCGACATCAGCCCGTTGGGACAGAGGGCCCCGGGGTTGGTGGTACCGAAGTTGGTGGTACCGATAAAGGGGTTTATATAAGCGACAGGCTCGCCTGCCCCTGCCGAGACGGACGAGACTGCCGTTAAGATACCCGCAATGATGAGATTGCGTATGTTCATAATACAGAGTTGTTTTTGGTAAACTCGAGGATTTCCGAAATGTATCCGAAGGCCAGACCTACCACCGTATCGGCCGCACCGTAGTACACGGCTACGCGGTCGCCGTCGGTGAGGGCTGCGCAGGGGAATACGACGTTGGGCACATCGCCTTGCAGCTCGTAGGAAGCGGCGGGGGCGAGCAGGTAGGGACGCGTGCGGTAGAGCAGTTTCGAGGGGTCGTCCTTGTCGAGGATGGCGGCACCCATCGAGTAGCGGAATCCGTTGCAGGTGGTGATGACACCGTGGTAGAAGAGCAACCATCCCTCGTCGGTGAGGATGGGGATGGGGCCGGCACCTACCTTGGTGCATTGCCAGGCACTCTCGGGGAAGGGAGTGGGCGAGAGCACGTGACGGTGTTCGCCCCAGTATTTCATGTCGGGGCTATAGCTGATGTAGATGTCGCCGAAGGGGGTGTGGCCGCTGTCGCTGGGGCGGCTCAGCAGGGCATACTTGCCGTTGATCTTCTGGGGGAAGAGCACGCCGTTGCGGTTGAAGGGCAGCAGGGCGTTTTCGCACTGGAAGAACTCCTTGAAGTCGAAGGTGTAGCCTACGCCGATGGTGGGGCCGTAGTAGCCGTTGCACCAGGTAATCCAGTAGCGGTCTTCGATCCAGGTCACGCGCGGGTCGTATTTGTATTCCGACTCAATCATATCGGTGTTGCCCGGTTTGAATTGGATGGGCTCGTGCTCGATGTCCCAGTGGATACCGTCTTTGCTGAATCCGGCGAAGATGTTCATCTGTACGGCCCGGTTGTCGCAGCGGAATACCCCGGCAAAGCCGTCGCCGAAAGGCACTACGGCACTGTTGAAAATACTGTTCGAGGTGGGGATATGGTAACGATCGATTACCGGATTTTGCGAATAACGCCACATAACCTCCGAGCATCCTGCCGGACGGTCTTCCCAAGGCATAGCCATTTTGTTGCTCATATTGACTTCTTTTTGTTTTTGATTTTGATAAATTCTTTGGTCGATAAATATCGGCATTTTATTTGACACGGCCATGAGGCGGTGCTATTTCTCTTGCTGTTTTTTCGAATCGTCGTAGGTGAAGGGGATGAAATAGGTGATCAGCAACGACGGGATGGTGGCCAGCAGGACGTAGATGAAGAACTTCTCGTAGCCCAGCCAGTCGCTGAAGAAACCACTCATCATACCCGGCAGCATCACACCCAGATTCATGATGCCCGAGGCAAAGGCGTAGTGCGACATCTGGTGTTTGCCCGGAGCAATCTGCTGCATCATAAAGAGGGTGAGGCCCACGAAACCGAAGCCGTAGCCGAAGTACTCGGTGATGATGCCGGCGCCGATCACGTAGAGGTTCTCGGGCTGGAACACCGCCAGCAGCGTGTAGGCTACAAAGGGGAAGTTGAAGACGCAGCAGAGTGTGAAGAGCGTCTTTTTCAACCCCCGGCGCGACACGTAGATACCGGCCAGCAGCGAGCCCAGCACGAAGGCGGCCGACCCGAACACGCCGTTGAGCGTACCGATTTGGGTGAGCGTAAGTCCCAGTCCGCCGATGTCGCGCGACGAGCGCAGGAAGAGCGGGGCTATCTTCATGATGAAGCCTTCGGCAAAGCGGTAGAGGATGATGAAGCAGATGTAGTAGATGATGTGTTTCTTGGTGAAGAAGTTTTTGATGACCTCCCACAGCTCGTGCAGAACCTCGGCACTCGACCGTTTTTGGGTCGATGGTACTTGTGTGCAGGGCAACATGCGCGAGTGGTAGAGGCCCAGCACCAGCAGCAGCGCCGAGATGATGATGAAGATAATCATCCACGCCTCCTTATAGGCAGGCATGTTTTCCTGTATCGAAGCTCCTTCGACAGCCCCGAAGTGCTCGGCCAGCATGCCGGCCACGGCTACCAGTCCGCCGTTGGCCACCAGCTTGGCAATGTTGTAGAAGGCACCCTGCACCCCGATGTATTTGGCCTGATCCTCGGGCGAGAGCTCGGCCATGTACACGCCGTCGCAGGCGATGTCGTGCGTGGCACCGCTCAGGGCGATGACGGCCATCGTCGAGATGCTGATGGCAAAGAAATAATCGAACTTCAGCGAGAAGGCTACCACGCCGAAGAGGAGTCCGCTCAGTAACTGGGTGACCACGACGAAGAACTTCTTGGTGCGGTACATCTCCAGAAACGGGCTCCAAAGAAACTTCAAAGTCCACGGCAACATGATGATTGAGGTCCAGAACGCGATTTGTGTATCGGATATTCCTAAGTCTTTGAACATGAACGTCGATACGAGATTGACCGCGATGAACGGCAGTCCCATGGCGAAATAGACTGTGGGAACCCATGCGATGGGATTGGTCGATTTTCCTTTGCTTTTCTTCTCCATTTTTTCTTGTTTATAGATAGCTTTTTGCGTATAGTCGTTTATCGGATAATGATTTCGTCGGTGAAGAGCCAGCCGCCGGCAATGCCGTTCGACTGTGCCTGATACCGCACGTAACGGGCCTGTGTGTTGCCTTGCCAGCCGAAGGTCTTGAACTGGAGGGTGTCGATGTCGGGCGAGATGTCGTTGTCGACAGTTGCCAGAGGCTTATACTCCTTGCCGTCGGTCGAGGCCGAGATGGTCACCTGCTTGGGCAGCCATACATACGGGCCCTTCAGTTGCAGGAATTCGGCACTCACCTCCTGGATGGCGGTCTCGCTGCCCAGGTCGATGGTCACGTCGAGGTCGCTGTTGAGGAATCCCTGCCAACGGTCGTCGTTGTACATCCAGCCGCCCCGTACGCCATCGACGAGCGTCTGGTCGCCCTGTGCGGCATATTGCTTGCTGTACGGGGTGGCATAGGTCACGCTCTTGTGCAGGGCCAGGTGCTCTACGGGTTGCAGCGACTCGGGTTTGTCGCCCACCTCCTTGTCGAGGGGGAAGGGGTTGTATCCCCGGCTGCGCAGGTGGTTCACGGCGTGGAGGGCACGGGTGTGGAAGCTGGACCAGTCTTTCAGTTCGGCCGGTGTCCAGCCCACCTCGGCCAAGGCCAGAATGCGGGGGTATATCATGTATTCGGTATGTTCGGGAGTGGGCATGTACTCGGTCCACACGTTGCCTTGCACGCCCTTGATGAGGGCAGCCTCCTCGGTCGAGAGCGAGTCGGGGACAGGCTCGAACGAATAGGCCTTCTCGAGGGTGAGGTATCCGCCGATAGCCAGCGGTTGGGTGTTGGGGGCATCCTGATAGGCATCGAGGTAGCAATATTTGCCGGGGGTCATGATGGCGGCGTTGCCGGCCTTGACGGCATGGATGGCTCCCTCTTCGCCACGCCACGACATGACGGTAGCGGTGGGGGTGAGTCCGCCCTCGATAATCTCGTCCCAGCCGATGAGCTTACGGCCGTGGTCGTTGAGGAACCGCTCGATGCGGTGTATCATGTAGCTCTGCAGCTCCTCGACCGAAGCCAGGTGCTCGTCGGCCATCCGCTTCTTGCAGCGGGGGCAGTTGCGCCAGCCGTTTTTCGAAGCCTCGTCGCCCCCGATGTGGATATACTCCGAGGGGAAGAGGTCCATCACCTCGAGCAGCACGTTCTCGAGGAACTCGAAAGTCTTCTCGTTGCCGATGCAGTAGTCGGCATCGACATAGGGTTTGCCCGAGCAGGAGAGCTCGGGATAGGTGGCCAGCACCTCTTCGGAGTGGCCCGGCATCTCGATTTCGGGGATGACGGTGATGTGGCGCTCGGCGGCATAGGCTACCACCTCGCGGATGTCGTCTTGCGTGTAATATCCGCCCACGGCGCGCGGGTCGTCCTGGTCGCAGAAGGTGCGGCCGCCGGTCCACCAGTCGTTCAGCTTCTCAAAGGGACGCCAGGCGGCAAACGAGGTGAGGCGGGGGTATTTCTTGATTTCGATACGCCAGCCGGCACCGTCGGTGAGGTGCCAGTGGAGGCGGTTCATCTTGAAGTAGGCCATGGCATCGAGCTGCTTCTTCACAAACTCCTTGTCGTAGAAGTGGCGCGACACGTCGAGGTGCATGCCCCGGTAGGGGAATCGGGGTGAGTCGGCTATGGTCACGGCGGGGAGGCTCTTGCCGTCGCCGTTGTTCAGCAGCTGGAGCAGGGTCTGTATGCCGTAGAAGATACCCGTCTCGGTACTGGCCGAGAGGTGTATCCCCTTCTTGCCGATTTCGAGGCGGTAGCCCTCGGCTTCGGGCACGGTGGCCGTGTCGCAGAGGGTCAGTTCGATGCCGTCGTTACCGGTGGCTTCGTCGGCAAATGCAACTTGACCGAGAGCCGTACCCTCGAGGTAGCGGGCCAGGGCCTGTTTGCTCTCGGGCGAGAGCGACGCGTAGAACTTCGTCTCGGGCGAGAGGGTGAATGTTCCCCGGTGATACTCGACCGACCGGGGCATGGGGATGATGTCGAGCTCTTTGGGTTGTTGGCTGCAACTGCTTGCCCCCACCAGCAGGAGGAGGGCAAACAGTGCGCTATGGAATAGATTGCGTTTGGTCATGTGTGTGCAGGGTGATTAGTTGATGGAAATTTCGTCGACAAAGAGCCAGCCCTTTTCGCCATGGGCGCCGTGCCAGGCGGGAATCTGGCTGGTGGTCTCGACTACGACCCGTATCTTGGAGGCCGGTACCGAGGGGAATTCGCAGGTGTATTGGCGCACACCGTCGGCATCTTGTTTGGGTGCCACGGGTATGTCGAGCTTGCCTATCTCGGTCATGGGGTTATCGCCGTCGGCGGCATAGACCGTGATTTTCGTCGGGGGGAAGATATACTCGGAGTATTGTACGAGCGAACCTATCTGCACGCTGCTTACCGACTGGGTGTCGCCCAGGTCGATGGTGGCATCGAGCGGGGTGTCGATAAAGCCCAGCCAGCAGCTGTTGCTGTAGTTGAAATCGCCGCGGATACCGTCGGTCAGTACCGAAGCTCCACCAAACGTGTATTTCGGGTTGGGAGCATCTTTGAGTTCAGCCAGGTGCCCGGTCGCTTTGTTGAACGAGAAGGGGCGCACCAGGGTGCGGGTCTTCACCTGATCGCGCACGACGATAGCCTTCAAGGTGCAGGTGTCGCTGTCTGTGCTGATTTCGATCGGGCCCGTGTAGAGGGTGCTGGCCGTGGTGGGCTCGGAGCCGTCGAGGGTGTAGTAGATGGGGGCATCGCCCTGCGTGCGCAGCGTAGCCTCGATGCAGTTTTTGCTGTCGTTTACGGTGTACTCGCCCTCTACCTCGAAGAGGTGTTTGGCGTAGTTGAGTCCCATGGCGTTGTAGATTTCCAGGATGTGGCCGATGTGGTTGAGGAATCGGTCGTAGTCCTTATTCTCCAGTTGGTCCCACTGTACTTCGCTCAAGGCGGCGAGACGGGGGAGAATCATGTATTCGAGCTGTTCGTTGGTGGGCATGTATTCGGTCCAGACGTTGGCTTGTGTACCCAGAATGTGCCGGGCCTCCTCTTCGGTCAACTCCTCGGACACGGGGTTGAACTTGTAGACCAGGTCTACCGGGTTGTATCCGCCGATGGCGAGCGGCTCGCTTTGGGTGTCGCGCGACTGGTAGTAGTCGAAGTAGAGCGGGTTGGTGGGGGTCATAATCACGTCGTGTCCTTGTTTGGCAGCTTCGATGCCGTTGCTTACACCGCGCCACGACATGATGGTGGCATGGGTCGAGAGTCCGCCCTCCATAATCTCGTCCCAACCGATCATCTCACGGCCGTGGTCGCTGAGGAACTTCTCGACACGCTCGGTTACG
Source organism: uncultured Barnesiella sp. (assembly GCF_946496565.1). NCBI lineage: Bacteria > Pseudomonadati > Bacteroidota > Bacteroidia > Bacteroidales > Barnesiellaceae > Barnesiella > uncultured Barnesiella sp. The sequence continues at coordinate 80,164 of NZ_CAMMHD010000014.1, forward strand.
TAGCCTTGCAGGTAGTGTTCGGCCGTGCCGTGCTCATCGTCTTTGAGACCCAGTTGCTTGATGCGGGCCTGGCAGGCGGGGCACTTCTCCCAACGCACTTTGGGGCACTCGTCACCACCGATATGAATGTATTTCGAGGGGAAAATATCCATCACCTCGAGCAGTACGTTGTCGATAAACTCGAAAGTCTTGTCCTTACCGGCGCAGAGCACATCGTCGCGGATGCCCCACTGTCCCGAAACCTCATACGGGCCACCGGTACAACCCAACTCGGGGTAGGAGGCCAGGGCGGCCATCATGTGGCCGGGCAGGTCGATTTCGGGGATGATGGTGATACCCAGGTCGGCGGCATACTTCACGATGTCGCGCAGTTCGTCTTGCGTATAGAATCCGCCATAGGGGGTGTTGTCGTAGTTGTCCCACTCTTTGGCAATCATCGTTTTGCTGCGCATGCTGCCCACTTCGGTCAGACGGGGGTACTTCTTGATTTCGATGCGCCAGCCCTGGTCGTCGGTGAGGTGCCAGTGCAACGTGTTGAGCTTGTGCACGGCCATGACGTTGAGAATGCGTTTCACCTCGTCGGTCGAGAAGAAGTGGCGGGCTACGTCTAAGTGCAGGCCGCGGTATCCGAATCGCGGAGCGTCGTCGATGGCGGCGCAGGGAACCGACCAGTTGGCACCTGTTGCCAGCGTATCGCCGTAGACAGCTGCCGGGAGCAGTTGTTTGACGGTCTGCAAGGCAAAGCGTACGCCGTTGGGGGTAGCTGCGGCAATTTCGATTTTGCTCTTACCGATGTTCAGGCGGTAAGCTTCGTCGGCCAAATCGGGGTTTGCCTTCACCACGATGGCGTTGTTGCGTTCTTCATCGGCAAACTTCAACTCCATGCCGCTGGTCTTTTGGAACTGGTCGGCAAATTGTTGCAGTACGCCGGTTACCTCGTCGCCGCATTCGGGCGAGACAAATATCTGTGTCCCTTTGTCAAAGGAGAATCGCCCCGGTATCTGTTCGATGTGGTTGGGGTAGGGAATCAGGTCGTAACTGTTTTTTTCGCTCTGGCAGGAGATCAAGGCCAGGACTGCTGCCACGAGTGCGAGATAACGATTGAATCTTTTCATACTGGATTGTGTATTATGGATGATTATTGCTTAAGGATTTATTGCTTTACCGGGGTGTTGCCCATGTCGACGACAATGCGTCCGCCCTTCATGATGTCGCTGTGCATGAAGAAGGGCGACTCGAGCAGAATGTTGTCGAGACGTATGCTTTGTATGTACTTGTTGGTACGCGAGTTGTTGTTGGCTACGATTTCGAACTTCTTGCCGTTCGACAGGTTGATGGTGACCTTGTCGAAGATGGGGCGGCCTACCGAGTAGATGGGCGAGCCGGGGCATACTTGGTAGAAGCCCATGGCGTTGAGTATGTACCAGGCCGACATCTGTCCGCAATCCTCGTTACCCGAGAGACCGTTGGGGTCGTCGAAGTATTGGTTGTAGAGGATGGTGTCGATGAGCTGTTGCGTCTTCCACGACTGGTTCACATAGTTGTAGAGGTGGGCGATGTGGTGGCTGGGTTCGTTGCCGTGGGCATACTGGCCGATGAGGCCCGAGATGTCGGACGACACGAGGTCACCCTCGAGTTTCGAGTCGGCCAGGAAGAGCGAGTCGAGCCGGTCGATGAATTGCTCCTGACCGCCCATCAGGGTTACGAGGCCGTCTATATCGTGGGGTACGAACCAGGTCCACTGCCAGGCGGTACCCTCGCAATAGTCGTCGTTGCGGTGGTCCGACGAACGGGGGTGGAAGGGCGAGTGCCATTTGCCGTCGAGGTCTTTGCCCCGCATGAATTTGGTCTGGGCATCGTAATAGTTGGCATAGGCTTGGCTGAGACCCTTGTATTTTTCGTAGGTGGTCGTGTCGCCTATGGCTTCGGCCAGTTGGGAGATGCACCAGTCGTTGTAGGCATATTCAAGACCTTTGGCTACCGATTCGTTTTCCTTATCGTAAGGGATATAACCGATTTTGTTTTTATAATATTTCGAGATGGGTACCAGGCCGTTGACCATGCGGCTGGGGGCAATGATACCGGTCGTGTCGTATACCGAGCTTCTGATGCAGGCCTCGAGCAGTTCGTGGCCGTCGATTTTGTTGAATCCTTTCATGTAGGCATCGACAATGACCGGTACGGCGTGGTAGCCGATCATGGTGGCGGTGTAGTTGCCGGCCAGCTCCCACATGGGCAGGATACCTCCCTCGTGATATTTCTCCATGAGCGACATGATCAGCTTGTCGTTCAACTCGGGTTGAGTGATGGTGAGCAGGGGGTGCAATGCTCTGAAGGTATCCCACAACGAGTATACGGTGTAGATTTCTTTCCCCGGTTTGGTCTGGTGTATCATCTGGTCGAGTCCGCGGTAGCGACCGTCGGCATCGGAGAAGAGGCTGGGGTGTATGGCCGTGTGGTAGAGGGCGGTATAGAAGATGCGCTTCTGGGTCTCGTTGTCGGTCTCGACCTCGATGGTACCCAGGTAGTCGTTCCACTTCTCTTTGGCCTGTATGGCAATGCTGTCGAAGTCCCAGTGGGGGATTTCGGTCTCGACGTTGCGACGGGCCCCGTCGATGTCGACAGCCGAGATACCTACCTTCACGAGCACCTCTTCGTCTTGGGTCGTGGCAAATTGAAGCAGGGCTTTCTTCTGCTCCAGTTTATACGGTTTGCCGTTGCGCATGATGTCGATTACCGTGTCGACAATCTGGCAGGTGAAGGGTTTCGAAAACTTCATGTAGAATCCGATCGACTGGTTGTCGGCCCACCCTTTGGTGCGTTTCCAACCCACGATTTCGGTATCGCTCAGGGTATTGAGTTTCATATCGAGATTCTGCTGCCCTTGCAGGCTGTAGTCGAGGTCTACGATAAAACCGGCCTGCTGGCTATCGGGGAAGTGATAGCGGTGCATGGCGGCCCGTTCGGTGGCCGTCAGTTCGGCTTTGACTTGGTAGCGGTCGAGCATGACCGAGTAGTAGCCCGGGGTGGCCGTTTCGCGGCTGTGCGAGAAGGGCGAGGCGTAGGCCGTTTGCTGACTTTCGGCACCCAGGTATCGGTAGTCTTGTTTGCCTACGGTCGGCATCAGCAGAATGTCGCCGTAGTCACCGCACCCGGTACCGCTCAGGTGAGTGTGGGAAAAACCGTTGATTGTGCTGTCGGAGTAGTGGTATCCCGAGCAGGCATCCCACTCGTAAATGCGGGTATCGGGACTCGGTTGTATCATTCCGTGAGGAACCACTGCACCGGGAAACGTGTGTCCGTGACCACCCGTCCCGATGAACGGATTCACAAAATCGGAATATTGTAACTGGGTTTCCGATGAATTGGTACAGCTCGAAAAGAGGAGCAATCCCAATCCCAGCCAAAGCATTGTTTGTTTCATGTTGTTTATTTATAGATGTTTATATTCTTTCTTGTTTTTCTCCTTTATATATTAACTGATTGGATTACCATATTATTTTATAAGTCGAGATGTTTTGATTGCCGTCGCTTACTCGAGCAATGAGTACCCGGGGCATGGTGGTGTCGAGCATCGTCTCGAATGTGCTTGCCTGAGGAGCGAAGCGGGCTACGATACGGCCGCTCAAGTCGTACAGCGTAAGGCTGGTGATGGTAGCATCGGACTCTACATGCAGACGGTTGTCGCGGGTATAGAGGCGTGTGCCTGCACTGGCGGGTTGCTCGATGGCGGTAGCGGTTCCGGGCTTCTCTACATAGGGGGTACCACAGGGCAGTATCTCGTACAGAGTGGGAATGTTCTCTTCGTTCCACTCGATTTTGATGGCTGTAACCAGTTCCATTTCGTGGGTGTCGATGATGGTGCAGAGCGAGCTGAGTTGCCCCGTCTCTATCCATTCGGTACCGTTGTTGACGTAGATGGTGGGGAGCTCATACCGGTTGTCGAACGTTGTGTTGTGGAAAATCTCGATTGTCTCGATGTTGAGGTTTTCGATGAAGCGGTGCTCGATGTATCCGGCTGCGGTGGGGCGATAGCTGGTCGTAAGGTCGCGGTCTGAGAGGGTGGCAATCTGCTTGCCGTCCTGGTCGGCGGTTTGGGTCTCTTTGGCGGCCATCTCGCTTTTGAACTCGGCTACTTGCAGCCAATAGCCGCCGGAGTAGCTGCGGATGACGAACCGCACATAGCGGGCCGACTCTCCGTTGGCGTTGCAGGTGAACGAGTAGGTATCGTCGAGCTGCTCGGCGGTAAATTCGGCTATGGGAGTCCACTGGGTATTGTCGTCCGATATTTCGATGGCGACCGTTCCCGAGGGTTGGTCGTTGGCGGTAAAGGTGACCGTAATCTCGTATTGCGGTTGCGAGTTGGGGTAGGTGAGCATGATGTATTGCCCTTCGGCCTGGGCTTCGCTGCTCCAGAAGAAGGAGTCGGGGTTACCGTCGATAACGCGGTCGAGGTCGTAATATTCGTATTGCGGTATGTTGGTCGATACCGTGGGGGTGGTGCTTACCGGGGTGAACAGGCACGAGCCGCTCAGCCGGTCGGAGCCGACGGTCAAGCTCTCGTCGCCGGTATTCTTGAGTCGTATGTAGGCTACGGTCTGTTCGCTGACGGGCAGTTGTACTGCGCTCCACTGTTTGCCGTTGACCGATACCTCTACCTCGATGCCGGGCGTGAGCTCGGTGGCGGCCACGTCGATTTTCTCGAGGTTGCCGAAGTAGATACCGATATATTCATTCGGGTCGAGGGTGAGGGCGTCGAGTCCGCTCAACTCGAACGAGGTAGACTCGGTCGTGAGGTTCACCCCTTCCCAACTCTCGAGGTTGGAGATGATTTGAATGGTATCCTTTTCGGGCCATGTTCCCGGCACGTTGTTGCCGGCTTTCCCGACCAGGTATTCGACAAACGGCCGCAGGTAGCTGTCGCCCGGGGTCACTTCGTAGTGTACCTCGTAGGTCGATGTGCCATACCCTTCGAGTGCGCTGATGAGGTAGGTCGAGTCGTTGCTCATGCCGTTGTAGAGCTGTTGCAGCGAGAGGTATTTCTCCCACCCTTCGGCCCGCGACATGGAGCCGTCGTTTTCGAGTATGTCGAGGGCGGTGAGAGCAATCGCACTCAAGGTTTTGAGCTTGGCATTCCAGCAGCGCAGGTCTTCGTAGATCAGACGGTAGTCGTTGTATTCGCTGTCTTTCAGGGTCTCGATGTAGTTGCAGGCCTGGTTGAGGTTCCCCAGCTCGGTGCGCAGTTGGGCAGCTTCGGCCGGGAAGGTCGAGCCCCCGAAGTGCGATTTGAAACCGTCGTAGAGGGCAATCATCTCGTCGTCCTCGACCAGGGCGTCGGAGAAGCGGGCAAAGCATTTGAGGGCTTCGGCCGTTTGACTATCGCCCGGGCGAGCCATGCGGGCAAAGACATCTTCCCAGTTCTGGTGCACGTCGAAGGTGTTGGGGTTCCAGCTGTAATCGGCGGCGCCGAAGAGAGCTACCTTCGAGGCTTGCGCCTGGCTCATGGGATTGAGAATAAGTCCGTTGAGGGTATTGATGGCACCCGAGTTCTCGATGGTCCAGTGGGTAGTCATCTCGCGCATGTAGATGCGTTCGTCGTGGTCGTCGTTCACGGGGTTGTTCCACCACATCACGGGGTTGCGGCCCACGCGGCCGGCCATGTCGTCGATGGCCGAGGCCCGGATGTTGGAGAAGCAGTCGTATCCGGTAAAGGCGATGACCACTTCGCTGTCGACACTCTTCAGGTCGTTGAGCGTATAGGAGCCTCCGTAGTTGAGGGCGTAGGCGGTAGGAACGAAGAAGAGGGGAGCGATTTCGTCATCGGGGTCGTCGGTGACGAAGCGTTCGCGCAACCGCTTCTGGGTCTCGTCGGCCAGGTAGGCCTGCATGCTGCCGCTGGGGGTATAGTTCATGTCGTCGATGAATACGCCGAAGCCCCGAACGCCGAGGTTGTAAAGGTGCTCAAATTTGGTCATCAGGGCGTCGATGCCTTGGTCCATCTGGTCTTTGTAGTTGAAGTTGATGCCGTTTTGCAGGCCGGGGTGAGCCGCCCAGATGAAATTGACGTGGCAGGCTTTGGCGGCCTGGGTGATGGTGCGGAGGTCGTCCTGGGTAATCATGCCGAAAAAGCGTTGTTGCTCGGTGAGCGAGGTGGGGTAGTTGTCGCGCCAGTTGCCCAGGTGGTAGGGGTCTGATTTGGGACCGTATACAAATACGTTCAGTTTGAATCGTTTGCAGAATTCAAAGAGGCTGAGTCGGTTTTCGACCGAGTAGGGGTGTCCGTAGAAACCCTCTACGATACCGCGATATTGTGTGTGAGAATAGTCTTCGAAAGTAATTTGACGGATTGAGTTCCCGCCGGCTTGCTCGAATATCTGTTCGAGCGTGGCGAAGGCGTAGTATTCCGAACCTTCGCTATTGCCCAGAACGACGATGTCGCCATGGGGTGAGTTGCTGTTGATTTGCAACAGGTAGGGGTCGAATTTGTTGCTGCCCGCATCGAATACGGTGAGAGGCAGGCTATGTTCGGAGGCATATTGTGCGGCAGCTCCGTCGGAGCCGCTCACACCGAGGTAGAGGTTGGTTGCGGTTTGCGAGGCCTCGTCGGCGTAAGTGATGGTGTATCCTGCTTTTTCCAGAACCTCTTCCATGCGGTTGCGGCTCACATCGCCGATGCTGCTTTCGCAAATTACGTTGATGAGGCTGGAGAGTTCTATGGAGTTTTCACCTTCTACGACCTTTTGCGGGGTAGGGTATATGGTATAAGATTGTGCTTGACTGCAAAAAATGGAGCTCGAGATGAATAAGGTAAGCAGGATAAATATGTTTTTCATTGCTACAAAAGAGTAAAAGTATCGGTTTTTCTATGACGTATGATAGTTACTTGCATTGAAAGTTTCAATTGTTTTGTATTCTTGTTTCTCATGGTTTTGAGGATAGTGAAATGGAAGATTCTCAGTCCCGCGATTCCATGAAGTCCGTTCTGTTTTTGAAAAACGCCCCGCACTCGTAAGAGCCGGGTACGGGGCGCACTGCAAAGGTAAATTATTTTTTGAAACGAACAATCGTATGATTGCCATTTATCGAAACCTTGGCCAGGTAAATACCGGCGGGCAGGTTCGAGAGATTGGTGGCCGGTTCGGCACTTTCGGCTACGGCACTACCCAGCAGGTTGTAAACTACGGCTGTTGCACCTTGGGGCATGTAGAGCACGTTGCTGTTAAAGTAGATGGTCTCGGCGGCTACCTCGTCGATGGCCGAAGCCAAAGAGAAGGTAACATCGACAGTTACATCTTCGGTTCCTACTTGAATGGGGTCGGTTACGTTGGCGAGAGCTTCACCGTTTACCGTAATCGAGTTGATTTCGTAGGTGTTGCCTTGGTTTACAGCATAGAGGTTGCTGTATGTTTTCACGGCAGCAGGCGATTGAGCCAGAGCCACGTTGTAGCGTTGCAGCTCATAAGCGGCATTCTCTTCGGCCGGGGTGTTGTAGGTTACGTTCACCGTTTCACGACCGTTGGTCATTTGGATAGCCGAAGCCATGGGGAAGCTCTTGTTCGAGAGTGTTCCGTTCTGACGATAGTAGGCATCGACATCGCCGGCCAGATTCTCGACCGTAGTGCTCGTGGCCGATTCGGGGCGATAGTAAGCTACCAGACCGTCGGGGATTTCGTTGAAGCCGTACATCGAAGCTTTGATCTCCTCGGGCGTAAGCGTGCGGTTCCAGAGCTGAACCTCTTCTACTTTCGAGGCCATCTGGTTGTATTTCGAGTCGCCAAGAGCAAAGTCGCAAGCATCGTAGAGCAGGGCCAGACCACCTTGACCTACCTCTTGCGTGAGGGCTACCTCACCGTTTTTGTAGACGGTGAATGTATTGCCGTTGTTGCTGGTTGCCAAGGTAATGAAGGCAAATTCGCCGGGATAGAGCGTAGTTGTTTCCGATACGGCAGGGGCCGTAGCACCGGCACAAGCCGTCGAGTTGCCATCCCAGATACGATACCATACGGCCAGTTTACCGTCTTGTACACCTATACCGTAAGAGCCTTCGACCTTCCAGGTAATGCTGTTTTGTACGTGACCCATGAATACACCGTTGTAGCCCATGGGCGAAACCCAGGCCGAGAAGGTGTAGTTGTGCGACCGTTGATCGCTCGATACTTGATTTTGATCGGTATTGTGAGAGCCCAGAGCCGTATCGCTGAATCGCAGTTGAGCCTCTTCGCTTCCGTAACCGGGAGCCGACATCAACATGGCGTCGCCCGTGGTGGCCAGTTGTTTGAACTCGGCGGTGAAGTTGGCAGCAGCATTGACCGTATAGGTCGAGTTGGGATAAACCTCGCCATTATTCTTTACCGATACCAGTTCGTAGCCACTGTTGGGGGTAGCGGTGATGGTCAGTACGGTACCCTCGGCAACTTCAGTACCCGAAGTAAGGGCAGTTTCGCCGTTCTTGATTGAGAGCGTTCCGTTCTCGGGGGTGGTAAAGTTGATGGCATATCTCTGGATATTCGATTTTACGGTTATCTTCACGTCGTAGTAAGTACCCTCGGCGTAGGTCCCGTCATAGGTGGTGACGTTGTCGGTTCCACCGATGAACATCATACGTAGCAGATAGACGGTACCCTCTTCGGCCGAAGCAGGAACCGTGAACGAGGGAAGCGTACCCTCCGAGACTTTGGTAGCTCCATCTTCAACATATACCGTTACACCGGTAGTATGATTCTCAAATCCACCGTTTCCCGAGTTACCGCAGAGGATAAGGCGGGTCATCTCTTTCGTTTCGTTGGCATCGCAGAAGGTAACGAATTGTCCCCACCACGTGTCGATATTGATGGTGAGATCTACTTTGCTACCCGGAGCAACCAACAACTCTTGAGCAATTTTGCCGCTGGGTTCTTTAGGAATAGAGATGCTGTTCAGGTCTTCCAAGGCACCCGAAGTACTGAATGTCATGATATTTCCTACATTACCTATTCCGCCTGTATAGGTAGGAGCGTTGTACCCTTCGAGAGGGCTTTGAGCGTTTGCCAAGGCTCCGCCCAGCAGAGCCGTAAGCATCAGAATGTAAAGTTTTTTCATAAATAAAAAAGCTATTAAGAATAAGTGTATGAATGAAATTTATGTAATAAACTCCACCGTACACGACGGAGCGTGTGCGGTGGAGTTGAATTGCCAATAATTACTCGGCTACTACTTTGAGTGTTCTGATACGTTTGTTGTCTTTCGAAACAGCAACGTAGTAAACACCTTTACCGCCGTTGATCGTAAGCGTGCAGATTTCGCCGGCCATAGCCTCGTGTTTGCGGGTTGTTACCAGGCGACCCTGTGCGTCATATACGTCGATTACATAGTTGCCATCGGCAGCAAATTGCAGGTTCACGTTGTCGATGAAGGGGTTGGGATATACGGTGAGGTTGTTCACCAGGTTGTCCTCAACGCCCGATCCTTCGAGAACTACTACGATGTACTCGTCTTTGGTCATCGTAGCAGACCCCCAGCCGTTGGTCAGTGTGAGCGTTACGCTGTATTTGCCGTCTTTGCTGAAGGTGGCCGTAGCGTTGTCGCCGTTGTTCACTACCTCGGCATCGGGAATCGAGAAGGTCGAGGTGGTCGTGATGGGCATAGTACCCGACATGGCGGGGTTACCCTCTACGTTGATATTGGCGGGCATGAGGTTCTCTTCGTTTTTCGAAGTGTTTTCACCACCCGAACCTCTGATTTCAACGTAAGCAGCTTTGGCATCGGTCGAAAGTGTACCTTTGTTTTCGAAGGTCTTGTCGGCTTCGTTGTAGTCGTCACTTTCGAATGTCCAGTAACCTTTCAGGTCGCTGGGGATTTCACGACCGTCGTAACCCTTCATGGCATCAATTACTTCGTTGTCGCTCAAGGCTTTGTGCCAAACTTGTACATCGTCGATTTCTCCGATAAATCCGGCAAAGTACACACGAGAACCACCGATATAAATAGGAGCTTCTGTAACAGTTTTGGACCCATTGTTTACTTGACGATATGTTAATTTGGGTCTTTCGTTTTCGCCCGTTTTCTTACCGTTGAAGTAGATGCGTTGTTTGGCACCGTCGTAAGAAATCACGATATGAGACCATTGGTTTTCTGAGAGACTATACGATTCGGTCGTTGTTCCGGCGAAACGGCCGTCGGTACAGCAAGCCAAGTTAGGATTCTCGTGCGGGTTTGTGGCTCCGTTCACAGGATATTTAAGATCTTGGTATCCACGTCCGGCATCTCCCCACATGGAGAATGAAACCGTATTGGCCGGAAGATCCTTTTCATTGTTGGCATTTGCTATTCCGGGCCAAACATCTACCCAAATAGCCCCCCAGTTGTTATCCGGCCAACTAATATTCAGGTCTCTTTGTCCAATGAGGCCCATACCATACTTTGCGAAGGTGAATTTCTCGGGTTTGATCCACAAAGCGATGGTGTATTGGTTCTGATTCATCGGCAAGAATTCAGCGGGGATACGGAAGATATAGGGGTCGTCGATACGAAGACCGCGCGATACGGTACCTTCGCCTTTGTTACCGGTGTAACTCAGCGTGACTTCTTCGTCGGCGTTGGTTACGTTGGTCTTCGAAGCCGTGAAATCTTCGATCGATGGGATTGCACCTGTGCTCTCGGGCGAGATTTGTACATAGCCACGATAGTTGAGCTCGCTTAAGTCGAACTTGGTCAGTTTTACATCGTAGTAACCCTCTTCGTTGAGAGAGGTTGTGAACGAACGGCCGCCGTCTTGAGTAGCTACTGCAGTTCCGCCGGTAGTGGCGTTATAGATTTCCCACGAGAAAGGCTCTTCCTGATTGGGGTCGATGAGCGAGAGGGTGAACTCTTCGCCGGCTTTGATCACCGATTTGTTGCATACGATACCATCGATCAGCGTCAAGCCGGTAGTCATGTAGTTGGTCCAGGTGATGGCGCTCTTGGTTACACCGTCGGGCGCTACGGCGCAAACACCCACGCGGTAGTCGGACACTTCGGTATTGGCCGATACGGGAGCACCCACTACATAGTGTGCCCACGACGAGGTGGTACCGCAGAGGATAGGATCTTCGCCCTTGGCCTGTACATATACTTCGAAGTACCAGGTATCTACATCTTCGTTATAGACGGGGATAGAGGGATCGGCGTCGTTTTTGGTCGATGCGCAGTCCCAGCTGAACTTGAAGTCGAGCGAGTTGTAGGTACGTTTTTTCAGGATATTGTTTTCGGCCGTTGTGATGGTGGGTTGTACCGGAGCAAACGTTTTGGCGGGGATGATAGACATCTCGCCGATGAGGATTTCGTAGTTGGCAGGGGTGTTTTCGAACTTGAGACCGATGAGGGCCACATTGCCGTTCATGCCCATCTCAGAAGCTTTGGCCGAGATTTTGGTCCACTCGCCCTCTTTGGCACCCGTGATGTCGTAGTAGTGGAGTTGATCCTCGCTACCAACGAACGACCAGAAGAGTTTCATGTGTGTGTCGTTACCGCTGTTCAGTTTGATGACCATCGATACTACATCGCTTTCCGATACGTTGAAGTTGGTCTTGAACAGGCGTACGTTCGATACGGTGGTGGCGCCGTTGAATTTCATGGCCGAACCGCCATACCAGGCATCGTCGAAAGTAAAGCCGCCCTCGATACAGTCTTCGGGCACGTTTTTATTGTCGTCGGTAATCCACCAGCGCCAGGTGGGCATGTAATCCTGTACACCCACGTTGAACCATTTGTGGTCGAAAGTCACCTTACCCTCATTGCGGAAGGTCTTACCATTACCCAGGCAGAAGCGGGTAACGAACGGCAACTCTTGCAGCACGCTTCGGGCCGGCAGGAACTCGGCGATACCGTGGAACAGTTTCATGCCGGCATCGCTCGAGCTGGTGATTCCGTCGGCGACAGCCGGACGTTTGGCCGGGTTGCGGTTACCTCCCGAGAAAACTTGTTCTTGTTTTACCAGATAGGTGTTTTGTACGGCTTCGTCGCCCGAACCGTACTCCGACGAGTTCTGGTAAATCATGTTGGTGGTGTGGTTGCCCCAGAAGGCAATCGACAGGTCGGCGTTTTTCAGCTGCGACCAGGGACCGCGGCCCAGCCAGTTGCCTTGGATATCGTAACCGGCATAGAGGGTATAGGGATCGGCACCGATAGAACGGGCGTAGTTTTCAGAGTCGATGGGACTGTTGCCCTCTGTACCCCAGGCGTAGTTGAGCATATACATGTCGGTAACCTGCTTGTTGTTTTTCCACAACCAGTTGGCTTTACCAGAGTTGAATACATGGCCCAAGTCCATTGAACCGGTGTTGGTGTTGGTTCCATACCAGTATACGTGGAACTGCCAGCCAATCGACTCGGCATATTCGCGGCATTGTATGAAGAAGTCTTGCAGGGCCGAGGCTTGGGGCACGGGACCCTCGGGGTTGATACCTATACCGTCTACACCGTAGTAGCGCAGGAATTTCACGAATTTCTCAACCCATTTGAATTGGCCTCCCCCATCTTTTTCAACCAGCATATTTACGCTGTTGTTGGATTCGGTGTTGTCACCGCCCCACGAGTCGAAGAATACGAGACCGCCACTGTTGGCTACACCGTTGCGGTGAGTCACGTCGCTGTATGCGCCCGGTACACGCACCCAGGGGAGCGACCAGCCGCCTTGCGAATCGACATAAGACCACATGCTGAAGTTATCGCCGTCGAATACATAGCGGGGCAGCGATTGCCAGTAGGTATCGGAGATACCCATGGGAGTCCACAAACAGAACTTGCGGGCGGTAGTCATGGTAGGATCTACCTGTGTGGCCGAGTTCTCGAAGCGTTGTTTCAGAGGTACACGCGAGATGTAGAAGTTCTCGTCTTCCGAGAGGGGAGTCCCGGGTTCCCACTCTCTGAAGTATTCAGAGAACGGTTTGGATTTTCCATCATCGAAAGGCATCACGTAAGAGTCGTGTGTCGGCACGTTTTGGGCATAGCTACCCACTGCGGCGGCACAAGCCAGTACGGACAGAAGTAGTTTCGGTGCTTTCATGTTTTTTGTTTTGTTTTTTAGTGAATAATAAGATCTCAAAAAATTCTTGATGTATGATAAGAGGGAGGAAGAGGGCTGCTCCATTTGTGTGGAGCAGCCTCTTCTGTTATACGGGATTACTGACCGGCAGCTTCGGTTTCCCAACGGCGGTTGTCGCCCAATCCGGCAGGATCTACAACATCCCACCACAGGGTAGTACGCATCAAGTTACTACCTCCCAGAGCCTCGATACCCGAGGTGTTTACATCCTGGGCTGCTGCGGCGTCGGTCATGTTCCAAGGTATACGGCGAACCATACGGCCTTTCCCCAGCGAACCATCACCGATATCTTTAACCGGGAAGATACGGGGATAACCTGTACGGCGCAGGTCGTTCCAAGCCTCGAGGCCCATGGGGAACTGTGCCAGCCACTTCTGGGTGATAATCTTCTCGAGTTTCGTCTTGTTATCGTCGCTGTTGTTGATTTTTACACCCACGGTGAGCAGACCTTTTTTGTTGTTACGTTCGTTGTGCGGGTCGACGTAGTCAATCGTGGTATCAGCCGATTCCTGATTCCAATATGCGATAAATTCGGGATCGGTCTGTGCTATATTGTATTCATCGAACATGGCAGCCACACCTCTCAGGTAGTTGGTGTTGATCGAACCGCCGATGTTCCAGCGCAGGGCAGCTTCGGCCTGGAGGAAATAGCGTTCCGAGAGTTTAAAGATGGCCAGCGGGAAGTTGGCGAATGCACTCGATACACCCGAGTATTTGGTGTATTGATTGTTGTCGTCGCGCGGGGTGAGCTGGATGCCGGTGGGAACACCTACAATAGCCGATTTGGCAGCCATTGTAACTTCGCCGTCTTCGTTGCGGATGTCGCCGCTGTTCTTGTCGAATAGCTTGTCCATAAAGGGAACTTTAAGCCGCTTCATGATGTTCTCGAGCGAGGCGTTCATGCGGGTATCGTCCCACAGAATCGAGATGAAGGCCAGCGGGTGGTTGGTACCGTGGTTGACCATAGTGTTGTACTCGATGCTCTTTTCGATGAGGCCGTCGTTGATGGCAGCTTCAGCTTCTGTTTTGGCCCGGTCGGGATTGACGTTGCTCATGCGCATGGCCATACGCAGACGAATCGAGTTGGAGAACTGGCGCCAGGTATCTACGCTACCGCAGATTTTGTCGTATTGAGCCAGAATGTCGTTGATGGTATCCTGGTGAGCTTTAGGCGTGTTGTTGAAGTTTTTCAAGATTTCGCCGGCATCTTTGAGGTTGACAAAGAGCGAGTCGTAAATCTGGTCCATGGGCTCGTAGGTAACAGGCGGCTCCTGAACGTCGTTTTTGTAGTCGGTCCAGGGGAAGGGTCCATATATGTCTGACAACTCGAGGGCCGAGAAGCAGTACATGATGTTACACATGGCGCCGAGCTCTTTCAGGTTGAGCTGGGATGCCGACCGCATGACGGGCAGGGCGGCCTGTGCTACCAGAAAGAAACTGGCTTTGGGGCCGTCGCAGTATTGGGCGAAGTAGCGATAGGTCGAGGGTAGGTTACCACTGAAGTTCTGAGTTCCGGCTAAATAACCTGAATAATTATCGATGTGGATATTGAACTGCACTTGGTAGATGTGTGCTCCGTTCTGGGCTCCTATGTCGTGCATCTTTTGTTGTGCTGTCAGGAACATACCGGCAGCTTGTTCGTAAGTCTCGGCTATGGAGAGGTCGCCTGACCCGACTTCGATGTTGGAGTTCAGGTCGTCAAGCAGGGGGTCGCCGCAGCCTACCAGAGTCACAGCAGCGGCCAATGCAAATACGGAAGAATATATTGTCTTTTTCATAATGCTACTTTTCGTTAGAATGATGCTTTAAGAGAGATACCGAATGAACGGGTCGTGGGCATGCTGAAGATATCGACATTACCCAGAGCGTTTTGCGTACTCAACGATGTATCGGGATCGATGGGAGCGTTGATGTAGAGGAAGAAGAGGTTACGGGCGTTAGCCGAAACCGTGAGGTTCTTGCTTGGGCCGAAGAGATTGCGGAAGGTATAGGCCAACGAAATCTCGCGCAGACGGAAGTTGGTGGCATCGTATACATAATTACGACCTACTGGCGAACCACCGCCGATGGTTTGGTAATATTGGTCGACCGGTACCAAGGTGTTGGTACCCGGGATATACATAGCGGGTTTGGTTATGGTCCCATCTTCCGAGGTCCAGTAGAGGTTGTTGGCTATGGCAAGGTCGCGGGCTTCGGCTGTGCGTTGCGAGGTACCGAATTGGTCGAGATAAGCCTCGGTGAAAGAGATGACTTTACCCCCTACTTTACCGTCGATGAGGAAGTAGAATGATAAATCTTTGTAATTGAACGTATTGGACCATCCCAAAGTGTGCTTGGCATTCATGTTCCCCAGATATTCATTGGCTTGACCATTGAGTTTGAAGGGTGCTCCTGTATCTGGATCAACTACGATTTCACCTGTGATTTCGTCTCGCATGAAGTCCACAGCATAGAGATCGCCATATGAGCCTCCTTCTTCGAATTTGATTTTCAGACCGCTGAGGTTACCCATGTCAACTTCGTGGATATATTTCTGACCGTTTTGCTTGCGGGCTACGGTGAGGATCTTGTTGTCGTTGTAGGCGTAGTTGAAAGTGGTAATCCAACTGAAGTCGTTGTTGGGAGCAAAGATATACGATGCGGTCAACTCGACACCTTGGTTGCGCACTTTACCACCGTTAATATAGATCTCTTTACCGGCGGCACCTTCGTATTTCATGAACTGGTTTTTCATGATGGCGTTGTAGTAGGTAGCTTGCAACGAGATGGAGCGGTCGAGCAGGCTTACATCGAAACCGGCCTCGAACGATTGAGTCGTTTCGGGTTTGGGATCCTTGAAGTTGATGATGGCGCTACTGATGTAGGCACCGGTAGCCGGGTTGCGCGAGGCCGAAGCCAGGAACAAGTTGTTGGGAATCGAGTTACCTACCTCAGAGTAAGAGGCGCGGAGCTTCAGTTCGTTGATTTGGTCGGGCAAAGAGAGCAGTTTGTTCATCTGGGCCGAAGCTCCTGCCGAATAGTAGGCGAAGTGGGGGTCCATGTCTTTGAACTGCGTGAAGGCGCGGTACCAGTCGTCGCGGTAGCTACCCTCGACGGTTACCTTGTCTTGCCAGGTTACCTGAGCAGTAGCGAAGATGGCGCGTTCCCAGTTTTTGGTCGTAAGACCTCCGTAGTTGTCGCTGCTGTTGATGTAGATGTCGGAGAGCACGAACTGGTTACACGAGTGGTCCTCGGTATAGGGAGCACCCGATTTGGCGATAGGGGTAATCATCCATTGGTCGTACGACGAGTTCATCATACTACCGCCGGCGTTTACACCGATGGTGAAGTCTTGAATCTGCTTGTTGTAGCTCAACATGAAGTCGCCGTAGAAGTCGCTCGATTTGGTGTGGTCGAGGATGAGGCGGCCGCGGTCGATCATTTCGGCATTACCCCAAGTCGAGGCATATTGGCGAGATTCGTCGTTGCGCTCGTTGTAGTCGTATTTGATACGAGCCTGCAGGTTGAGGTCGGGGATAATCTGCCAGTTGGCCGTGATGCTGCCGAAGGTACGGTTGATTACCTCTTCGCTGGTCATGCGGTTGAGCAACCACCAGGGGTTGTTCAGGTTGATGGCGTCGGTAAACCATACTTGTTTGCCGTAATTCGAGTCGGAGAGTGTAACGGTTCTACCATTTTCTATTACAGATATGGGCATTCCATTGCTACCTACTTGCGATACAATATAGCTGTATGGGTTGGATTCCCAAGTCGCGTTGGTGTCGTAGTAGTTCTTGCGATACCAATTCATGTCGAGGTTACGCGGCGAGGTGTAAAGTTGATAGATGGGGTTGAAGAAGGTACCACCGGTGGGGCGGTTTTTGGTCTTCTGGTTGATGTAGTTGGCCGAGATGTCAATCTTGAGTTTGTCCTTGAAGAAGGAGAAGCTCTGACGCAGGGCGATGTTGTGACGCTCGAACTTGTTGGTCTCGACGATACCGTTGGCCGTCGTATTTCCGTAAGAGAAATAGGTCTGGGCCACTTTCGTACCACCGCTCAACGAGATGGAGTTGTTGAAGTTGGTACCCGTGCGGTAGAAGTCGCTGATATCGTATGAGTTGCGGGTAAGGTGATAGGGCGAGTTGGCTGTGTCGTAATATTCGTTGCCGAGGGAGTTCATGCGTTGGCCCCAACTGTATGATCCCATCGAAAATCCGTTTTCTACCGAACCCGACATCTGTGCACCGTATACGCTTTGTATCTGGGGCAACTTGAGCGGAGTCTCGAAGGTGGTGCTGCTCGATACATCGATACGCAACTGACCCTCTTTACCTTTCTTGGTAGTAATCATCAGTACACCGTTCGAAGCGGCGCTACCGTACAGGGCGGCCGAGTTGGCACCCTTCAGCACGGTGATTGACTCGATGTCGTCGGGGTTGAGTTGCGAAAGGGCGTCGCTGCTCTCTTTCGAACCGTCGGCCATCATCGTGGCACCGCCGCCGTCCATGTCCATCTGACCGTTTACGCTGTTCTGCATGGGCACACCGTCGATAACGATAAGGGGTGAGTTGTTACCCAGCATCGAGGCGTTACCACGCAACAGGATTTTCGAGGCACCACCGGCACCACCCGAGTTGGGCGTGATGACCAGACCGGCGCTCTTGCCTTGCAGCGAGTTGATGAGGTTGGCCTCTTTGGCGCGGGTCAGCTCGTCGCCGCCTACGGTTTGGGTCGAGTAGGAAAGTGTCTCTTCCTTACGGGCGATACCCATGGCGGTAACCACTACCTCGTCGAGCAGCTTGGTGTTGTCGCGCATGACGATGTCGATTTTATCTTTCCCGTTGATGGGTTGTTTCACGGTTTGGTAACCGATGTAGGAGAACTCCAGTTCGTTGCTCCCGGCCGGAACCTTGATCGAGTAGTTGCCGTCGATGTCGGTGGCGGTGGCTACGCTGGTACCGGCTACTTTTACGGTGAGGCCGATGAGGGTTTCGCCCGAGGCGTCGGTCACGTTACCGGTTACGATTCTCGAGCCGTTGGTGGCTTGAGCGGCAGTGGCAGCACCCTTGTTGCCTTTGCCCTGCTCTTGAGCGACAGCTCTTTTCGAAAGCATGATGTTGGGGTTCTGTATCGAATAGGATACGTCGGTCCCTTTGAACATGATGTCGAGAACTTCGCTGACGGTTTTATTCTTGACGTTTAGGTTTACTTTACGCTGGGTATCCACTTGTGTATTGAAGACAAACAGACACTTCGCTTCTTTTTCGATCTTTTTCAGAACGTCTTCTACCGGAGTATTCACTTCGGATAGGGAGATGCGAGAATACGCATCGGCGCTGGCTTCGAATGCGTAAGCCAGAGCAAAAGCCATGATAAGTGCTTTTAAACTTTTTCTATACATATGTGTGTTTATGGGTATTCAACAAGGATTGTGAATAAAAAATGTTTTGGGTGTTTCAGGGTAATAGGTGTGTTATATGTTCATAGGCATGGAGATGTTATTTGTGTTTTGCAGTTATGTAAATGGTATTATGTTCGTTGTTCCATTTGAAATCGAAATCGAAGTCGTGTTGCAGGGCGTGTAAGGCATGTTGTACACCGTTGTAGCGATAGAATTTACCGGTATAGCGCTCGTTGCTCTGTATCTCTCGGTCGATACTGATTTTTACGCCGAAGCACTTTTCAAAACCATCCATGAGCTCGGCGAACGATTGGTTTTTGAAATAGTAGATACCGTCTTTCCACAGTTCCGACTCGAGCGAGCGGATGACCGATTGCTTGAATTCGCCGTCTTTGAATTGAGCGCGGTAGCCCGGTTTGAGGGTCGCGCTCTTGTCGCCCGACGAGATTTTTACCGAGCCTTCGATGAGCGATACCATGAAGTCTTTCTCTTCGGTGGTTGAAGTGACGTAGAATTTGGTACCCAGCACCTTTATCTTTCCGTTGGGGGTGTTGACGATAAAGGGTCTCCATCGGTTGTGGGCAACTTCGAGGTAGGCTTCGCCCTCGATTTCGATGTTGCGTTGCAGCCCCATGAACGACGAGGGGTATTTGATGGTCGATTCGGCATTGAGCCATACTTTGGTACCGTCGGGCAAGAGCAGGGTGTTGCTGTTACCGGCGGGAACCGTGAGTGAGTAGAGGGGAACGATACGGTCGCTCAGCGTGAAGTAGAAGGCTCCGAAGGCTACCGAAAGCAGCAGAATGACTACTGCGGCAATGCGCAGAAGCTGTATGCGGTAGTGGCGGCGGAAGTCGTACTGGGTGTGCTGTATGGCGTCGGTCGATAATAAAACGGCATTGTATATGTTGCGTTCCCGGCAAAATTCCTTCAGGTTTTCGGGCGAGGCCTGTGCCCATGTCACGACCTCATTGCGCTCTTCTTCGGTGGCGCAATTCCCAAAATATCTATATAATGTTTCTTTTTTCATACATTATATAAACCTTATAAATCGTTGTATCCCTAGTTATAAAATAAGATTCTTTTATAAGGGGGGAGTTAAGGCGGGTCGTGGATGTCTGGGGTGAGGCTCTGCTTCTCTTTCGTTGGAAATACGGAGGCTGTTGTCGGTTACAGATAGTCTTTCAGGTTTTTGCGCAGCATGTTCAGACTTTTTGAGATGTGAAATTCCACACCTTTGACCGATATGCCGAAGTTCTCGGCGATGGTTTTGTAGGGTTTCTGTTCGAGGTACCGTTCGTAGAAGATTTCGCGGGTACGGTTGGGCAGGGTTTTGATGGTGTCGTTTACAATCTCTTCGATTTCGCTGGTGAAGAGCTCGGAGGGGTCGCACCCTTTGAGCGAGGAGATGTTGATTTCGATTTCGCCGATGAGATGGCGGTGCAGTTCGTCGTTCTTTTGCAGCAGGTTTTTGCGCTCTTCGAGTACGTCGATACACCGGTTGCGGATGATGGTAAAGATATATCCTTTTATGTTGGTCGACTTGAAGGTCTCTTTGTCTTTGTTTTCCCAGTATTGAATGTATGACTCCATGACTACATCTTCGGCATCTTGCATATTCCCGAGATAGGAGTATGCAAATTGAATGAACCCATTTTTAGAGCTTCTAAAAATGTGGTTGAAATCGTTTTCTTCTTGAGTAATCGGTGTCATTAACTTTGAATTATATCAAAATCTATACCTCTCTTGAAAAGCATATCAAAGGTTTGCAATTCGTCTATTTTGTGTTTTTTTCAATGATACTTAGATTTTTAAGGTCATAAATCGTGCATTCCATAAGGAAAATCGGCGTGCTAATATAGGGACTGTCGTAAAAAGAATAAAACTTTATAACGAATTGATTGCCAATGTAAT
>NZ_CAMMHD010000015.1:0-97577 GCF_946496565.1 uncultured Barnesiella sp.
GCCGAGGCAAATAAAAACGAAGTTTTCATTTGTACTGGGCCGAGACGCATCCTGCCTTCTGTAAAGGTAGTGAAAGTCGAGCGCCGAGGCAAATAAAAACGAAGTTTTCATTTGTACTGGGCCGAGACGCATCCTGCACTACTTATCACCCACTATAAAGGCAGCAAAAGGCAGGCAACCCAAACAAATAAAAAAATACCTTCTGCCCGGAGTCTTATTGACAGCCCGACAGAAGGCATTAAACAAACACATAACGATACGAGAACCTTCGTATCTCCTATACAATCCCTTTATGGCATAACAACTAAATCGAAATCCCCTCTTTGCGTGGCCGTAAAACAGTTATGCGGCTTTGGTCAGTGCGGCAATCTCTTTCACCCGATCGCCGTCGTAGCTCATGGGCGACATCACCGGCTCGTAATCAAACGGGATAAACTCCGAAACCTGAGCCGTAGCAAAGCTCTGGTCGTCGTCGATAAAGAGGGTCAGCTTGGCTCCGGCCTTATGACCTACGGCACGAGGCAACAAACCTATCGACTGGAAGTTGCCGCTCTCGACCATCTGTTTCAAACGCGAAACCTCGCTGCTCTCGAAGAGGAGTTCGTGTTTCTTCAACACCTTACCGTTGGCCCGGCACACAGCCACCTTGTTGCCCACGGCCAATTTGATAAGACCGTAGATCAGGAAGCAAACGCCCACCACAATGAGGAACAGTTTCAACGACGACTGCGGGTCGGACAACACGGCCGAAGCACCAAAGGCCACCACGGCAACCACAACCGACCACACACCGGCCATCGACACTCTCTTTTTGATTTCTACATAGGGGTTTTCTGCAAATTTAGACACATGAGTCTCTTTCTCTTTATTTTCCATTTTTGTTTCAATGCTAATAGTCAGGGTAATATTGGTTTATAAAGTCATGCGCTGCCCCGCCGCGGCACGGCACGGCGACCTCATCCTGCCGCACACGCAGGCACGACAAGAGAGCCGGAAGCGGCAACCGGCTTCCGCAATCCGGACAGGGAACACCTGCCCGCCCTGCTAAATAAGCATTTGACAAAGCGAATAGAGATAATGCCCGTGTGAACACAACTGGGCCTTATACCCCTCGTAATCGTGTCTGATTGACTTTTCACGAAGGGTTATGAGTTGGCAGCAGCACTGCTGCGCCGAAGAGAATGCGGTGTGACTCCCTACCCGTTCGGCTACCGGCGACGAGGGGAACCGTACCGTATGGATTCCCGCCACCCGCTCGGCCGGCACAATGGCCTCAAAACTGGGCACCGGGTACGAATGGCTGTCACTGTCGGTCAGCGTATAGGGGCTCTCGGTTTCGCTACTCTGCACCCATGCCGTCTCTGCCTCCGACACATAAAACAGCGTCGAGGCCCACCCCAGTATCAGGGCAAGCGAGACCATGAGCAGATGTTTCACAAAACCTTTCATGCTGCAAACATACACAAAAAAACGGGAGTTAGCACCCCATTCTCTACACTTTTTCGTTGTATCTTGCTCATTTTCACTTTCTTGCAAGCAACTACTCCCGGCCACAAAATCCGCTGTCGCCAACCAAGAATAGGGAGCAGCTACCCGCACAATACCTATAAAATGCGATTGTACACGTTTCGGGGTCGATATAATTTTGCAGCGAATTACTAAAGCAAACTTTTTTCGATGAGAACAATAATCAGCACACTCCTCGCGCTCTCTGTATACACGCTTTCACTCCTCGGGACTACGGCCCAGGCGCAGCACCGCCACCATCGGGAGGGGCACCCGGCCGGAGCCATCGTCTCGGGACAAGTCAGCACAACCGAATCGGGCCAGAAGCAAGCCGTCGATTTCGCTACCGTCTACCTCAAAGGGAGTGCATCGGGGGGAACCACCAACGAGCGGGGCCGCTACCGGCTCAAAGCGCCTGCGGGCGACTACACGCTGACAGTCTCGGCCATCGGGTACGACCCGTTCGAGCAACGCATCTCGCTGAAACGGGGCGAGCCCCTCGAAATAAACGTAACCCTCACCCCCAAGAACCAGGAGCTTGCCGAGGTAACCGTGGTCTCTACCGGGGTGAGCCGGGTACAACGCTCGGCCTACAATACCGTGGCGGTCGATACCCGCGAGATGCGCAACTCGACCAAGAACCTGAGCGACGCCCTGGCCAAGGCCCCCGGCATGAAGCTGCGCGAATCGGGTGGCGTAGGCTCCGACATGCAACTCATGCTCGACGGCTTCAGCGGCAAACACATCAAAGTCTTTATCGACGGGGTGCCGCAAGAGGGGGTGGGCAGCTCCTTCAGCCTGAACAACATCCCCATCAGCTTTGCCGACCGCATCGAAATCTACAAGGGGGTAGTACCCGTAGGTTTCGGCACCGACGCCATCGGCGGGGTTATCAACATCGTTACCAACAAGCAGCGGCGCAACTGGTTTCTCGACGCCGCCTACTCCTACGGCTCGTTCAATACCCACAAGTCGCACGTCAACTTCGGGCAGAGCTTCAAGAACGGACTCACCTACGAAATCAACCTCTTCCAAAACTACTCCGACAACAACTACCTGGTCGATGCCGACCACGTGGAGCAGTGGAACGCCGACGGCTCGTCGATCATTACCGACGAAGTGTTTCGGGTAAAACGGTTCAACGACACCTACCACAACGAGGCTGCCGTGGCCAAGGTAGGGGTAACCGGCAAACCGTGGGCCGACCGCCTCATGCTCGGCTTCACCTACTCCCGCATGTACAAAGAGGTGCAGACCGGCGTGCGGCAATACACCGTCTTCGGCGAGAAGCACCGCCGCGGCCACTCGCTCATGCCCTCGCTCGAGTACAGCAAGCGCGACCTCCTCACCCGGGGGCTCGACCTCACCTTCACGGCCAACTACAACCGCAACCTCACCACCAATATCGATACCGCCAGCTACCGCTACAACTGGTTCGGCGAGCGCATTCGCAAAACCAACGGCCGGGGCGAGCAGAGCGAACAGTATGCCCGGGCCTACAACGACAACTGGAGTGCCACCCTCACCCTCAACTACCGCCTCAACAAGGCCAATACCCTCACTTTTAATAATGTGTGGAATCTCTTCCACCGCACCAATGCTTCGCTGCTCACCGGCACCGAAATCGAGAACGAATTTGCCAAGGATACCCGCAAAAACATCGCCGGACTCTCCTACCGCCTCATGCCCTCCGACCGGTGGAACCTCTCGATTTTCGGCAAATACTACGACCAGCGGGTATCGGGTCCCATGGCGACCGACGACAAGGGTACCGACTATGTCATGGTCCACCGCTCCGTGCAACAGGCCGGCTATGGAGCCGCCGGTACCTGCTTCGTGCTGCCCGGTCTTCAGGCCAAACTCTCCTACGAGAAGGCCTACCGCCTGCCCACCATCGAGGAGATGTTCGGCGACGAGGACCTCGAGAGCGGACAGGTGAACCTCCGCCCCGAAAACAGCCACAACGTCAACCTCAACCTCAGCTACTCCCGCACCCTGGGCCGCCACTCGTTCTACCTCGAGGGGGGACTGCTCTATCGCAACACCCGCGACTACATACAGCGCAACATCCAGGACCTGAGCGGCGGCAAGGAGAATGCCACCTACACCAACTACGGCAAGGTGGTGACCAAAGGCTACACCCTCTCGGCCCGGTACAGCCTGGCCCGGTGGCTGAGCCTCGGCGGCAACTTCTCGCACATGGACATACGCGACATGGAGAAGTATCAGATAGGCAGCACCGGCAACTCCACCCCCAACCTCACCTACAAGGCCCGCATGGCCAACGTGCCCTACATGTTTGCCGACAGCGACATCAACCTCTATTGGCACGATATGGGCCGGAAGGGCAACCTGCTCACCCTCACCTACGACAACCAGTATCTGCACAGCTTCTGCTACAACTCCGAGGTGATAGGGACCAACAGCAGCGCCTACATGATTCCCGACCAGTTCTCGCACAACCTTGCAATCAGTTACAGCCTGCACAACGGGCGATACAACCTCTCGCTGGAGTGCCGCAACTTCACCGACGAGCGACTCTACGACAACTTCAGCCTCCAGAAAGCGGGCCGTGCCTTCTATGGCAAGATACGAGTCCACTTCGGCGACTGAACAACCCAGACCGACAACAAAAATTATTCACTTAAAATCATACACGCATGAAAAAGTTCTCCTTCATCCCCACCAGTTCGATACTTCTGACCGCGGGCCTGCTGCTCGCCTCGTGCCAGGAAGATGGCCCTGCCGTCCCTTCCGGGCTCACCGGCCTGACCGAAGTCGCCAAAGGCAACTATGTGATTGCCGCCACGGTAGGCACCGGCAACAACGCGACCCACGTGCTGCTCACCGCCGACCGCCTCGACGACCCCAACTGCAAGGTGACCCCTACCGTACAGGGCACCCAGAACGACGGCGCCACCTACTGGGTATTCTACGGCGGGCAGTCGCTCTTTGCCCTCAACTACAACCAGGGTGAGGCCGGGCAAACCGCCTCGTACAGCCTCAACACGGCTTTCGAGATGACCAAGGACCCGCGCACCTACCGACTGAGCCGGTTCACCACCTACGGCCTCTACAACGATTACATCATGACCACCTCGTCGGGCAACGGCACCATCGATGCCCAAAGCTACACCTACACCGACAAGAGCGGCCAGAGCCTCACCGAAACCTACTACCCCAAACACTTCCTCCCCGCCTACATCGATGCCCGTAACCAGACGGCTACCGACGGGAGCGGTGCCGGCGACATCCGCCTGCGCTCCGAGAACTTCCTCGGCAACGGCGAGTATGTGACCCTCGCCGGACTGGAACAGGTGGACAACTACCTCTACTCGGCCGCCGTCCCCATGGGGCTGAGCCAGTGGGGCTACATACAGACGGTCGACGGCCGGGCCCACGGCTATGTGCGCGAGGGGTACGACGACTTGGTCAAGACCGAGTCGGGAGGCTCGGGCAGCGGCTCCTACAAAGCCAACGAACTGCAGTGGACCCAATACCCCGACGAGTGCTGGGTGGCTCTCTTCAAAGACGAATCGCTCACCGAGCACAAGGTTATCAAGAGCGATAAGATCAGCTACGCCTGCGGCCGCAACCGCTCGCAATACTACCAGATGGTGTGGAAGGCCGACGACGGCTACCTCTACGTGCTCTCGCCCAGCTATGCCAAGACCATGAGCGATGCCCGCCAGCAAACCACCCTGCCGGCCGGCGTAGTGCGCATCGACACCCGCGCCGCGTGGGACGAGATTGATTTCGACCCCACCTATTACAAAGCCTTGAAAAATGCCGATGGTACCGAAGCCGCCTTCCTGCGCAGTTGGTATATCGGGGGCAACTACTTCATGCTGCTGGCCTACGATGCCCAGGGATTCAAGGGCACAGCCAACCGCCTGGTCATCTTCGACACCCAGGGCGACGGTACCCTGCGCGAGGTCTCGGGCCTCCCCGCCGATATCAGTGCCTTGAGCAACACCCCCTACATCGACGAGAACGGGCACGCCTTCGTCGTGGTAAGCACCACCAGCGGCTACCCCACCGTATATAAGATAGACCCCGCCACGGCCTCCGCCTCGAAAGGGCTCACCATCGTAGCCACGAGCGTGGCTGGCGTAGGACAACTGCAAGCACGATAACCCCCGCCGACAAGCAAAAAAAGAGCCTGCCGATGAACCTTATTCTCGCAGGTTCTTTTTAATTTTACATGCTAAAAGAGAATTACACATGAAAAAAACATTCCGAAAAATCCACCTTTGGTTGGCGGTTCCCTTCGGTCTCATTATCACAATCATCTGTTTTACAGGCGCATTATTGGTTTTCGAGGATCAAGTCACCCAACTTACCAACCGCCACCTCTATTACGTAGAGAGCCCCGGCTCACAACCCCTTCCCGTAGGCACGTTGGTCGAGAAGGTCGAGAGTCAACTGACTAAAGGGGCAACCATAACCGGTGTCACCATCTATCCCCAACCCGACCGCTCCTACCAGGTGAACCTCTCGGCTCCCAAGGGCGCAGCGGTCTATATCGACCCCTATACCGGCGAGGTGCTGGGGCAATCGCAGCGCACCCCCTTTTTCCGCACCGTCTTTATGCTGCACCGCTGGCTGCTCGACAGCCAACCGGCCGACGGCGGCATCTTCTGGGGGAAACGCATTACCGGCATCAGCACGCTACTCTTCGTCATCATCTTGTTAAGCGGTATTGTCATCTGGTGGCCCCGCTCCCGCAAGGGATTGAAAAACGGCATACAGATAGCCCTGCGAAAGGGGAAGACCTGCTTCTGGCACGACCTGCACGCGGCCGGCGGCATCTATGTACTGTTGCTGGTTCTGGTCATGGCTCTCACGGGGCTCACCTGGTCGTTCGACTGGTACAAAAACGCCTTTTATACCCTGTTCGGCGTAGAGACCACCGCACCGGCCAAAGGTCCTGCTCCTAAAGAGAAGAGCCCACAAGGCCCTCAACCGGGCACAACGACCGAAGCCACCGCCCCGGTAACACCGTTTGCCTGCTGGCAACAGGTCTACGACCAAGTCGCTGCCGAGAATCCCGACCGCCTGAAAATCGAAATCACCGACGGCACGGCCAGCGTGTCGAACAACCGCTACGGCAACATACGCGGTACCGACCGCTACACCTTCGACCCGCAATCGGGCCAGATCACCGGTGCATCGCTCTACAAAGATACCGGCAACTCGGGCAAGATACGGGGCTGGATCTACTCGGTACACACAGGGGCCTGGGGTGGAAACCTCACCCGCATCATCTGGTTCCTGGCCGCTCTGTTGGGGGCCACGCTGCCCCTCACGGGATACTACCTGTGGATCAAGCGCCTTTACCGCAAACGCCACAACCGGGCAGTTCATTGACCGCAACCGGCCACACGACCCGGCCGCCTCTCAATCCTCGAACCGTCGGCTCCCAAGCCCACACATAAAAAAAGCACCGCGGGAACGCGGTGCTTTTTTTATGCTTGTATCACATGCTCCTTAGAACTTCTGCATGTCGACCAACCGCTTGTAGTAGCGGTCGAGTTTTATCAGTTCGTCGTGACGGCCCCGCTCCACGATTTCGCCCTCGTGCATCACGCAGATGAGGTCGGCATCCTTGATGGTCGAGAGGCGGTGGGCAATCACCAGCGTGGTACGGTTGCGCATGAGGTTCTCGAGCGCCTCCTGCACGAGCCGTTCCGACTCGGTATCGAGGGCCGACGTAGCCTCGTCGAGAATCAGGATGGGCGGGTTCTTCAGGATGGCCCGGGCGATGCTCACCCGCTGACGCTGGCCGCCCGACAAGCGGCTGCCCCGGTCGCCGATGCAGGTGTTGTAACCATCCTCGGTAGCCATGATAAATTCGTGGGCATTGGCAATCTTGGCCGCCTCGATTACCTGCTCCATGGTGGCATCTTCGACGCCGAATGTAATGTTGTTGTAGAACGAGTCGTTGAAGAGGATGGCCTCCTGGTTCACGTTACCCATCAGCCCCCGCAGGTCGTGCACCCTGAAGTTCTTGATATTGACACCGTCGATGTAGATGCCCCCCTCGTTCACGTCGTAGAAGCGCGGCAAGAGGTCGGCCATGGTCGACTTGCCCGAACCCGACTGCCCCACCAGCGCCACAGTCTGCCCCTTCTTGATGGTGAGGTTGACATGCTTCACCACATTCTCGGTATTGTAGCGGAACGACACGTCGCGATATTCGATGCCCTCTTTCATGTCGGTCAGTTCGACCGGCTTCTCGGGGTCCTGTATCGGGTTCACGGCCGAGAGAATCAGGTCGACCCGCACCATCGAGGCCAAACCCTTCTGTATCGAGTAGGCCGCCTTCGACAGATCCTTGGCGGGGTTGATGATGCTGTAAAAGATAACCAGATAATAGATGAACGAAGCGGCGTCGATGCTGCTCGTGCCCGAGAGGATGAGCGAACCGCCATACCACAGCACGATGCAGATGGTGCAGGTACCCAGGAACTCGCTCATGGGGTGAGCCAGCGCCTGCCGGCGGTTGATGCGGTTCGATATTTTGTAGAAGACGTTGTTCTCGGCGTGGAACCACTTGATCATCTTGGCCTCGGCATTAAAGGCCTTGATGATGCGCAAGCCGCCCAGGGTCTCTTCGATAATCGACATCAGCTGTCCCCACTGGTTCTGCCCCTCGAGCGAACGGCGTTTGAGCTTCTTGCCCACCTGACCCATGATGTAACCGGCCGTGGGCAGCAGAATGAGCACAAAGACCGTGAGTTGCCAGCTGATGGCAAACATCGTGCCCAGGCAGACGAGAATCATGATGGGGTTTTTGAACATCATGTCGAGCGAGGCCATGATCGAGTTTTCGATTTCGCCCACATCGCCCGACATGCGCGCCATCACATCGCCCTTCTTCTCACTGGTAAAGAAGCCGATGGGCAGACTCACTACTTTCTCGTACACATAGTTGCGTATATCGCGCACGATGCCCGACCGCAACGGAATCATGAAGTGCGAACTCAGATAGGTGGCTGTCGTCTTGAAGAAGGTCATCACCATGAGGAACACCCCCAGGATGAGCAGTGCAAAACCGGCTCCCTGCTCATTGATTATGTTCGTAATGTAATAATAGAAATTATTGACCGCCACATCCTTGAGCGAAGCCGACCCCCACGGCATGAAGGTATAGGTAGCCTGCTTGAGCTTGAAAAGAATCTCCAGAATAGGGATGATGAGCGCAAAGGAGAAGAGCGTCAGTATCGACGCCAGTATGTTGAAAAAGATATTGAGAACAAGGTAATATTTATAGGGTGGTACAAACCGCCGAAGAATAGAAAAAAAATCTTTCATATATAGCTTGTTAGAACCCGGGAGAATGGCCGGGCGATTTATCGCTGCAAAGATAGTATAATTACATTCACGACCGAAGCCGGCGCCCGAAAAAGTTTTACCGGGCCGCCCGCCCCGTCCTCTCCGACAACGGTTTTCTCTTCCGGCCACACCTCTCGAGGTCCCGTCAAACCCCATACTTTCGCCGCAAATGCTTGCATAGCCAAAATTATTGTTCTACTTTTGCACCCGAAGCGGAAAAGCGGCATTATCTTTTTAGCCGATAGCAAGTTATGAATCAGACGTGTCACACATTATCAATTATCATTCCGGCATATAACGAAGAGAAGACTATTGCTGAACTGTTGCAACGCGTACTCGACGCCGACCTGGGCGAAGGTATCGACCGGGAACTGATTGTCGTGAACGACTGTTCGACCGACTCGACCGGACGCATCGTACAATCCTTCATCGCCGCTCACCCCCAGGCCCCCATCACCTACCTCGTGCACGACCGCAACCAGGGCAAGGGCATGGCCGTGCGCACAGGCATACAGGCGGTTACCGGCAACTATGTGGTGATGCAGGATGCCGATCTCGAGCTCGACCCCAACGACTTCGCCCGGATGCTGCCGCACCTGCTCTCGGGCCAATACCGGGTGGTATACGGCTCGCGCTTCCTGGCCGAGGAGAACTCGCACACCTACTTCAGCTACCAGCTGGGCGGCAAGTTCCTGTCGGTGATGACCAACCTGCTCTACGACCAGCGCATTACCGACGAGCCCACCTGCTACAAGATGTTCGACGCCGGGCTGCTCAAGTCGATTCCGCTCGACTGCAAAGGTTTTGAATTTTGCCCCGAGGTGACGGCCAAAGTCTCGCGCCTGGGCTACAAGATAAAAGAGGTGCCTATCCGCTACTACCCCCGCTCGATCGAGGAGGGAAAGAAGCTGCGCCTGAGAGATGGACTGAAGGCTATCGGCACCTTGCTGAAATACCGTTTCTGGAAAAAAAACGTACAATGAAAAACAGGACCGCATCCTCCAAAAAGCAACCGGTTCGCAAAAACGACACCGCCGCCAAGACGGGAATCACCGCCGCCTGGGTGGTCAAGAATCTGCTGGCCGTGGTCGTTGTCGCCTTCTTGCTGAACAAACTCGTACTCGGCCTGCAGCCGGGATACAACTGGGCCTACAACATGCTCAAGGGCAACCTCGAGGTGGCTCAACACTATGCCCAAACCACTACCGACGAACGGTACGAGATGAAGTTGGGCCTCTCGCACGTCTACCTGCGCTACCTCAAGGAGAACACCCCGCCCGATGCCGTCATCCTGCTGCCGGGCAAAGAGGCCTTCTACCCCGAGGGGCAGGAACGCATCTTCTCGGGCGAGCCCTACAACAAACTGTGGGCCACCCGTTTCCTCTACCCTCGCCGGGTCATCATCCCCTCGGAACTGGGTGTAACCCCCTGGAGCCAAAAGATTACCCATGTAGCCATCGTCAACGGCATAGGCTACGAATATCTCGGCTACGAGGTACCCAAGAAGGTGCCTCACATCGTACTTCCCGTTCACCCCAAACCGTAATGCCATGCTCACACTCGGAATCATACTTACCTGCCTCAACGGCATTTTGCTGACTGCGCTCGTCGGCTCGCGGTTTTCGTGGACCGAACGCATCGGCCTTTCGTTCCCCTTGGGAATGACCCTGCAAACCATCATCATGGCTCTGCTCGATTTGCTGCACATCCCCCTCACGGCCTCCTCGGTGCTGCTGGGCGGACTCCTCCTTTTCGCCCTGCTGCTGTTTGTCGTGTGGCGTTACCGCGGCATCGACAGCCTGCGCCTCACCCCGGCCATGCTCGACGACTGGCGACAGGCCAACCTGGTGTGGGTGCTGCTGCTCCTCCTCATCGGCTACTGCGAATATATGAATTTCTCGAAGTGCATCTTCTTCCCGCCCAGCGACCGCGACAGCCTCGCCGCCTTCGACACTCTGGGCTTCGTGGCCGCCCACGACCACACCTACATGCGCATGAGCCTCTTCGACGCCGACTACAACCCCTCGATACACCGGGCGGGCGGCAGCATAGCCTATGCCCCCTTCGTGCAACTGAGCTACGCCTACGTCTACCTGCTGGGAGCCGAGACCTCCAAGGCCATCCCGGCCCTCATGTATCTCTTCTTCGTCGTTGCCTTCTACGGCATCCTGCGGCGCAACACGGGCAAGACCCTGGCCGCCCTGGCCACCCTCTTCATGATGATGGCTCCCGAGATGCTCGCCTTCTCGTCGCTCTCGGCCACCAACGTCATGCAGGCCATATTCGCCTCGCTGGGCATCGCCTATACCGCCAGTTGGCTGCGCAGCCGCCACGACCACGAACTCTATGCCGGAGCCTTGCTCCTGGGGGCCAACATGTGGTGCCGCAACGAGGGCATCGTCTTCATCGGTGCCGCCTGCATCGTGCTGCTCATCGACTGCATCCGCCGCAAGAGCTATCGCAAGGGGTGGTACTTCACCGGCCTGGCCCTGCTCCCGGCCGTCATCTGGTTTGTCTACATGAAGGTGGGCGGACTCTACACCGAGGGGATGGCCATCACCCGCCTCTTCTGGGACGGCGAGAAGGCCGGCCTCATCGTCAAGGGCTTCTGGGACCTCTTCGCCGCACCGCTCTACTACGGCTGGACCTTCCCGGCATTTGCCCTCTTCTTCATCGCCAACCTCTGGTTCATGGTCAAGAGCCGCGACAACCTGCCCCTGCTGGGCATGATTCTCCTGAGTCTACTCTTCTACGGGCTGGTCATCTACCACGTCGACTACGTGTGGGACTCGATACAGAACGTGCTGGCCTACTCGTCCAAGCGATTCTTTTTCTGCTTCGTACCCATGTGCTGGTATTTCATAGCCACCACCCGAATCGCCCGGACGGGCTCCGAATACATCGAGCGATACCTGTCGTTGAAATAAGATAAGCCAAGTGCCAGATAGCGGGGAGGGATGTTCCTCCTCGAGACAAGAGACAAGAGACTAACGCCCCACGGACAACCCACGGTCCGTGGTGGTCGGTTTTTAGAGAAAATTGACAGGTAAAAACAATCGCTCTCTAAAAAAATGCAAAAAGACAGTGGGAGCATTTAAACCTTGACAAGATGTCGGGGTCTTATAAGCATTGAAATCGAAGTGATCAATAGATTGGATTTTTTTAAGATGTATAAAAGAGGTATTTTTATCCTGTTTGCTTGTATTTCTTGCTTGCTGACAGCCCAGAGTGCCTGGGGTCAGTTTACCATTTCGGGCACTGTAAAAGACAAGACCGACGATTCTCCGCTCCCGCAGGTGAGCATCCGGCTGCTTGCGGCTCGCGACAGCTCCTTTGTCACCAGCGTGTCGAGCAAAGACAACGGCACCTTCACCCTCACGGTCAACAAGGCCGGCAACTACCTGGCCGCCTTCTCGTTCCTGGGCTACAAGACCACCTACGAACCGGTGCGGCTCACCGCCGGGCAGCCCCGCCGCAATCTGGGGTCGGTTCTGCTCGAGAGCAACGACATTCTGCTGCAAGAGGCCGTTGTCGTGGGGAAAGCTCCCGAGGTGGTGGTGAAAGAAGATACCGTCGAATTCAATGCCGACTCCTATAAAACCCAACCCAACTCGGTCGTGGAAGACCTGTTGAAGAAACTGCCGGGTGTCGAGGTCGACAGCGAGGGCAAAATCACCCACGCCGGCAAAGAGATTACCAAGATTCTGGTCGATGGCAAGGAGTTCTTCTCCGACGACCCCAAGATAGCCACCAAAAACCTGCCGGTCGACATCATCGAGAAGCTGCAGGTGGTCGACCGTAAGTCCGACCTCGCCCGTCTGACCGGTGTCGACGACGGCGAAGAGGAGACCGTCATCAACCTCACCATCAAGAAGGGGATGAAGCACGGCTGGTTCGGCAACGTCTCGGGCGGTTACGGCCTCGACGGACGCTACGAAGCCGGAGCCATGATCAACCGCTTCTTCGGCGACAACCAGATAACTATCCTCGCCGGGTCGAACAACACCAACAACATGGGATTCACCGACCTGGGCGGCAGCCGCTTCCGCCGATTCGGCGGCATGAACGGCATCAACACCAGCCACAACGTGGGAGTCAACTTCAACGTGGGCAAGGGCGAGGAGTTCCGCGTGGGCGGCGACGTGAGCTACAACAACAGCAACCGCAACGTGCTGCAACGCACCGAGCGCCAAAACCTCTTTGCCGACAGTACATCCTATTACAGCGGACACAACAAGATGAACGACCACGGACAGAACATCCGCGGTAACTTCCGTATCCACTGGGAAATCGACTCGCTCAACACCCTCGAGTTCCGACCCAAGTTTGCCGTGGCCCTCTCCCGCTCCGACAGCTACGACTCGGCCCTCACCACCGCCGGCGACCTGGCCCGCAGCAAAGTCAACTTCAGCGAAAGCGACAACTTCAACAAGGGTACCGGCTACGACCTCTCGGGCGAACTCATCTACAACCACAAGTTCCTCTCGCGTCCCGGCCGGTCGTTCAGTATCCAGGCCGAATACAAGTTCAGCGACACGAAAGAGGACGGCTGGACCAAAGCCCTCTACAAATACTACCAGCTGGCCACCGACAGCACCCTCGACCAGATAGACGACGACCACACCTGGAGCAACGGCTACGGAGCCCGACTCACCTGGACCGAACCGCTGGGCGACGTATCGAAAGGACGGTTCCTCACCTTCTCGTACCGCTTCCAGGCCAACTTCAACAACGCCGACAAATATACCTACGACGTATTTACCGACCCGCTCACGGCCCTACCGCTCGATACCTTGCGCAACGACGACCTGAGCAACAGCTTCCGCAACAACTACTACATGCACCGGGCCCAGGTGGGATTCAAGCAGGTGAAACCCACCTATACCTACGACGTGGGTGTGGCCGTAGAGCCGTCGTCGTCGCAATCGATCGACCGCATCAACAGCAACCGAAACATACCCAAGCGCACCGTATTCAACGTAGCTCCCTACCTGCGCTACCGCTACAAGATGGGTAAACAGACCTCGCTGCGCATCGACTACCGGGGCTCATCGTCGCAACCGACCATGGCGCAGTTGCAACCCGTGGCCGACGTCTCCGACCCGCTGCGTGTCGTTATCGGTAACCCCACCCTGAAACCCTCGTTCAAAAACACGCTGCGCGTGCGCTTCAACGACTACGACCAGGCTACCCAACGGGCCATCATGGCCATGCTCTTCGGCGGATTCACCACCAACAGCATCATCTCCGAAACCACCTACGATGCCACCACCGGCGGACAGACCACCACCTACCGCAACGTAAACGGCGTGTGGAACGCCTCGGGTATGTTGATGTTCAACACCCCCTTCCGCAACAAGCACTGGCAGCTCAACAGCTTCAGCCGCCTCAGCTACAACAACAACGTGGGCTACAACAACGGCATGCGCAACGATGCCGGTTCGTTCAATGCCGCCGAAAATCTGGGCATCGCCTTCCGATCGGACTACTTCGATGTCGAGTTGCGCGGCAACTATCGGTATGCGCTCGCCACCAACAGCATGCAGAACCAGAAAGACCAGAGCACCCACAACTACGGCGGCACCCTCAACCTGAGCGGATACCTGCCCTGGTCCATCACCCTGGGTACCGACCTCACCTACAACGGCATGTCGGGATACTCGGCCGGATACAACACCGAGAGCTGGATCTGGAACGCTCAAGCCTCCTACCAGTTCCTCAAAGGCAAAAACGCCACCATCGCCCTCAAGATCTACGACATCCTGGGACAGCGCAACAGCATACGCCGTACCGTCACGGGTAACTACATTCAGGATGTGGAGTACAACACCCTCAACACCTACGGTCTGTTGACCTTCACCTACCGCTTCAACACCTTCGGCGACAAACGCCCCGACATGGGCCCCGGTGGCCCCCGCGGCTACGGCCATCCCGGCCCTCCCCCGGGCGGTCCCGGTGGACACCGGCCCTTCTGATGAGACTGAAAATCCAATCAATAACAAAAAAAGGAGAGAGCCGAAGCCCTCTCCTTTTTTGTTTCTATCAGATACATATCGGCATACCCTCTATCGCTATTCTTTCACCTCTTTGACTACTTGTTCAAACAACGCTTTAGCCTCCTCTTCCGAGACCTCCTTACTAATAATATAAGTAGTTTCGCTCGAGGTTCTACCCCAGTTATTGCCCTTGAATCCACCCGAAGAGCCGCTTACTTCCGTAAAATTCCCCTCCAGCCGCCAACCTTGTCTCGACAGATAGTTCAGCGCACCCGGGAAAGAGAAAAAGCGCAGTTCCCTCCCGGCTTCATCCTTCAAAGGCTCGTATTTCTTCTCGGTTCCATAATTGATTCTCACCTTGTCTTCCGAATAGACGAATGCGGCGTAAATGCGGCAGGTCTGCGCCATGCTGCACAAGGCTGTGAAACAAAGCGCGACAGACAAAAAGAGTATTCTTTTCATATCCCGTTATTATCAACGATTTACAATTCAAACCCCTCTCAATGCACGGTCACCATCGTGGCCCCGAAACCATATTCGCGGAACGAGGCATCCTGGCAGGTGCAGTTCTTGTACTTGTCGCGTATCTCCTTGAGCAGCGCA
This sequence comes from uncultured Barnesiella sp., assembly GCF_946496565.1. Lineage (NCBI taxonomy): Bacteria > Pseudomonadati > Bacteroidota > Bacteroidia > Bacteroidales > Barnesiellaceae > Barnesiella > uncultured Barnesiella sp. The sequence continues at coordinate 15,444 of NZ_CAMMHD010000015.1, forward strand.
TTGCGCAGCACACCCTCGCCCTTGCCGTGGATAAAGACAATCTTGCGTCCCTTGGCATACCGATACTGGTCGAGCGTCTCGCGCACCTTGTCGAGCTGATAGTTGAGGATGTCCGAATTGGAGAGTCCGGCCGTCGTGTCGAGCAGAGCCGAGGCGTGCAAGTCTACCTCGACGATGCCGGGCTTGTCGTCGTGCCGGGTCACCGGTTTGCGCACCGGAGTGTCGACCTGTTTCTTCATCTTCATGGCCCGCTCCAGATCGGTAGCGTCGAGCACCATGGGTCGCATGGGCACATCGTTCTTCACCAGGTCGATGCACCACGACGGCTCGTCGAAATAGAGGCTCTCGCGGAAGGTATGCAGTTTGTAGAACTTGGTAGTGTCGAGCCGGTACTCGACGGCCACCGGGCTCTTCAAGGCAAAGTGCTTGTCTTTCTTGAAGGCGATGTACTGGAAGCCGATGCGCTCGAGGGCATTGACATCCTCCTGCCCGAACTCCTCGAGCAGCAGCTGTATGTTGGGCTCTACCACCCCGGCATAGCGGGTGCGCCATCCCTCGTCGTCGCGGCTCAGGTAGGCAAAGTAGAGATAGTAGTTGCTGTCGTTCACCAGGTAGCACGAGAAACGGGTGGTGTTCAGGTGCTTGCTCTCGTCAGGGATATAGGCCAGAGTGATATTCAGCTTCTCGCCTTCGGGGCGCTCCTCGACAGCGAGCTCGTCCTCCTTGTCGGCAGCTTTAGAAGCCATCCCCTTCTCGACCGGCGGCAACTCCACCACCTTCGAGGCGGGTACCGGGGCACTCTTGCGGGCCGGTTCGGCCGGTTCTACCACCACACACTCCCGGGCCAGTACCGGGGTTTCGAAACCATCTTCATCGACATAGGCTATATCTTTCACTATTTTCACCACTACCCCGCCTCCTACGGCGTTGAGGTAGCGTACTCTGTCGCCAACTTTTACCATAATATCATCATTTTAAAGAGTCTCGCGATTCGCCGGCGACTTGCGATTTCGTCGTGGCGAACCGTGCTATATTCGGCAAAGTTGCTTATTTTTGCACGATATTCAAAACAGATTATGCAAAAAACACAAGATATTCGCATCGAGGATTTCAATTATCCGCTGCCCGACGAACGCATCGCCAAGTTTCCCCTCCCGCAACGCGACCACTCCAAACTGCTGGTCTACCGCCAGGGAGCCATCGAGGAACACCACTTCTACGACCTGCCCCGGGTACTGCCCCCCGACAGCCTGCTGGTCTTCAACAACACCCGGGTGATACAGGCCCGCCTGCACTTCCGCAAGGAGACCGGCGCCCTCATCGAGGTCTTCTGTCTCGAACCCCTCGAGCCGCACGAGTACGCCCTCTCGTTCCAGTCGACCCGCTCGTGCTCGTGGCTCTGCCTCATCGGCAACGCCAAGAAGTGGAAGAGCGGCCCCCTCACGCAGGAGGTCGAGATTGACGGCAAGCGGGTACACTTCACCGCCGAGCGGGGCCTGCCTCACGGCAATGCCTGCGAAGTGCGCTTCTCGTGGGACAACCCCGAGGTCACCTTCGCCGCCCTGCTCGACCATGCCGGCGAACTGCCTATCCCCCCCTACCTCAACCGCGAGACCGAAGAGAGCGACAAGACCACCTACCAGACCGTCTACTCCAAAATCGAAGGGTCGGTAGCCGCCCCCACCGCCGGGCTGCACTTCACCCCCGAGGTGCTGGAGGCCATCCGGGCCAAGGGGATACCCGAGCTCGAACTCACCCTGCACGTAGGCGCCGGCACCTTCAAGCCGGTGAAGAGCGAGACCCTCGAGGGGCACGAGATGCACACCGAGTACATCTCGGTAAGCCGCGACCTCATCGACACCCTGGCCCGCACCGACCGCCGCGTGGTAGCCGTGGGCACCACCTCGGTGCGTACGCTCGAAAGCCTCTACTACATAGGCAAGATGCTGGCCGCCAACCCCGATGCCGAGCCGCACGACCTCGTCGTGAGCCAGTGGCAACCCTACGACGGCAGTCCCGACATCGACTCGCGCGAAGCCCTGCACCACATCGTCGACTACCTCGACCGCCACGGCATGACGCGCCTCGTCACCGCCACCCAGATTATCATCGCCCCGGGTTATCACTACCACATCGTGCAGGGCATGGTCACCAACTTCCACCAGCCGCAGAGCACGCTGCTCCTGCTCGTCTCGGCCTTTGTCGACGGACGTTGGCGCGAAATCTACGACTACGCCCTGGCCCACGGTTTCCGGTTCCTCAGCTACGGCGACAGCTCGCTGCTGCTCCCCTGACATTCGCCCCGGCGGCCACACAATAAAACGGCAAAAAAAACGTATACTATAATAGTATCGGTACACACGAAAGGCAGGGCGGGACACGGTCGTCCGCTCGGGCCTTGTCGTCGCCCGCAAGGAGAAAAGATGAAGATAAAGGCAGTATTCTGGGGATTGGCTATGGCCGGCGTGTTGGCGTCGTGCTCGGGGGCAAAACTAAGCGTTGCCAACGAGCAATACGCCCGGGGCGAATTTTACGATGCCGCCCAGACCTACCGCAAGGTATACAGCAAGACCAACCCCCGCAAGGAGCGCAAGCTGCGCGGCGAGGTGGCCTTCAAGATGGGCGAGTGCTACCGCCGCATCAACATGGCGGCCCGCAGCTCGGCCGCCTACCAAAACGCCATCCGATACGACTATCCCGACAGCATGGCCCTCTTCTACCTGGCCCGCAGCCAGCAGTTCGAGGGGAAATACAAGGATGCCATCAAGAACTACCAGGCCTATCTCGAGACCAATCCGCAGAGCTCCCTGGCCAAAAACGGCATACGGGGCTGCAACCTGGCCGTCCAGTGGAAAGAGACGCCTACCCGCTATGTGGTGAAGAAGGCGACGATACTCAACTCGCGCCGCAGCGACTTCGCCCCCATGTATCTGGGGAAAGACTACGACCAGCTCTACTTCACCTCGTCGACCGAAAAGGCTCTGGGCAAAAACAAAAGCGGCATCACCGGTACCAAGAACTGCGACATCTACTTCTCAAAGAAAGACGAGCAGGGGGCCTGGCAGAAACCCGAACCCATCGAGGGCGACGTCAATACCGACGAAGACGAGGGCATCGTCAGCTTCAGCCCCGACGGTACCACCATGTACCTGAGCAAAGCCCGTCGCGAGCCCAACGCCGACACCTCGGTCGAGATCTACACCTCTACCCGTACGGGTGCTCAGTGGAGCCCGCCGCAAAAATACGAAATCACCGCCGACACCCTCTCGGCCTTCGGCCAGCCGGCCGTATCGCCCGACGGCGAATACCTCTACTTCGTCTCCGACATGCCGGGCGGATACGGGGGGAAAGACCTGTGGCGCATCTCGCTCACCGACAAGGAGGGGTCGCTCGAGAATCTGGGTGTACAAATCAACACCCCGGGCGACGAGATGTTCCCCTACATCCGCGACAACGGCGACCTCTACTTTGCCTCCGACGGTCACCCGGGCATGGGCGGCCTCGACATCTTCCGCGCCCGCATGAACGCTTCGGGCATGTGGCAAATCGAAAACATGAAATACCCCATCAACTCGTCGGCCGACGACTTCGGCATCACCTTCGGCGAGGAGGAGACCGGCTTCTTCTCGTCCAACCGAGGCGACGGCCGGGGCTACGACAACATCTACAGCTTCGAGCTCCCCTCGATACGCGTGTGGATAAGCGGAACGGTCATCGACAAGGACGACGAGCCGGTGCCCGACGCCATCATCCGCATCGTGGGCAACGACGGCTCGAATCAAAAGGAGTATGCCCGCAAGGACGGCAGCTTCCGCTTCAAGCTCGACCGCGGCGTGCACTACGTGATGCTGGCCTCCTGTCGCGGATACCTCAACTCGAAGCAGGAGTTTATCTCCGATGCCGAAGAGAAGGATGCCGAGTATGGCGTCAACTTCGTGCTCGCCTCCATCAGCAAGCCTATTCTCATCGAAAACATCTTCTACGATTTCGACCGCGCCACCCTGCGGCCCGAGTCGGAGACCTCGCTCAACGAACTGGTGAAGATGCTCGACGACAACCCCAACGTGTCGATAGAGCTGGCAGCCCACACCGACTACAAGGGTAAGGACCAGTACAACCTGCGCCTCTCGGAACGGCGCGCCCAGTCGGTAGTCGACTACCTCATCAAGGCGGGTATCGACCCCCGCCGTCTGCAACCCAAGGGCTACGGCGAAAGCCAGCCCAAGGTCATCACCAAGAAGCTGGCCACGCAATACCCGCAATTCAAGGAGGGCGACGTGCTCACCGAGGAGTACATCACCAAGCTCTCGCCCGAAGACCAGGAGATTGCCAACCAGATAAACCGGCGCACCGAATTCCAGGTGCTCTCGATTACCTGGAACCTCTATTGATTCTGCATCGAAAGGGCATTTGAGGTGAAGGGGTGCATGCAACTCTCCATGCGGCCATCGAGTCGGGTCGCACACTGGAACTAAATTCTAAGGATTAAGAATATGGAGTGGCAGGTGACGCCGAGCGTGCACCTGCCGCCGTTCAGCCTGCAACCGGCCCCTCACGGGGCGCGGAGCGACGGCGAAGCGCCACCCCTACCGCAGCTTCAAGGTATCGCCCACCGAGGGAATATAATCGTCGGGCAACTTGTTCATCTTGTAGAGGTTCTTCAGGCGGATGCCGTAACGCTGGGCAATCGAGTGCATTGAGTCGCCCGAACGCACCACGGCGTAGTCGTACCCCTTCTCGGCCTTCTTCTTTTTCTTCTCGAGGTAGACGATGTCGCCCGCTTCCAGCGGATAGTCGCGGGGTATCTCGTTATACCCGGCCAGCTTCTTGGCCGAGAAGCCGAACTCCTGGGCTATCGACTCGAGCGTGTCGCCGTCGCGGGCCTCGACATAGAGCAACCCCCACGAACGATAGACCGCATGCGGATTCTCCACCACGACCGGCGGCAGGTCTTGCGCCCGTATCGGCTTGAACTTCGGGCGGTCATATTCGTAGAGTTCATAGAGTTCGATGGTCTGTATCAGCTTGTTGGCATACGACCGGTCGGTGGCATAGCCGCACGCCTTCAGCCCCTTGGCCCAACCTCGGTAGTCGGTCACCTTCAGCTCGAAGAGCGAGGCATAGCGGGCCCGCTTCAAAAACTTGGCGTGGTCTTCATAGGAGTCTTCGGGCGAGTCGTATTTGCGGAAACAGTCGTCCTTGCGGTCGTCGTCATGATAGACCCGCTTCCCCTTCCAGTCGCTGTGGCACTTGATGCCGAAGTGGTTGTTCGACTTGCGGGCCAGTTCGCTGCGGCCGGCCCCCGACTCGAGCAGCCCCTGGGCCAACGTGATGCTGGCCGGTATGCCATACAGTTTCTGATGCTTGATGGCAATCGATTTGTATTGCTCGATATAGTCGAGATAGGCTTTGTTTTTGCGCTGGGCCGAGAGCGGCTCCAACGTAAGAACGAGGAGAAGAACGACAACGACGTATCTGAATTTCATCATGAATCTAAATTCTAAAAATGGACGATAAAAATTCCTGTTCTCAAAAATTTCCTTATCTTTGTTCCACGAAGAGAGGATGCGGTACGGCACAGCCCAAGTCGAGAAACCCGATTTCCTGGGTCACTGTACCCGCCTCCCGCTGTTTTTGCAGAAGTAGACACCCGTAAACCCGCTTAATGAGAGTTATGGAAAACAGGAATATCACCACAAAGATAATGGTTTGCTCGTATGAAGAGCTCACCGAAGCTGAGAAAAAATTGATCGACGCCGCCAAAGAGGCCTCCAACCGCTCCTATGCGCCCTACTCCCGTTTCCAGGTAGGGGCTGCCGTGCGTCTGGCCGGTGGAGTGCTGGTATCGGGCAGCAATCAGGAGAATGCCGCCTACCCCTCGGGGACCTGCGCCGAACGCACCACCCTCTTCTATGCCAACTCGCAATACCCCGACCGCGCGGTCGAGGCGCTGGCCATCGCCGCACAGACGGGCGGAAAGTTCATCGAGCACCCCACGGCTCCCTGCGGGGCCTGCCGCCAGGTGATACTCGAGACCGAAGAGCGCTACCGCTACCCCATACGCATCTATCTCTACGGCACCGACGAGGTCTATATCGTCGAGTCCATTCGCAGCCTGCTCCCCCTCTGCTTCGGGAAAAGCGACTTGCCCGAATAGAAACCGCGCAAAAAAGTGTATATTTGTAGGGTTCAAAAAAAGGCGGCGGCTCGGCAGCGCGCCCCCTCCTGCCCGTGCACGACAGGCCCGGCAGTTGGCCGCACAAGGTAAAGAAACATAGAACAGAACTTTAAAACACGATATGGACGACTATATTGTTTCGGCACGGAAATACAGGCCCTCGACCTTCCGGTCGGTGGTAGGTCAGAAAGCACTTACCCAGACCCTCAAAAACGCCATCGACTCGAAAAAACTGGCCCATGCCTACCTCTTCTGCGGGCCCCGCGGTGTAGGCAAGACCTCGTGTGCCCGCATCTTTGCCAAGACAATCAACTGCTTCCACCCCACCGAGTCGGGCGAAGCCTGCAACGAATGTGAGTCGTGCCGCGCCTTCAACGAACAGCGTTCCTACAACATCATCGAGCTCGACGCCGCATCGAACAACTCGGTCGACGACATCCGCGTCCTCATCGACCAGGTGCGCATACCGCCTCAAATCGGGCAATACAAGGTCTTCATCATCGACGAGGTGCACATGCTCTCGACGGCGGCCTTCAACGCATTTCTGAAGACCCTCGAGGAGCCGCCCCACCACGCCATCTTCATCCTGGCCACGACCGAGAAACACAAGATTCTCCCCACCATCCTGTCGCGCTGCCAGGTCTACGACTTCCAGCGCATCACCACGGCCGACATCGCCGAACACCTGCAATATGTCGCTTCGCAAGAGGGCATCACCGCCGAACCCGAAGCGCTCAACGTCATCGCCCAAAAGGCCGACGGCGGTATGCGCGACGCCCTCTCGGTATTCGACCAGGTGGTGAGCTTCTCGGGCGGGCACATCACCTACAAGGCGGTAATCGACAACCTCAACATACTCGACTACGAATACTACTTCCGGTTGGTCGATGCCTTCCTGCAGGGCAACGTGCCGCAAGCACTCATGATTTTCAAGGAGGTGCGCGACCACGGCTTCGAGGGGCAGTTCTTCGTCGGCGGTCTCAGCCGCCACCTGCGCGACCTGCTGGTATGCAAAGAGCCCACCACGCTACCCCTGCTCGAGGTGAGTGCCTCGGTGGCCCAACGCTATGGCGAACAGGCTCAGAAGTGCCCGCTCGCCTTCCTCTACCGGGCCATGGAGCTGAGCAACCGCTGCGACCTCGACTACCGCATAAGCAACAACAAGCAGTTCCTGGTGGAGCTGACCCTGATACAAATCTGCCAGATTCTTCACCCGGTCAGCGTCCCACCTCAGGAACCGCCGTTGCAAAAGATTACCTCGGCCTCTCCGGGCAGTGCACCGGCCGCACAACCGCATCAGGCTCAAGCCCCGGCTCAGCCGCTCCCCCAGGTACAGGCCGTGCCGCAACAGCCGCAACAGCAACAACCCCGGCCCAATCCGGCACAGGCACAAGCTCCGGCAGCACAGACGTCGGAACCGCAGGCCACCTATCGGGCCTCGACCATACGCCCCACAGCCCCGGCCCACAAACCAATGGCGCCGGCACAACCCAACCCGACGAAAAAGGCGGCCCCGGCACGCATCTCCATTCACCAGAAACCGGTCGAGGCGGCCCCGGAGCAACAGGCTCCCACGGTACAGCAGGAGGTGCTCGACACCCCCTTTACCGAAGAGGCGCTCAATGCGGCCTGGCTCGCCTATACCCAAACCATCCCTACCGAGGTGGTGCTGGTCAACACCATGAAGAGTTGCCTGCCCAAGCTGACCGACCCCCGCACGTTTGTCGTGTCGGTCGACTCGCAAATCCAGGTCAACGTCATCAACGAACACCTCTACGAGCTGATGACCTTTTTGCAGAAATCACTGAAGAACAACCAGTTTTCCATGCAACTGCGTGTCAACCAGCCCGGTGAGAAAGAGATTATCTTCAGCCCCAAAGACGTACTGATGAAGATGATCGAGAAGAACCCCGACATCAAAAACTTCTACGACACCTTCGACCTCGAAATCGCCTGATGCCGCCGGGACGTTTCACATCCCCTGCCCCAACCGGACAACCGCACCGCCCCGTCACAGGGGGATACCGTACTCGTGTTTCACCTCGTCCATCACAAAGGTACTCATGAGCGACCCCATGCTGTCGATGGTGCCCAACACGTTGAGGATGAACTCCTGATAATATTTCATGTCGGGGGCATGAATCTTGAGCAGATAGTCGTAGTCGCCCGAGATGTTGTAGCACTCGGTCACCTCGGGAATCTCGCGCACGATGCGGGTAAACTCGAGGGCAATGTCGCGGTTGAGCCGACGCAGCTTCACGCTGCAGAAGACCACGAATCCCCGGTTGAGTTTCGCCGGATCGAGCACCGCCACATACTTCTTGATGTATCCGTTGGCCTCGAGCCGCTTCACCCGCTCGAAAACCGGCGTGGGTGACAGGTTTACCTGCGCCGCCAACTCCTTGGTGGTAAGGCGCGAGTTGCTTTGCAAGACCCGCAAAATCTGCAAGTCTGTTTTATCCAGTATCTCCATAGAATGCTATTCTCCGGGCCGTTGCTCCCGGGCTGTTGAACATGAGGTTTATTCTTAATCGGCGGACAAATATAGATATATTTTCCATATTTCCGAATTTACTTGTTCGATATTTCCAGAAATCATAGCTTTGCATAGGACAAACATTTATACCAACCGATAAAAAACAGAACCGAATATGGACCCGAAGAAACTGCATTTCGAAACGCTCCAACTCCACGTGGGACAAGAGCAACCCGACCCGGCCACCGACGCACGGGCCGTACCCATCTACCAGACCACCTCGTATGTATTTGCCGACTCGGCCCACGCCGCCGCACGCTTCGACCTGAAGGAGCCGGGCAACATCTACGGCCGTCTGGGCAATCCTACCCAAGACGTACTCGAGCGACGCATCGCCGCACTCGAGGGGGGTGTCGCCGCCCTGGCCGTCGCCTCGGGAGCTGCCGCCGTCACCTATGCCATTCAGAATCTGGCCGTCGCCGGCGACCACATTGTCGCCGCCAACACCATCTACGGGGGCACCTACAACCTGCTCGACCACACACTCCCCGCCTACGGCGTGACCACCACCTTCGTCGACCCGTCCGACCTCTCGAACTTCGAGCGGGCCATACAACCCAACACCAAGGCGGTCTTCATCGAGACGCTGGGCAACCCCAACTCGGGCATCATCGACATCGACGCCGTGGCCGAGATAGCTCACCGCCACCGCATCCCGCTCGTCATCGACAACACCTTCGGTACCCCCTACCTCATCCGCCCCATCGAACACGGGGCCGACATCGTGGTACACTCGGCCACCAAGTTCATCGGCGGCCACGGCACCTCGCTGGGCGGTATCATCGTCGACTCGGGCCGCTTCGACTGGGCCGCCTCGGGCAAATTTCCCCAACTGAGCGAACCCGACCCCAGCTACCACGGCTCCCGATTTACCGACGTGGCCGGAGCCGCCGCCTACGTCACCCGCATCCGGGCCGTGATTCTGCGCGACACCGGCGCTGCCATCAGCCCCTTCAACGCCTTCCTGCTGCTGCAAGGGCTCGAGACCCTCTCGCTGCGTGTCGAACGCCACGTCGAGAATGCCCTGCGCATAGTCGATTTTCTGGCCCATCACCCCAAGGTAAAAAAGGTCAACCACCCGGCTCTGCCCGACCACCCCGACCACGCCCTCTACGAGCGCTACTTCCCCCACGGGGCAGGCTCGATATTCACCTTCGAAATCAAGGGGGGCGAAGCCGAAGCACACCGATTCATCGACAGCCTCGAAATCTTCTCGCTACTGGCCAACGTGGCTGACGTGAAATCGCTGGTCATCCACCCGGCATCGACCACCCACGCCCAACTGACCGACCAGGAGAAGGCCGAACAGGCCATCTACCCCGGCACCATACGCCTCTCGATCGGCACCGAGCATGTCGACGACCTCATCGCCGACCTCTCGCAGGCTCTCGACCGGGTATAAACACAAACGGCACTACACACAAAATAAGGGTGTGCCCTCATTGGGTACACCCTTTTACTTTCAAAATCGAATATTTTTTCTGGATACCCAGCCAGGCCCGGTATGACAAGCCCGGTCACTGCTGGTTGAGCAGGAAGTGCTTGAAGGCGTTGAAGCCGACAGGCATCAGGATGCTCTGTTTCTCGCCCTGCATGAATTTGCGCAGCTTCTCGGGCATGGCAATCGTCTCGCCTACGGCGTCGCTCACGGTATCGAGGAACTTGGCGGGCGAAGCGGTTTCGAGGCAGATGCCTATTTCGCCAGGTTGCAAGCCATCGACCAAGGCCTGGTAACCGCAGGCACCGTGGGGATCGAGCAGGTATTGCTCGCGACGGAAGGTGTCGCGCATAGTGCGGCGTATCTCGTCGTCGGTATAGCTTACGCCGCTGATGTCGGCACAGATGGCCTCGTGCGAATGGCCGTAAAGGTCGAGTATGCGGGCAAAGTTGCTGGGGTCGCCCACATCCATGGCGTTGGCGATGGTGGCAATCGAGGGGCGCGGGTCATACGAGCCCGTGCGCAAGTATTGCAGGAATACGTCGTTGCGGTTGTTGGCGGCGATGAAACGCTTCACGGGGAGCCCCATGCGTTTGGCTATGAGTCCGGCAGTGAGGTTGCCGAAGTTGCCGCTGGGCACGCTGAACACCACCTGCTCGGGGTGCTCGACCATGCCGCACAACTGGGCATAGGCATAGAAGTAGTAGAAGGCCTGGGGCAGGAAGCGGGCCACGTTGATGGAGTTGGCCGAGGTGAGGTAGAGTTTCTCGTTCAGCTCGGGGTCCATGAAGGCACTCTTCACCAGCGCCTGACAGTCGTCGAAGGTGCCGCTCACCTCCAGGGCGGTGATGTTGTGGCCCAGTGTGGTGAACTGTTTCTCCTGTATCTCACTCACCTTGCCCTGCGGATAGAGCACGAAGACCTTCACGCCGGGCACGTCGAGGAAACCGTTGGCCACGGCACTGCCCGTATCGCCCGAGGTGGCGACCAGCACATTGACCTGCCGTTTCTCCTGCCGGTTGAAGTAGCCGAGCAGACGTGCCATGAAGCGGGCCCCCACATCCTTGAAGGCCAGCGTGGGGCCGTGGAAGAGCTCCAGACTGTACCGGTTGTCGGCCACCCGCACCAGGGGAATATCGAAGTTGAGGGCGTCGAATACGATCTCTTGCAGCTTGTCGGCCTCGACATCCTCGCCGAAGAAGGCTTCGGCCACCACAAACGAGATTTCGCGAAGCGTCATCTCCTTCATGTTTTGGTAAAAGGCCGGGGGAAACCGGCGAATCACCTCGGGCATGAAGAGCCCTTTATCGGCAGCCAGTCCCCTGACCACGGCATCGTGGAGAGAGACCGGCGAAGTTTTTTTGTTGGTACTGTAATATAGCATAGTGTCTTTCTCTTACTTTTCCTGTGTCATATCCGAGGAGAAAAGAGGATTGAAATTCTCTTGCCTCCGATACAAAGGTAAAATTTTTTTTGAGAACAGAGTCTTAAAAGATTCTCTTTTTATACCCGACATGCGGCGTTAATTCTTGAAAATCGCCAACAAATGTTTCCTTTCTTTATACAAAAAGCATTTACGTATTTATTAACTACCAAAATCTATACGTATCTTTGCCTATACCTATAATACTAAATTTGACTTATTTCCAAAAACCGTCATGAATCTACTTCGAAAAATCTATTATGCCCTTTCCCCCCAAATGCGCTTCCTGGCCCGGCGTATATACTATTTCCCCATAGACTGCTTCGATGGGATTACTGGCAAAAGAGACCGGCTCACTCCGCCCAAAGGACTGATATTCATCGGCTCGGGCGATTTCCGAGAACAGGGCGAACGACTGCTCGGCATCTTGCGACAGTATGGAGCTGTCACTCCTCAAAGCCATATTCTCGATGTGGGCTGCGGCATTGGACGACTGGCTGTACCACTCACCCGCTTTCTCGACAGCAGTGGCCGGTACGACGGTTTCGACATTGTGAAAAAAGGAATCGACTGGTGCAACAAGCATATTGCCCCCAACTGTCCCAACTTCCACTTTCTGCACGTCGACCTGAAAAACGACCTGTACAATCTGGCTACCGAGCAGAAAGCCAGCCAGTTTATCTTCCCCTATCCCGACAATGCCTACGACTGTGTCGTACTCACTTCGGTATTTACCCACATGCTGCCCGCCGATGTCAACAATTACCTTGCTCAGATTGAGAGAGTGCTAACCCCTGGAGGCAAGTGCGTGGCCACCTTCTTCCTCATCAACGATGCCATCGGGCAGCAGATGAAGAGCGGAAAATCCTACTTCAATTTTTCCCACCAGCATGAGGGATATGCTTTGCTCGACGAGAAAGTACGAGAGGCCAACATTGCCTTCGACGAGACTTATCTCAAACAGATGATTACAGACAACCATCTGAACTTAAGCGGCATTTACTACGGCAGCTGGTCGGGAACCGTAGAGACTTCGCCCGACTTTCAGGATCTGCTGGTCATCGAAAAACCGGTTTAGGGTGACCATCTGCCTACGAATGGCTAAAACCGAGATATATTCACATCGACAACAGACAACTGCGCCGCGGCTTTTTTCAAAAGAACCCGCGGCGCAGTTGTCTGTTGGCAAGGATTGATTTTGTTTTGTCGGGATAGCCCAACGGACTACTCTCCCGAATCGGGCGCCGCAAAAAGAGCACGGATAAACGCATCGCCCGACAACGAGCCATAACGGCCATCCACCACGCTCTCCTCGTTATATATCTGCACGGCATCGGGAGTTTCACCCGGTTTATAAATGACGAACGGCACGGGGGCCGCCGTGTGGGTGCGCACCCGGCAAGGCGTGGGATGGTCGGGCAAGAGGGCGATGGCTACCGGCTCGTCCATGCGGGCAACAGCCTCGATGAGCGGTTTCAGCACGCGGTGGTCGAGATACTCGACCGTGCGGAGCTTCAGCGCCACATCACCTTCGTGGCCCGCCTCGTCGCTGGCCTCGATATGCAAATATACAAAATCATGTGCATATAACGCATCGATTGCAGCCTGAACTTTTCCTTCGTAGTTGGTATTGTAGAGACCCGTGGCTCCCTCGACCTCGACAGGCTGCAGACCGGCATAGACGCCGATGCCCCGGATAAGGTCGACGGCCGAGATAACCACCCCGCTGCGTATGCCGTAGCGTTGGGCCAAAGTCTCCATGCTGGGCTTGTAACCCGGCGACCAGGGCCAGATGCTGTTGGCGGGGTCTTTCCCCTCGGCCACACGCCGCAGGTTCACGGGGTGCGAGGGCAAAATCTGCTGCGAGCGCAGAATCAGCTCGTTCAGGCGGTCGGCTGTAGCCGTGGCCTCGGGCACCAGAGGGCGCACCATCACGTCGCGGAAGGGGGTACCGGGCACATCGTGCGGCGGGGTGCAGTCGACCCGCTTGTCGCCCCCCTTGAGCTTGAGCAGATGGCGATACGATACCCCGCGGTAGAAATTGGCATCGCCGCCTCCCAACTCCCGTTGCAGGAAGTCGATGAGTTCGCCGGCCTCGGCGGTCGTGATGTGACCGGCCGAGTGGTTCTTGATGAGGCCGTTTTCGATACAGACGAGGTTGCAGCGCATGGCCATCTCGCCCGGCTCGATGTCGACCCCCATACTGGCCGCCTCCAGCGAGCCCCGCCCCTCAAATACGCGGTCGAGGTCGTAGCCCAGCACCGCCAGATTGGCGATTTCGCTGCCGGGATGGTAGCCTTCGGGTACGGTTTTCAACATTCCGCAACGACCGTGAGCGGCCAGCCAGTCCATGGCGGGCGTATCGGCAGCCTGCAGGGGCGTGCGTCCGCCCAGTTCCTCGATGGGCTCATCGGCCATGCCGTCGCCCAATACTATGATGTGTTTCATGACAAACTCCTTTTTTATCGAATGTTGGCAATTCCTATTATATCGGCAAAGACACCGGCAGCCGTCACCTCGGCCCCGGCTCCGTAGCCCTTGATAACCATGGGATACTCGCGGTACCGCTCGGTGGTAATGGAGATGACGTTGTTGCTCCCCTCGAGGTGGTAGAAGGGATGGGCCGAATCGACCTCGCGCAGCCCCACCTCCACCTTGCCGTGGTCGAGCGTGGCCACAAAGCGCAGCACCCGTCCCCGCTCGGCCACCTGCCGGCGATAGGCCTCGAAGGTGGCATCGTAGTCGGGAATCGCCCGCCAGAAGTCGTCGAGGCTCCCGGTGAAGTACGATTCGGGAATGAAGAGATGCTTCTCTACATCGCTCTGCTCCACCCGGTAGCCGGCCTCACGGGCCAGTATCACCAGTTTGCGGATGACATCCTGACCACACAGGTCTATACGGGGGTCGGGCTCGCTGTACCCCGCCTCCTGCGCCATGCGCACGGCACGGCTCAGGGGCACCTGCCCGCTCACCACATTGAATATGTAGTTGAGCGTACCCGAGACAACCGCCTCGATCTTGAGTATCTTGTCGCCGCTGTTGATGAGGTTGTTGATGGTATTGATGATAGGCAGCCCCGCCCCTACGTTGGTCTCGAAGAGGTACTTCACATCGCGCTTGCGGGCGGTCTGCTTCAGCTCGCGGTACAGGTCGTACGAGCCCGAAGCGGCAATCTTGTTCGAGGCCACCACCGACACGTTGTGGTCGAGCAGCGAGCGATACAGCGCGGCAATGTCGGGGCTGGCCGTGCAGTCGACAAATACCGAGTTGAAGATGTTCATGGCGATAATCTCGTCTCTGAGCCGCTGAGGCGAAGAGGGTGTACCCTCGCGGTCGAGCAGCTCGATGCCATGTTCGATGTCGATACCCTCGCGGTCGAAGAGACATTTGCGCGAGTTGGCGATACCCACCAGCCGCAACTGCAAGGCCTTGGTCTCGAGCAGCCGCTGCTGCTGTTTGCAAATCTGTTTCAGCAGGTCGCGCCCCACGGTCCCCACCCCAGCCACAAAGAGGTTGAGCACCTGCGACTCGGAGAGGAAAAACGAATCGTGTATGACGTTGAGAGCCTTGCGCAGACTGTCGCGGGCAATGACAAACGAGATGTTGGTCTCCGACGCCCCCTGTGCACAGGCTATCACATTGATACCGTTGCGACCCAGCACGTTGAACAGCTTGCCCGCAATGCCGGGCGTGTGTTTCATGTTCTCGCCCACAATAGCCACGGTAGCCAGCTCCTTCTCGGCCTCGATCGAAGAGATTTCGCCCACGGCCATCTCGCCCTTGAACTCCTCGCGCAGCACCCGCACGGCCACATCGGCGTCGGCGTTGCGCACGGCAAAGGTGGTATTGTTTTCCGACGAAGCCTGCGACACCAGAAACACACTGACCCCCGACCGGGCCAAGGTGTTGAAGATGCGCGAGTTGATACCGATTACCCCCACCATGCCCATGCCCGAGAGGGTGATGAGGCAGGTGTCGTTGATCGACGAGATGCCTTTGATGGCCTTCCCCTCGACGTGCGAATGGTCGGCCGAGATGAGGGTACCGGGGGCCGACGGGTTGAACGTATTCTTGATGAGGATAGGGATATTCTTGTGAAATACCGGATAGATGGTGGGCGGGTAGATGACCTTCGCCCCGAAGTTACAGAGCTCCATCGCCTCGGTAAACGAGAGGTGCTCGATGACATAAGCGGTGTTGATAACCCGCGGGTCGGCCGTCATAAAGCCGTCGACATCGGTCCAGATTTCGAGTTGCGAGGCACCGAGCGCCGTAGCCAGGATGGATGCCGTGTAGTCCGACCCACCCCGGCCGAGGTTGGTCACATCGCCCGTGATGCGGTCCGACGCAATGAAGCCGGGCACCACGGCCACCCGGGGCAACTCGGCAAAGTAGCGTTTCACCAGCTTGTTGGTCTCGTCGAAGTCGACAATGTGCTTGCCATACTGGCGGCTGGTCTTGATGAAAAAGCGGGCATCGTAGTGAACCGCCCCCTCGATGACCCGACTCACGATGAGCGACGAGAGCCGCTCGCCGTAACTCACAATCGTGTCGAGCGTCTTGGTCGAGAGGTCCTTGATGAGCGACACCCCCCTGAAGATATTGCCCAGCTCGCCCAACAGCGGGTCGATAAGGGCCAGCAGCTCGAGTTGTTTCGCCGGCTCTACGGCCTGCTGCACCATCGTCTTGTGACGCTCGACAATGGCTCTGAAGTGGCTCTCATAGCCATCACCGCCCACCACGGCCACCCGGGCAGTCTCGATCAGGCGGTCGGTAATTCCACCCAGAGCCGACACCACGACGATAACCGGCTCGTGACAACTCTCTACTATCTGTTTGACACTCGACATGCTCTCGACCGAACCTACCGAAGTGCCTCCGAATTTCAATACTTTCATATCTGCACTATTCTATCGGCGCAGCTTCGCACCCCTTGGAGAGAGAGCAAGCCACACCCGTTCAAAAAAAATTTGGTTGAAAAACTATATCGCAACGGTCTATCGACACAAAAAACAACATCCTCCCCCCTAAGGGGTGGTACCCGTTGCGTGCATGCAGTTACAAAATAAGGTATACAGCCGTTCGATCATGGCGTTCTCTTTTTCGGAACCGACACCCCGGAGTTTCACAAACGGCAGGGTGGCCGGCCAGATTGATATAAAACATCTCTTGTTTTGCAAAAGTAATCTTTTTTTTGATTTTCCAGTCGAACAATCACAAAATGATTTAAAATAATCCTGTTCGTTTTACAATTTTATATTTTCAACGGGTTTTTAAACGGCATTTTGAAATTATCTTTTTGCCACGAAACAATCGCCCGGACAAAGAGGCACAAAGTTTTCGCCCGACAAAATGTTATTTTCTCCCGCAAATGATTATTTTTGTAGAGCCAAACAGGAGGCTGGGGTGCAAAGTTGCATCGCCTCCGGAACATGGCGGCACACGCTTGTTTCACTTTGTAAAACCATTGTGTATGTCTGAAAATATAACATCGGTTCTTATCATTTACACCGGTGGTACCATCGGAATGGTAGAGAACAGCCAGACGGGAAGTCTCGAACCGTTCAACTTTCACCATCTCCTCGACAAGGTCCCCGAGTTGAGACAACTCGGATTCTCCATCTCGACCGTACAATTCGAGCCCCCCATCGATTCGTCGGAAATCGAACCCGACTCGTGGGTGAAACTCGTGCACATCATCGCCGACAACTACGACCTGTTCGACGGCTTTGTCGTGCTGCACGGTACCGACACAATGGCCTACACGGCTTCGGCCCTGAGCTTCATGCTCGAGAACCTCAACAAGCCCGTCATCCTCACCGGCTCGCAACTGCCCATCGGCATGCTGCGCACCGACGGCAAGGAGAACCTCATCACCGCCATCGAAATAGCTGCCGCCAAAAACAGTGCCGGCGAACCGCTGGTACCCGAGGTGTGCATCTTCTTCGGCAACCACCTGTTGCGCGGCAACCGCACCACCAAAATCAGTGCCGAGAGTTTCAACGCCTTCGTGTCGACCAACTACCCGCCGCTGGCCCAGGTGGGCGTGCACATCCACTACGACGAGAACCAAATAGCCCGCGTCACCCACAAACCGCTGCGCCCCCACTACCTGATGAACACCAACATCGTGGTGCTGAAACTATTCCCCGGCATCTCGGAGCAGACCGTACGCTCGATACTGAACATCCCGGGACTGAAGGGGGTCGTGCTCGAAACCTTCGGGTCGGGCAACGCACCGGTCAAGGAGTGGTTCCTCAACCTGCTCAAGGAGGCGGTAGACAAGGGTATCGTTATCGTCAACGTGAGCCAGTGCATGGGCGGCACCGTGCAGATGAGCCGCTACGGCACGGGCAGCAAGCTCGAAAATGCCGGCGTGGTAAGCGGATACGACAGCACCACCGAGGCGGTGCTCACCAAGCTGATGTTCCTCTTCGGTCACGAATACCCCTCGAAGGTGGTCAAGGAGAACATGAACTGTTCGCTCAGCGGCGAGATTACCCTCACGCTGCACAACTGAAACCCGACAATCTTATTTCATTGAGATAGCCGTGAGGCGAAGCGCAAAAGCAGCTTGGCCTCACTTGTTTTTGCCCACTTGCGACCAGCCGGTCACGATGATAAAGGGAACGGCCAGAGCAATAGCCAGAATCAGGAAGAAACTAATCTCCACCACCAGGGCTACCCCCAGCGTGAGGTAGAGGAAGAGAGCCATGACCAGAAGCTTGATGCGGTAGACGATGCGCGACATCTGGCGATAGGCCTGCTCCCGGTTCTCGTCGGTTATCTCGACCGGATAGTTACAATGCCGGGGGTGATGCTGCACCCAGGTGAGCAGTCCATACAGCACCAGAGCTATCGCGGGCAGCAGAAGTGCCGTTGAGGCATCGCCCCAGCTATCCACTTCGCCCCGGGCATTAAAGTGCAGGGGCACTTCGGACCGATTGTCGAACTGGATCCACACACCTACCACAAAAGAGGCAAGCAGGAAAAACCATGCCGGTGTTTCTCTCCAAAATCGTTTCATGGCAATCTTCTTATTATCCGGGTTATCTTACTTTTTCAAGATCAGTTTCTGCATGCCGGCAGTCACCCAGCAGTCGATGCGAGCCGTATCGGTAGGATTCTGGTAGAGGAAGAGCGCCTCGATGCCCGGCAGCGAATCGACCAGTGCCCGGCTGCGCTCGAGCCCCATCACCATGAAAGCCGTGGCGTAGGCGTCGGCCGTCATGCAGTCGGGGGCCAGCACCGTAGCACTCAGCAGCGAGTGTTGCACGGGATAGCCCGTCACCGGGTCGATGGTGTGGGCAATGCGTTTGCCGTCGACCACGCGGTAGTTGCGGTAGTTGCCCGAGGTAGCCAGTCCGCCCCCGGTCATCTGCAATACCTCTTCGATGGTACCGGCCTCGCCATCCTCGATGGTCGGGCGGTTCACCCCTACCCGCCAGGGCTTCCCCTCGGGATTGCGGCCGCGCACCACCATCTCGCCACCGATTTCGACCATGTAGTCGTCGATACCGCGGTCGGTAAGCAACTGTCCTATCACGTCGCAGGCATACCCCTTGGCAATGGCCGAGAAGTTGAGGGTCACCAGCGAGTCGCTCTTGACCACCCGATGGTTCTCAAGCGAGAGCTTGTTCATGCCCACATGGGCCAGCAGACTGTCGACCTGCGTCGAGCCGGGGAAGATACCCTTCTTGAACCCGAATCCCCAGGCATTGACCAGCGGCGATACCGTGGGGTCGAAGGCTCCGCCCGTGCGACGATAGACCTGTTGCGAGGCGGTAAAGACATGCTCGAACCACGCATCGGTCTCGACCGGAACACCCTGGTTGACCCGCGTGATGAGCGACGTGTCGTTGAAGGGCGAAAGCGAACCGTCGAACCGCAGGAGCTCCTGCTTGATGGCCTCGGCCAACGACTCGTCCGACCGATAGGTGATGTGGTAGAAGGTACCGAAGATGAGCCCCTCGTCATACTGGTAGGTATTCTTTTCGCAACGGCGCATCGTGCTGGCCACCAGAAAGACCACCAGAAACAGGACCACCGCTACCCACGAACGTGCATATCGTCTATCCATAACCGACTCTTAAAAATAGATATGTTCCAACAGAATTTTTATCCCCAGGCCGATGAGAATCACCCCACCCAGCACCTCGGCATAGTTATGTATGTGGCGGCCAAACTGGCGGCCCACCCACAGCCCGGCAATCGAGAATACAAAGGTGACACCGGCAATGACAATCGTAGGGAGCAGCATCGACATGTTGAGGAAGGCAAACGAGATGCCCACCGCCAGCGCATCGATGCTCGTAGCCAGCGAAAGCCCCACGAGCGTACGCGTATCCGAAGGGTCCATGCAGCAGGGCTCCTCCTCGTTTTTGCGAGGCCAGCCCTCCCAAATCATCTTCGCTCCCAGGAAGAGCAACACCCCGAAGGCCACCCAATGGTCATACGCCTCGATATAGCTTTTGAAACCGATGCCCAGAGCCCAGCCGATGAGCGGCATGCCCCCCTGAAACAGAGCCATAAAGGCGGCTATCTTCAAGACCCGCGACCATTTGAAGGGCTTCAGCAGCACGCCCGAAGTCAGCGATACGGCAAAGCTGTCCATACACAGCCCCACCGCCAAAACAAAAAGTGCTAATAGCGACACAAGTTATTCGAATTATGTTTCACCACAAAGGTACAAAAGTTCCCGGCTCGCCCAATACTCACATCGGAACAATTTACACAGAGCGGGGGAATCGCAGCTCACGAGAGTTGCGGTTCCTCCGCTGTCACACACATAACACAGTATATATAGAAAACACCTCACGGTGCGGAACGGTTCACGGGAGAGCGAAAACCACAGTGTCCCGACCGGCACACAAGAGCGGTGCCTGTATCTCTAAAACAAGCCTCTACCCGTTTTGTTCGTCATCGCGCCGGTTTTTCTTTCGGCGGCCCCAGCCGGCAAAAAAACACAACGCCCGGAGGGATACCCCCGAGCGTTGCGACGTTTCATACAAAATCTATGTTTCAAGCGTTTTACTTGCGCAAAATCACGTAGCAATAGTCTTTATTCAGAATCAACGAGTTGGAGCCGTAAGCCGTCGTGAAGGTGGCAATGATACCGTTGGCACGACCGTTGGTCTCATAGAGGTCAAAGGCAGCCTGAGCATCGGCCAGGTCTTGCACCTTGTCGCCGAAGGCATCGGTCACATAAATCGAGGTGAGGGTACCCAGATTGTAGTCGGCATAATTCTCGAGCATATCTTTCCACCGGGTGATGGTCTGGTCGTTCTCGGGTACATAGACCGAGATTTCGAGAATCGTCTCCAGAGTCTTGTCCGAGTCGAAGTAGGCCGTGTAGCTGTTGCCCTTGGCATCGATAGCGCTGTCGAAATAGATATACGACATGGCGGTACCGAAGAGAACCTTGTTGCCGATGGCGTAATACTCTTGCAGCACCTCGTCGATGTTACCGCCCACGTAGCGGCCCAGCGTACTGAAATCGAGGGCCAGATAGTTGCGGCAGAGCTCAATCCTGAATTTATCCTTGTCCATCACGGGGCAGCAGTAAACCGTCTTTTGAATGCCGAAAATGGGGAAGATAAGCATATTGGCCTCGGAGGTCAACAGCGGCAGAGTCTCCTCGGTCGTCTGCTTCACACCCCCTTCGCCGGTCGTGTAATCCTTGAATTTCGTTCCCAGGAACGTACCCAGTTTCAGGTCGCGGAACGAAGTGACCAGACTCTCCCAAACGGCAGCATCCTGTCCGGCCGACTGTCCGGCAAGCTCCATCACGATCGAGGTCACGGTAGTACCGTCGACCGCAACCGTGGCTTTATACCGGTTGCCCTTCTGGTCCTGCACATAGAGGGTGCGGTTCTCCTGGTCTACCGTAGCACCGGCGGCCGCACTCCACACCTGGTCGATACCTTGGTTCACCAGGGCCGAGAGGTCGGCATAGGTTGTCTCCCAATAAACGGTCGTATCGTCACCGCCCGGAGGGGTTACCGTGGGTTCTTCGCTTTTTTGTGAATCTTCGCTGCATGCCGCAAAAACAAAAAGTGACATAAATATGCAGAAATACGAAGCAAATTTCTTTCTCATAAACCTTAATTATTAAATATTACTACTATTTTCCTTTTCCTCTTTCCAAAATAACAACTTTTATTCTTTACTTTGCCGGCGCAAAAATAGGACTATTATTACAATTTTATTTAGGAGGATAGGATTATGAAGAATTTTTATCTTATTTTAAGTTGCTGCATTGCATCTTTATTCACAGTTCAAGCTCAAGAGTTCTCGGGCGATAACTTCAACGGCACCTGGGAGAGCGACGGAGGCAGCCAAAAGGAACAACCCACAGGCTGGCATTCACTCTACTCCAACGTAAGCGGCCTTATCAGCATGAAAGCCGGCACAGTCTCCAAGGGTGGCGACACTACCGATGCCTACCCCATCATCGAAAACACCTTTGCCGGGTCCATCGTATTCGGCACAAAGTACGGCTATGTGATTCCCGGCATCCTGTCGCTGGGCACCCCCTGGCTCTATGTAAACACCACCTACTGCACGGCAGCTACCGGCGACCTGGGCGTTGACGGCGGCGTGGAGTTCACGGCCCGTCCCCAGAAGATTACCTTCAAGGCCCAATACTACAACGCCCCCACCAGCGACATCGACGATGCCGCCCACATCGCCGTATATCTGTGGAAAGGCAGCGCCTCGTCGACCGACATCAGCGGTGCCTCGCACACCGACGAGATGAGCGCCGTACTGGCCGGTAATGCCGGAGCCACCCTCATCGGGTCGGGTTCGCTCACCATCGACAACGACATCGACGCCTTCGAAACGCAAGAGGTAACCATCGACTACCTCTCGGACGAAACGCCCGAGAAGATGAACATCGTCTTCTGCGCCTCGAACTACCTGAGCAAACAACCCGACCAACCGCTCGAAGTAGCCGAGGGCAACTACCTCTACATCGACGATGTGGCCGTGGGATACGGTTCGGGCATCGACGAGGCTACGTCGGCTCAATTCGAACTGACGGTTACCCGCGAAGGCTTCTCGGTCAACCAGAACGAATCGCTGCCGGTTGCCATCTACACCACCGACGGCCGACTGGTCAGCCTGGGACAGACCAACAACGGGCTGTATGCCTTCCCCTTCGCTCCGGGTCAAATCTATCTTGTAAAAATAGGGAACAACACCTGCAAGGTGTGCGCCCTCTAAAGCCTAACCCATGAACAAAATTCATTGCTGCGCCATGCTGCTGGCAGGAGCTCTCCTGCTCAACGGCCTGGCTTGCCGGGCCGACGACTCCAAGTTGTCGGCCTCGTCGCGTCAAATGCTCGACCAGACCCGACACACCGATACCCGTCTGAAATCGACAACCCGGGAGGTTCCCTTGCGGCTCCTGCTCCAGTGCGATGCCTCGGCTACCGAGGCCGACCTGCTTGCGGCCGGAGCCCGCTCGTGCGTATCGCTGGGCCATGGCTTCTACACCGTGCAGACCGACCGCGCCCAGCTCGACCGATTGCTGCAACAGCCGTTTGTCCTGCGGGCCGAACTCTCGCGCCAGGCCACCCCGTCGCTCGACCAGGCCCGTAGCGAGACCTTCGTCAACCAAGTACAGAGCGGCGAATCACTTGTCTCGCCCTTCACGGGGAGAGGTGTCGTGTTGGGATTCGTCGACTCGGGCTTCGATGTGGCCCACCCGGCCTTCCGCTCGGCCGAAGGCGATACCTTGCGTATCGTGCGATTCTGGAACCAGATGAACGACCGGCTCTTGACCACCCGCGAGAGTATCCTCGCCGAGGGTACCGACAACACCGAGCAGACCCACGGCACCCACGTGGCCGGTATCGCGGGCGGCGGATACTTCGGCCCCGTACAGACCTCGGCCACCACGTCGCTCGACCGCAACCCCTACTACGGCGTGGCCTACGATGCCCGCCTGGTGATGGTGGGCTCGACGCTCGAAGATACCGACATCCTCAACGGCATCCAGTACATCTTCAGCTATGCCGACTCCATCGGCTGCCCGGCGGTAGTCAACATCAGCCTGAATACCTCGTACGGGCCGCACGACGGAACCTCGCTCTTCGACCAGGCCATCGACGCACTGGTGGACAAGGGGCACATTCTGGTAGGCTCGATCGGCAACGATGCCAAAAACAAGGCTCACGCTTCGATGACGCTGACCGACGGTTCTACCCCGGTGCGTACCTACTTCAAACCTACGGGCTACGAATCGAATACCTTCGAGGTCTGGGGGCAGACCGACGGCTTTGCCGTGACCCTCTCGCTCACCGACTCGCAAGGGGCCGCGGTATGGAGCTGTACGGCCGACGGTGCCGACCAGAGCTTTGCCGTACCCGACGACTACAACTACTCCGAAGGGGGCGAGATTGCCTGCTACACCGAGTTGTGGAACGGCTCGCGACGCATGTATCGGATTGCCCTCAACAACCTGAACCTGAAAGGATATAATATCGAGGTAAGCGTCGAGGGCCAACCCCAGCACATCGACCTGTGGACCGACAAGAACAGCGGACAGTTCACCGACAACGGCAAGAGTTCGCACGTGAGCTACGACACCGAATACACGCTGGGCGAACTGGGTGGTACCGGCCGACGCACCATCTCGGTGGGCAACTACACCACCCGCAACGTCTGGACCAACTACTCGGGCAACAAGCAATCGATGCTCATCGACTACCCGCTGAACAAGATTAACTACACCTCGAGCTGCGGCCCCAGCGCCGACGGACGGGTAAAACCCGACGTGACGGCCCCGGGCGGCATGATATTCAGTGCCGTGTCGTCCTACTCCGACTACTACAAGGAGAGCAGCGCCAACACCGTAGCCTCGGCTACCCTCGACGGGAAGAGCTACTTCTGGGGGCAGATGACAGGGACCTCGCAGGCCTCGCCTTTCGTGGCCGGAGTCATAGCCACCTGGCTCGAGGCCAACCCCGAGCTATCGCCCGAGGATATTCAACTGATTCTGAAAAAGACCGCCCGCTCCGACAGCTACACGGGCACCTGCCCCAACCCGGTCTACGGCTATGGCAAGATTGACGCCCTGGCCGGTATCGGCGAGGTGTTGTCGCCCAGCGGCATAGACCGTCCGACCTCTGCCGGTAAACCCTACCGTCTCTATCGCGACGGCATTCTCTTTACTGAACAGGCCGGCCGTACCCGCATCGTACTGACCAGCCCCGACGGCATCGTACGCTACGACGCTACCATCGAGGCCACCCCGGGCTCTCGCATCGAGTGGCAGGCGACGGGCGTTCCTGCCGGGCTCTATATCGTACGCATCGGCAGCCACGGCGAGAAGGTGCTCGTGCGCTGACCGTGCAGCCTCTGACCCGCAAACAACAAAAGAGGGATTTCCACCACACCGGTAGAAATCCCTCTTTCGTTATCTTGTCATGCGCCCCGCCCGCGCCCGGGCCGGATGCTGCGGGTTATTTGCCCCGCCCCTTGTGCTGGCCGTTCTTTCCGCCATGCCACTTCATCATGGCACGCGGGAACTTCATCTGGGCATTCTTGAACTTGAAGAGCTGCTCGCTCGAGAGGAAGCTCTTGAACTTGTCGTAATACTCGCGGTCGAGCTGCGCCATCTTCTCGTCTTTCTCGAGCAGAGCCTGGGCGGCTTTTTCATACTCGGTATCCGATACGGTACCCTTCGCATGAGCTACCTTGCGGGCAAAGTCGCGAGCCTCCTTGTCGATTTTCCACTTCTTCGACTCCAGCTCTTCATAGAGGGTAAAGAACTGCTGGGCCTCCTGCTCGGTGAGCCCGATTTGCTTCGTCATGTAATCGCGACGGAACTGGCAGAACTGCTCATACTGGGCCTTGCGTTGTTCATTCGATTTGCCGGCCTTGTTCTGAGCCGCCAGCGACAAGGGCAATCCGCAGGCGAGGATTACCCACATTATCAAAACTACTTTCTTCATAACCAATGTTCGTTCCATTCTTGTTAATAATCGCCCTCGGTATACAGCATCTCATACGCCGTGTAATCGTCGACGTAGTGGGCAAACCACTCCTCCTCGACGGTACCCTCTTCGGGTGCCGAGGCGGTCATCTCTACCTGAGGGGTCTCGCCTCTCTCTACCGAGAAGATACCGGTAAACATCTTGAGCATGAGCCACACGCCCGCAAACATGGCGGCCATATAGACCCACGGCCTTACCCGCAGCCACAGCGTAGGTTGCTCGGGCATCGGGAACTCCCGCTCGGGCAGACTCTCGACCATCTTCTCGGTGAAATCGGCAAAATAGTTTTCCGGAACCTTCATACCGTGTTTCCGGCCGATTTCATCTAATATGGGACTCTTCTTTTCCATAGCTACACCTTTTGTTTGTTAGACGGGAAATGAGTGAAAAGGTTTAAATATGTTCATGCAGATATTCTTCTATTTTTTTGGCGGCATGGTGATACGAGGCCTTGAGCGCACCCACCGAGGTGCCCATGATTTCGGACATCTCCTCGTATTTCATCTCGTCGAAATAGCGCATGTTGAAGACCAGCCGCTGCTTCTCGGGCAGCCGCACGATGGCCTCCTGCAACAGCCGCTGGGCCCGGTCGCCGTCGAAGTATTCGTCGCTCTCGATATTGAGCAGCAGGAAGTCGTCGGCATCGTCGGCCTTGAGGTTGCGCAGCTCGCGCTCCTTGGCCAGAAAGGTGAGGGTCTCGTTCACGGCTATGCGGTAGAGCCAGGTCGAGAGCTTGGCGTCGCCTCTGAAGTATTCGATGCAGCCCCAAGCCTTCAAAAAGGTATTCTGCAACAAATCGTTGGCGTCGTCGTGCGAAAGCACCATCTTCCGTATCTGCCAGTAGAGCGGCTGGCTGTACCGCTCTACCACCCGGGCAAAAGCCTGACGCACGGTAGCCGGATTTTGTAGTTGCTCGATGACAATATCTTCGTTATACTCTTGCATAATCTCTACTTTGCGGCGATAAAGATACACAGAGCGTGCGGTTTGTTCCTAACATATCTTGCTCTTTTTTGTTATTTTTATTATTCGATTTCGACCGTAAAGCCATTTAATACATTACATTTGTCGCCTCGACACGAGGGGATGCCCCCTGCCCGGACTCCCGGCGCCGGCACCGCTCCCCCCACACCTTTTTATATTGAAGATTATGGAAACAAGTTCGATCCTCCTGGCCTTCGTGCTGACGATGATCGCCGGGCTATCGACCGGCGTGGGGAGCCTCATCGCCTTTTTTGCCAAGCGCACCAACACCAAGTTTCTCTCGGCCGCCCTCGGATTCTCGGCCGGAGTCATGGTCTACATCTCGTTCATGGAGCTGATGCCCGAGGCACTGGGCATGCTGGGCCAGCAGATGAGCCCGCGCATGGCCCACATCTGCATGCTGGCCGCCTTCTTTGCCGGCACCTCGTTTATCGCCCTCATCGACTTCCTCATCCCCGAAGACGAGAACCCGCACGAGATACACCGTGTCGAGGAGCTCTCCGACACCCGCCGGTTGCAACGCACCGGAGTGCTCATGGCGCTGGCCATCGGTATCCACAACTTCCCCGAGGGGCTTGCTACCTTCGCCTCGGCACTGGGCAACCTCGACATCGCCATCCCCATAGTCGTGGCCATCGCCATACACAACATACCCGAAGGCATAGCCGTGTCGGTACCCATCTACCAGGCCACGGGCAGCCGCAAGAAAGCCTTCTGGTACTCGCTCTCCTCGGGTCTGGCCGAGCCGGTAGGGGCCCTCATCGGCTTCCTCTTCCTGCTCCCCTTCTGGACCCCCCTCATCCACGCCCTGCTGCTGGCCTTCGTCTCGGGTATCATGGTCTTCATCTCGTTCGACGAATTGCTGCCCGGCGCCGAGAAATACGGCCATCACCACTACGGCATAGGCGGCGTCATCACCGGCATGGCGGTCATGGCCTTCAGCCTGCTGCTCTTTTTGTAGGGTCGACTCTCCCAAAAAATCACTATTAGTGAGGATTGCGACAACCACTTTTCCGATGTTACTTTGCCACCGTTAATTCACGGGGAGGTTCCACCGCTGTGCCTCCCGGCAAGGTAAACAAGATTTATGAAAAGATTTTTGCTCCCGGCCTTAGGGCTCCTTTCCACGTTCGCGGCTACGGCCGATCCCGCTCCCGTCACCACCGACTCGCTGGGGAACCGCCTCTACAACCTGAATGCCGTCACCATCATCAGTAACCCCAAGTGGGAATCGAACCTGTTTGAGTTTCCCGGCTCCATCTCGTACCTCGATACCGAGCAGATAGACCGCATGAACATCCACTCGGTCAAAGACATCTCGACCCTCGTGCCCAACCTCTTCATCCCCGACTACGGATCGAAACTCATCTCGTCGGCCTACATCCGGGGCATCGGCTCGCGCATCAACTCGCCGGCCGTGGGGCTCTACGTCAACAACATACCCTACCTCGACAAGAGCGCTTTCGACTTCGACTTTGCCGACATCGCCCACATCGAGGTACTGAAGGGGCCGCAAGGCACCCTCTACGGCCGCAATACCATGGCGGGGCTCGTCGCCATCAAAACCCTCTCGCCCCTCGAGAAGCAGGACTCCAAGGTGAAGCTGAGCTTCGGCAACTACAACTTGTGGGGAGTGAACGCCTCGACCAGCCAAAAGATTACCGACAATCTGGCCGTGGCCCTCAACGCCCGTTACCGCAGCGACGAAGGTTACTTCAAAAACCAGTATACCCACCGCAACAGCGGCAGCACCCGGTCAGGCGGTGCCCGCATCCAGATCGACTGGCGGGCCAGCCAACGGTGGAAACTGAGCCTCACCGGCGACTACGAGAGCAGCGACCAGCAGGGATACCCCTACGCCTACTACGACAAGGCTCAGCACAAGACCGGCGACATCGCCTACAACGACGAGGCCTCGTACCGCCGCGATCTCCTCACCTCGGGGTTATCGGCACAATACATCCACGACCGGTTCATCTTCACCTCGACCACCGGCTACCAGTACCTCGACGACGACATGCACCTCGACCAGGACTTTACCCCCCTCTCGATTTTCACCCTGCAACAGAAACAGCAGATGCACGCCGTCTCGCAGGAGTTTGCCATCAAGTCGCACCAGGGTAAACGGTGGGAGTGGGTAGGCGGCCTATTCGGCTTCTATCAGGACATCCACACGCAGGGACCCGTCGACTTCAAGCAAGACGGCATCGACCTGCTCATCACCCAACAGACCAACAACCAGCTGGCGGCCCTCAAGCAGAAACCCGCCCTGGCCGGCATGCCCGACATCACCGTAGCCATCGACAACCCCAACCTCTACATCGACGGTATCTACAAGACCCCCACCTACGGCGCGGCGGCATTCGGGCAGGCTACGCTCAACCGCATATTCGTCGACGGCCTCTCGGCCACCGTGGGGTTGCGCCTCGACTACGAGCGGGCCCGCATCTACCACCACACCCACGCCACATCGCCCCTCTCGGGCAATGCACAGGTCTCGATCAATGCCGGCGGACGGCCCATGGTCATCAACCAACCCTTCTCTCTGCCGCTGGGCATCGACGGACGCGAGTCGATGGAGACCCTCGAACTCTCGCCTAAATTCGAATTGAAATACAACATCGACAACAAGAGCTTCGTCTACGCCTCGGCCACCCGGGGATACCGCTCGGGAGGCTACAATTTCCAGATGTTCTCCAACCTCATCCAGTCGCAGATACGCACCCGCATGATGAGCGAGCTGATGAAGAGCATGGGCGGCGGCAACCCCGGCGGCGGAACGGGGGGCGGCAATACCGGCTCGCGCCCCATCGTGAGCCGCAGCGCCCCGGCAGGCATGCCCTCGCTCGAGAGCTCGACCGACGTGAACAGTGCCATCGCCTACAAGCCCGAGCATAGCTGGAACTACGAGATAGGCGGACGCTCGCAACTCATCGACCACTACCTCTTTGCCGACCTCTCGCTCTTCTACATCGACTGCCGCGACCAGCAGATTGCCGCCGTGAGCGGATACGGCCGCGTGACCAAGAACTCGGGCCGCACCGCCAGCTACGGACTCGAGGCCGCCCTGCGCGCCACCCCCACCAATCACCTGCTGCTCTCGGCCAGCTATGGCTATACCCACGCCACCTTCCGCGACTACAACGACGGCGAGAACGACTACAAGGGCAACTTCGTGCCCTTTGCTCCGGCCCATACCCTCGCCCTCTCGGGAGCCTACTCGCTGCCCATCGACCGCGAGACCGACGTCACCTTCGAGCTGCAATACCTGGGCCAGGGCAAAATCTACTGGACCGAGGCCAACGATGCCGCCCAAAACTTCTACGGGCTGGTAAACGCCTCGATTCTACTCTCGGGTAAATATGCCGACCTGAAACTCTGGGGCCGCAACCTGCTGAACCGCCACTACCAGGCCTTCTATTTCGAAACAATGAATGCCGAGAACCTGGCTTCGCCCAACAGCTTCGTACAGAGCGGACGGCCCATCACCTTCGGCGTCGACATCACCCTCAAGTTCTAAAGCAAAACACGAGAAAACCATAACCACAAGGTCAGGGGCTGTGTCCGGGAACTTTCGTTTCGGCGCAGCCCTTGCTATTTCCAGGCACCTTACAGGCTCGTCCGCTACAATACCCAAAGAGGGATTAAGCTATAAACGAACATTTTAAAAGAGCCTGGCGCCCTGCTCACACCACTCTTTCGATTCGATACCACTCTGCCTGCCCCTCTTGTGCCCCAAGTACGGCAGTCGCCCCTCTTCCAGCCTCACTATCGCCCACCCCCGACACCCCATGTAAAGAGGGTCAAATTGCCCATCGACACGAGCAACCTCTTAAACAGGAGCCCAATGCGTTATATATTAAGAATATATTTTTAGAAAAATACCTGAGAGAAGAGCCCAAATTTTCACTAATGTTTATATTTGTGAAAATATGACTCTAATACTTAAAAATGCGCAGAAGCCGAAAAAAAGTAAGAATTTTAGTTTTCGATTTCAAAATAGAACGCTATATTTGTACAAGTAAAACACGAAAAATAAAACACAAACCCTTAAAATAATAAAATTTAAGAAACGAATCTTTTACCATTGTTTTAAATGTTGATTTAAATCGAAGCGGATATAAGATCGGGCCATGAATTTTACAACATAAAGAGAGTATTATTAACCTTGATTATTAACAAACAAGCAGTATTATGAGAAGACAGGTGCTACTTCTGTTATTTTCCCTATTTGCTCTGGTAGGTTTCGCTCAGCAACGCACCGTAACGGGTACCGTTGTGTCGGCCGAAGACGGGCTGCCCATCATCGGGGCATCGGTCCATGTCAAAGGCACATCGCAAGGAACGACAACCGACTTAGACGGGAAATTTTCTATTAAAGTCAACGACAATGCAAGCCTCACGGTCAGCTATGTGGGCATGCAGGCTCAAACGGTTCAAGTCAACGGAAAATCGGTTATCAATGTAACGCTGCAAGGCTCCTCCTCCCAACGTCTGGACGAGGTAGTGGTAACAGCCATGGGTATCCGCGAAGAGAAAAAGAAGTTGAACTTCGCCGTCCAAAGCCTGAACGCCGATGAAGTAACCGCCGGACAGTCGGCCAACTTCGTCAACTCCTTGCAAGGAAAGATTGCCGGTGTATCGGTATCGGGCAGCGGTGGTTCGCCCAACGCCAGCTCTCAGATTATCATTCGTGCCATCTCCTCTATCAACTCGGGGCAGAACAACGAGCCGCTGTTCGTCATCGACGGTATGCCCATGCGTGGTGGAGGTACCTCGGCCGGCGACATCAACCCCAACGATATTGAAAACATGACCGTGCTGAAGGGTGCCGCCGCATCGGCCCTCTACGGTTCGGAGGCCGCCAACGGTGTAATTCTGATTACGACCAAGAGCGGTAAAAGCGGACAAATTGTCGTAAACGGTAGCGCCAGCGTACAGATAGACAACAGTGTACGGATACCCAAAATCCAACAGAAATATGTACCCGGCTCGCTCGGTTTCTATAAGGAAAACAGCGTAAGCGGTGGCTGGGGTCCCATGCTGAAACCCGGCGAACGCACCTACGACAACGTAGGCAACTTCCTGGGCACGGGCCTCTACCAGAAATACGACGTAAACGCATCGGGCGGTACCGACAAGTTCACGGCCTACGCCTCGTTCAACTACACCTCGACCGACGGTGTGGCTCCCGAAGACTACCGCGACCGCATGGGTGCCTTGATCAAAGCCACCTTCACCCCCACCAAGTGGGTCAAGATAAACGCTTCGTTGAACTACATCGACACCAAGTCGCGCTCCTTTGGTAACAACATGAGCAGCGTATATACCTGGCCTATCAACAACGACATGCGCAACTACAAGACCCCGCTGGGCAAACCGATTTACAGCACGGCCGACGGCGGTCGCTACGACAACTGGGACGCCCTGACCGATGCCGACAAGATTACCGCCGGCGTGAGTCCCTACTGGGGCCGCTACGAAGACTGGGGCGAATCACAATCGTCGCGTATGATTCTGAACGGGTCGATCGAATGGACTCCCATCAAAGACCTTACCTTCACCGGTAAGATTGCCTACGACAAGGGCTACACCACCTCCGACTCCTACGGAAAACCCCGTTTCGACAAAGACGAGCTCGACGAGAACGTAATCTCGAAATACCTCTACAAATACGGCTATTACCGATTTGAGCCCAGCCGTGGCGAACTGCTCACCGTACAAGGTTTGGCTACCTACAACGTAGACCTCTTCAAAGACCTCAACATGAGCATCCTGGCCGGTGCCGAAATCATGGTCAACAACAGCTACGAAGCCACCCTCTCGGGTCAAGAGTTTGTACTCGAAGGCGACTATTACAGTTTCAACAACACCAACACCGAGAACTGGATGAAGACGGGCGACTACCCCATCAACTACTTCCGTTCGAAGAAAAACAAATACGGATACTTCGGCGAACTGCGCTTCGACTACAAAGGCATCGCCCAATTGAGCGGAACAGCCCGTTACGACGGATCCTCGACCCTCAAGCAAGCCGAGAAATCCTCTTACTTCTACCCCTCGGTTACGGCCGGTTTAATCTTCAGCGAACTCTTCCACCTGAGCAACGACTGGTTCAGCTACGGTAAGATTCGCGGTAACTGGGCACAAGTAGGTAAGGATGCTACCCCCAACAAGTTTACCAAAGCCTATCGCGAAGGTTCTACCTTCCCCGACGGCGGTTACAGTATCGACCCCACCTCGTCCTACGCCATCACGCTCGAACCCGAGATGACCAAGTCGTGGGAAATCGGTGCCGACCTGCGATTCTTCGACAGCCGCACCCGACTCGACGTAGCCTACTACTCGACGATGGTCGACAACCAGATTGTTACCGTGCGCGTGTCGCCGGCATCGGGTACCATCCTGCAAGTACGCAACGAAGGTAGTATCGAGAACCACGGTATCGAAGCCACGTTGAGCCAGGACATCT
Source organism: uncultured Barnesiella sp. (assembly GCF_946496565.1). NCBI lineage: Bacteria > Pseudomonadati > Bacteroidota > Bacteroidia > Bacteroidales > Barnesiellaceae > Barnesiella > uncultured Barnesiella sp. The sequence goes on from NZ_CAMMHD010000015.1 coordinate 48,478, forward strand.
TGCGCAGCCGCGACTTCGACTGGACCGCCAACCTCAACTTCGGTTTGAACCGCGGTGTCGTAAAATCGTTGCCCGAGGATGTGAGCGAAATTCAAGGAACCCAGTTCAGCGATATATACACCACCGCCTACCTGCACGGCTCTACTACCGGTATTTCGGGTAAGGACTACATGCGTTCGCCCGACGGTCAGGTGCTTGTCGACGAAGATGGCTACCCCATCATCGACCCGGCCAAGAGCGTATACATCGGTAACCGTGAACCCGACTTCCTGCTCGGTCTGAGCAGTACCTTCCGCTGGAAAGACCTCACCGTATCGTTCCTGCTCGACGGCCGCGTAGGTGGCGACGTGTACAACGGCACGGCCCGTTCGCTCTTCACCAACGGCATGCACAAGTCGCTCGAGAACTATCGTAACCGCGAGGTAGTAGTCAAAGGCGTTGTCGCTCAACCCGACGGCACCTACGTACCCAACACCACGCCTATCGTACTGAACCAGACCAACCTGAACACCTACTTCTACGGCGTAAGCTCCAACTTCATCGAAGATGGTTCTTACCTGCGTCTGAGCTACGTAACCGTAGGATACGACTTCTCCCGGTTCCTCAAGAAAGGCAACCCCTACATCAAGGGGCTCAGAGCCTCGATTACCGGCCGCAACCTCTTCCTGTTGACCCGCTACTCGGGCTCCGATCCGCAAATCTCGACTTCGGCAGCCTATGGTACCGGTACGATGGGTATCGACAACATGTCCATCCCGGCCACGCGCAGTTTCAACTTCACTATCAACGCAACATTCTAACACATAAGGAGCCATGAATAAATATAAATATATCATATTATCATTGTTAATCGGCCTGATGGGTACAACCAGTTGCGAAGACTGGCTGTATGAAAACATCAACGAGGACGCCGCTCACGAAGTGTTGCCCGAACAGGTATTCCCCATCGTCCTGTTCTACTCGGCTCAGTTGCAATTCGACCATGCCGAGTACGGCACCTACCTCTCACAAACCCTCACGACCGGCGGCCGTAGCCAGACCTCGAGCTTTGCCTACAAAGCCGGCTGGGGCGACTTCCTGACCATGAACCGCCACCCGCAATGGCGTCGTCACTTCTACGACATCGGTGCCAATGCAAAAGAGATTATCGACGGTGCTCACGCAGAGCAAGCCTGGAACCTCGAAATGATGGCCCGCACCCTGCGCCTCATGTCTACCCAGATGACTACCGACCTCTTCGGCGACATGCCCCGCAGCGAAGCCTACGAGTCGAACAGCCCCAAATACGATACTCAAGAGAGTATCTACGACTGGATGTATCAGGAGATCGACAATCTCATCGCCATGTACGAAAACCCCGCTTATACCGAAGCGGCCACCAACATCCCCATCGACCCGTCGATCGACCGCGTATTTGCCGGTGACCTGAACAAGTGGAAACACTACGCATATGCCCTCAAGGCCCGCCTGCTGCTGCGCAAACTGCCCAACTGGAGCAACAACGCTGCTACCTGCCAGGAGATTATCACCACCGTAGACAAGGCCCTCGAAGGCTGGGAAGACGTGCTCTACCACTTCGACGGTGGCAACGGTGCCCAGAACAGCCCCTGGGGCGAGGCATTCAGCCAAGCCGAACAAGGCGGTCTCGGCTGGGAAGGCCGTGGCAACATGCTGGGCTCGGCTATCCCCACCACCTACTTCATGGAGAACATCCTGGGTGTATTCGACTCGCACAGCAACCTGAACGGTTGGGCCGAAGACCCCCGTATCCTCGCCTTCATGAGCGCCCGCCAAGGCCCGGCTCAAAGCTCCGATACAGGAACCAAGATGCGTTACCTCGACACCAACATCGGTATGGACGTTTCGTATAAGGTAGAGAACTACCCCAATCTCTTCCCCGAAGTCGATGGCAAGAAGGTTTCGGTCTACACCCAGAACACCGGCTACGTACCCCTCTTCCTCGAAGAAGAGTTGCTTCTCATCAAAGCCGAGGCTACCTACTGGGCCGGCGACAAACCCACTGCCCGCACCCTCACCATGCAGGCCGCCGAGGTCAACTTCGAGCGCTTCAACCTCGAGTCGATTTATGGCAGCAGCTACTCGCGCTACCGCAACAACTACCTGGGCAACGAGAGCGGATCGGGTAAATACATCACTACCTACTTCCCCGCCGACGGGTTCAACATCGGCCACATCATGCGCCAGAAGTACGTATGCCTCTATCTGCAACCCGAGCAGTGGACCGACATGCGCCGCTACAACTACAGTTGCGAAGAGAACGGTCGCCAATACGACAACGTATACGTATATCCCGGACTGAAACGGCCCAACAACATCTACGAGGCCCACTGGGGCGACGATCCCAAAGCCTGGATCAACCGCATCAACTACGACCCCGAGACCGAGGAGAAATACAACAAGGCCGAACTCGAAAGACTGGGAGCCTACAAGAACTACCAGTGGTTGCGCAAACCCATGATTTGGCAATAAACAAGAGAGAAACAGAAAGAATTGAGGTATTCCATAAATAACGACATTCGATATGAAAAATAAAGTAAAAATAGCATCTCTGCTGCTGGCAATCGTGGGACTGTCGGGGTGTGAAGTCAACGACCCCATCAACGATTGGGCAGACCTGGGACAACAAACCGCATATGTCTACTGGGAGCTGAAAGATGCCGTCAACGCCGGTAGCGAACTCGACTTCAGAGTCTATTACTACACCGACGGCAGCACCGTCGAGAGCGCCCAAGTATGGTATGGCGTCAACAGCACCATCACCCGTGCCGTTACCTGTCCCTACATCAGTTACACCTACACCGAGACCGAGAGCAGCGAGGTAGTCGCCTCGCACCTGGTCAAGGAGTTCGACCCGTCTACCGTATCGTGGGACGATGCCAAATCGTCTTACATACTCGACTCGACCTTCCCCGTATCGGCATCGTGGGCCAGCGTAACCTGGGCCAACGTGGGCGGAACCGATTTCACCGAAACCCTGTTCCAGACCTACTTCCCCGGCGAGTACGAAACCAACTTCCGCGCCGCGCTCACCACGCAAATAGCCACCGACTATCATGGCAACATGAAAAAGATTGTGGTCGACGGGTTCATGCGCATGACCGAAGAGGAGTATGAAGCTCTCTTCACCACATCGGTCGATGCCGAAGGTAAAACCGTCTACAACATCACCGACGAAAACAAAGCTACGCTCGACGGTATCGTTGCCGGTCTCACCACTCCCGAACTGCTCTTCGACGGTAAGGAGTATGGCGTAAACTACAACTGTGCCTACACCCTCACCGCCCGGTTCCAAGTGACCGACTCGAAAGGGGTGAAGAGCAATACCGATATTAAAAACATTACTGTCAACTAATAGAAACGCAAAGAACAATGAAAGCATTAAGAAACATAGGTTTGACGGTAGTCTTGCTGGCCTCGTTGTCTGCCTGCGTAGAAAACGATCCCACCTACAATGTTTATCCCAGTGACGATGTAGCCTTTACCTACTGCGTCACCAACGAAGGATACGAACTCGACTACCTGGTAGGGTCCACGATACAGTTTACCAATACCTCGGCTCTCTCGGGTGCCTGCACTTGGGAGTTCGGCGATGGCGAAACCTCGACCGAACCCAACCCCACGCACACCTACAACCTGCCGGGACAGTATGAAGTAAAACTTACCGTGGGCGGAGAATTCACCACACGCCCGTTGCTCATCAACGATATTAAACCCACCATCGTCGCCAAGACCGAGAACGACGCGGTGTGCGTGATCAACGATGTAGAGGTAACCCTCGAGGTAACCCTGCGCAACCCCGCTGCTTCGGCTCAACCCGAATATACCTGGATTCTGCCCGAAGGAACTACACTGGTCGACCACCCCGAAATCACCGACAACACGTATGTAGGTGAAAATCCGGGCCGACTCACCTTCAAGAACATCGGTTCGCAAACCATCACCCTGAAGACGACGCTCGGCGGCCGCGCCCTGCAAGACGTGAAAGCCAACGTACAGGTGGGTACTCCCAACGCTTCGAAGACCCTCTACTATGCCGTCAAGAGCGGTAACATCATGGCCTACAAGCTCGACTACAACGTGCCCGAGGGCAGCAGCAACTCGCCTTTCGATCTGGGCGTGAAATCGGGAGCTCACCCCCTCAACCTGCTCTTCCACAACGACATTCTCTACGTACTCGACTGCGGTACTCAGTTTACCTACATCAACGATACCGAGAATAACCGCGGCGACGGCAAAATCACCGCCGTAGCCAAGGATGGCAGCAGCATGGAAACCGTGCTCTCCAACGTAGGAAACACCGCTTTCAACGACCCCTTCTACGGATGGATTGACAGCGAGATGCTCTACTTTGCCGACCGTAACACGGGTATCCGCCGCATCGGTGTCAACGAGCGCAACCTCGCCCTCAACACCAGCGACGCCAAGTTCGATTACTTCGTGATGAACAACCGCCTCGAATACTACGGCAACCCCTGGCAATATGGCGCCATGAACGCCTGCTTCGCCAAGGTCGACGGCCTCTGGTACTGGGGCAAGACCTACGGCGGTGGCGGTATCTACCGCTTTGCCGACAGCGACATCAGCACCGTCGACATCAGCCGCGGCAGCAATCCTCCCTATGCCGTCATCTTCCCCGACGAGTTCGTGAAGTCGTTTGTCATCGACACCAACAACCAGATACTCTACGCCATCATTCGTGACAAAGGTCTCTTTGCCGTGCCCATGGCCGACATCAGCGCCAACGACGCCTCCAAGACCAACACCAAAGCCGACAACAAATACCTCGTGGCCAGCTTCAAGTCCGATAGCGACGGTAGCACCGGCGAGTTTGTCGACGTATGCCAGATGGTTCTCGACAGCAGCGACGGATCGGTTTACTTCGGTCTGCGTGCCGACGAGGGTAGCGCCGAGCCTTCGGGTATCAAACGCTGGAACCCCGCCACGAAAAAGCTCGAAACCATCGTATCGGGTGTAAGCCCCTACGGCATTGCCCTGAACGACAACCTGTCGAACCTGTTCTGAAAACATAGACTACAATCCCATCCCGCCGGTCGTCACCGGCCGGCGGGATTCAATAAAAAAACAATAGCTAAATGAAATACATCGCCAAAATATCAATCGTGCTCCTCGCCCTGTGGATGGCTATCCCGACTTTTGCACAAGCGCCCAAGAAAGAGGTGCGTGCATTCTGGCTGTCGACCGTATGGCGCCTCACCTGGCCCCAAACGACCCTGATAACCGAGACCGGTAACACCCAGCAGATACAAAAGCAGAAAGACGAGCTCACCATGCTGCTCGACTCGGTGAAGGCGGCCAACTGCAACACCGTCTACTTCCAGGTGCGCGGCCGTTGCGACGCGATGTATCGTTCGTCCTACGAACCCTGGTCGAGCGACCTGGTGGCCACCCGCGGTATGGACCCGGGATACGACCCTCTCGAGTTTGTCGTCGAGGAAGGCCACAAGCGCGGCATCGAGGTTCACGCCTGGTTCAACCCCTACCGCTACGAAAGCGTGCTCAACCAATGGGACGGCACTCCCCTCAACTATCGCGAATCTCACCCCGACTGGCTGCTCGACTACTCGGGTAGCGGCTCCATCCTCAACCCCGCCATGCAAGAGGTTCGTGACCACATTACCGCCATCATCGAGGAGGTGGTAGAAAACTACGACATCGACGGCGTCGTATTCGACGACTACTTCTACATGTCGGGCACGACCGATGCCATGGACAACGAGCTCTACCAGACCCAGAACCCCGACAACCTCTCGCGCGGCGACTGGCGTCGGCAAAACGTCAACAAGCTCATTGCTCAGGTATACCAAATGATTCAATCGACCAAACCCTACGTGCGGTTCGGCATCTCGCCCGCCGGCGTGTGGTGCACCGATGCCTCCATCGCCGAGAAATACGGCGTAACCCCCACCCCGGCCGGTTCGGGCTGGGCCTACAACGACATCTTCTGCGATCCCATGGCCTGGATTCAGGAAGGTACCATCGACTACATATCGCCGCAAATCTACTGGACCATCGGGTCGAGTAGCGACTACACGACGATTGCCGCCTGGTGGAGCGAAATCGTACGCATGTTCGGCCTCCACTTCTATTCGAGCCATTCGGCCTCGAGCCTCAGCTCGGCCAAGATGCCTTCGCTCAACCGCAGCACCGCGGCTCAAGCCGGGCAACTCCTGCTCAACGGCGAACGGGTTCCTGCCCAATCGCTCTCCTCTATCGAACGCACTATCGCTCAAGAAAACCGGGCGAACAACTATATCATCGACGGGGCTACCGCCGCTTTCAAAGGCTCGGAGCTGGTGAACCAAATCAAGGTAAACCGCACCTTCGACGAAACCGGCGCCCCGGGTAGCGTCTTCTACAACATGCGCAAGGTGACCCACACCTCGGGCATGCTCGAGCTCTTGCGCTCCGACGTCTACAAATACCCCGCCCTCGTGCCCGCCATCAGTTGGAAGGCCACGACCAATCCCGGTCTCGTCTCCAACATGGCCTACAACAACGGCACCCTCTCGTGGACCGGAGTCAATGGCATGCGCTACGCCATCTATGCCGTGCCCGAAGGTACCTCCCAGGCTACCGCCTGCCGCGAAGCCCGCTACCTGCTGGGCCTCTCCTACGAGACCAGCTACACCATACCTGCCGACTGCCGCACCGGCTACACCTACGCCGTGGCCATCGTCGACCGCTATGGCAACGAATATGCCCCCCTCTTCCTGGGAGCCTCGGTGGGCAACGCCACTGCCGTATCGCTCACCAGCCCGGCTGACGGAGCGTCGGCCATCGGCACATTCGACTTTACCTGGAGCAGCGTAGCCGACGCCACGTACTACATCGACGTGGCCCGCGACAACGCCTTCGCCGACCTTATCCTCTCGCGCGAGGTAACCACCAACTCGTTTGCATCGAGCTACCTCCCCGACCTCGAGAAAGGTACCTACTACTGGCGAGTTCGCACCCGTCAGGCCAACTGCACCGACGCCACGTCGGCCACCTACAGCTTCAACGGCGGACCGTTCGAAATCGAATCGCCCGTGAGCGGTAGCACCAGTGTATCGACAACCCCCACCATCAGCTGGACCGTCTATCCCGGTGCTGCCGAATACCGCCTCGAAATCAACACCTACGACGACTTCCGCTCCATGGGTGTAACGCTCGACCAACGGTACAGCAGCAGCAGCAACAGCACCACGCTGAACGAGGGAGTATTGGTAGGCAACACCAAATACTACGCCCGGGTAACGGCCTATGCCGGCGACATCGAATACACCAGCCCCGTGACCTACTTCACTACCGAAGAGGCAATACCCGATGTACCCGTCATCCTCTTCCCCACCCAGGGAGCTACGGTCGAAGGGCCCACCCTGCAAGTGCGCTGGGCCGAAGAGCCGGCAGCCAAGACCTTCCGCATCGAGCTGCATACCGACGACACCTTCTCGCCCGTACGCAACGTGAAGCGCCAGACGGTCGATGCCTTCGTCTACGAAACCGAATTTGAAGGACTGGCCGACGGCGTGTGGTACCTGCGGGCTCGCTCGGAGTATGCCGGCGGCGAAACCGAATATTGCAACACCATCTCGTTCACCTATAAGAACACATCGGGCATTGACCTCACCCGGCGCGAAGGCAAATGCCAGGTTATCTCGGGCAACGGCGCGGCGCTCGTTGTGGGCCGTCAGGCACAACGCATCGCTATCGACGTGGCCAACCTGTCGGGCCAGATTGTCGCCCAATTCGAACGGGAGAATGTGGCCGAGGGCGACCGTATCGCACTCGACCTGTTGCCCCGCGGGGTATATGCCCTCATCGTCACCATCGACGGGCAACGTGAGATTTTGAAACTAATACGATAACCAACTGAAATATATTGATTCATGCAATATAGTTTTTAAATTATTTATTCATTTAAATTTATCTATCATGAAAAAATTATTACTTGGGATCGTTGCCGCATGTATGGCAACACCGATGGTTGCTCAAGACCCTGCAACTTATCAACCGGTGAATGGGTATTCTATCGAGAACCTGTGGATGAAATCGGTAGCTACCAACAACAACATGGACGAATTGGTAGGTGGTAACCGCTCTCGTGGTATGACGGTAAGAAATGGCGAAGTGCTCTATTCGTACAGAAGCGATTTCACCGGCATCAAAGTGTATGACCTGAAAACGGGTAACTTCAAGAAAGACGTTAAGTTCGATACCGAAAAATTCAAAGTAAGCTATGCTTACACCAAAGTCGATACGGTTGTCAACGCTCCGGGTGACACGACGTTCAACAAGACGCCCATGGAAGAGCAAAAAGTGCCTGGCTTCCTGTGCAACGATATCCAGGTTGACGATGCCGGCCACGTAATCGTGTTCAACATGTCGACTTCGCTGAGTGGCGAGGCTATCGGCTTGTGGTCCATCGATATGGCAACGGGCGAACCCACCAAGGTAATGGAGCTCAAAAACGCTCAAGGTCTGCTCGATGGCTATCGCGTTGACTACTTCGCTGTAAAAGGTGATGTAACGAAAGACGCTATCGTCATGTTCCCCGTCAGCAGTGGTAGTGTAGCTATCCGTTGCGACATCAAGGACGGCCAACTGATTGAGCAAACGGGCGATTATGCCGGCTGCACCTTCAAAGTTATCGAAATCCAGAAATATGCTCCCGAATCGGCTGCCGACAACGGAACAGGTCCCCGTATCGCTATCGTTGACAACGACTACTTCTACCTCGACGGTTTCAACAGCGGTGCTTCGCTCTACGACATGAGCGGTTCGCTCATCGAAAGCGTATATGACGCTCCCGAGGAATGTGCCCTCGTAAACGTAGGTAACAACGGTGTTGCCGAGTTTACTCTCAACAACAAACCCTTCTGTGCATACGTTATCTCGAACAACGTAGTAACTCCGGCTCAAGCCTGGAAGATTATCGAAATGGGCGAAGGTCCTACGTTTGCCGGTGCAACCTATTACTGGACGATTCCTGCCGACGGTATCGGTGCCAACTCGAACGCCGTTCGTACCGCCCTGCCTCGTATCGCCAAAGTAACCGACGGTAACGGTCTCGAAGCAGCCTACATCGCTGTATATGCCGAAGCTAACGGTACGGCTGTTTACAAAATGACTCCCGAAGGTTACGACGAAGACAGCGAATCGGGTGTTGCCCGCGTAGCTGCCGACAACGTGAAAGTATTCGTAAACGGCGACATGATCCAATTCTCGGGTGCTGCCGACGCTACGGTTTACAACCTGGCCGGTCAGAAAGTTATGGAAGCCAACGGTGTAGAGTCGATGGCTGCTCCTGCCGTGAAAGGTATCTACGTAGTAAAAGCCGTTGTTGACGGTGTACAAAAAGTTCAGAAAGTGGTTGTAAAATAAGCCCTTCGTGCTAAACCTCTCATTTAGAATATAACTTTTAAGGGAAGGGCGGTATATGTAAATCTCTTATATATATCGCCCTTTCTCTTTCCACTACGATACGAAACAGACTTTCTAAATCCTTTTATTTCCGCCCCGATAAATAAGCTGCCGACAAAAGGGAAAGCCCACCATGACAGTTCGAAACTTATCGCCGGCTCACATCGCATCTTAATCTTACACTTCACTCGGTTGCCTTATGAAAAAGATATTTACCCTTCTCTTGCTATTTACTCTGCTGCCTCTGCTGCTCAGCGCCAAAGGCACGGTAACCATCGGCGGTAGTCCCTACACGGCCGATACCCTGGCCCATTACAAGGTAGGCCCGGGCACATATCACACCTATGTACACTTCTCCGGGCCCAAAGACATGCGGGCCTTCTATCTCGAAATAGACGCTACCAACCCCTACATATCGTTCCAGTCGGTTCTGGGACGCGACTCGATTGTCACTTGCGAAGGCATCACCAACATGGCCGCCCGCAAAAGCCAGCCCGGCAGCCGCTACTTTGCCGGCACCAATGCCGACTTCTTTGCCACTTCGGGTGCCATAGGTACTCCCGTTCACGGATTCGCCTCGGGAGGCCAACTGGGCAAAGTGCCCGTATCGTCGGGTCCTCAAACTGCATTTACCCACAACGACGAGTGCTACATCTCGTTCGTCACCTTCTACGGCCAGGTTACTTACAACAATGCCACCTATGGCATCCATAGCGTAAACGGCTCGCGCGGTACCGACCAGTTGGTACTCTACAACCGCTATGTAGGCCACTATACCCACACCAACGCCTACGGCTACGAAGTGCCCGTGAGTCTGGCCGAAGGCGAGACCTGGGGGCTGAACCGCGCCGTGAAGATAGTCGTATCGGGAGCCGGCAGTACGGCCGGTAACATGGAGATTGCCGAAAACGGAGCCGTCCTCTCGGGACACGGTGCTTCGGCCGATTTCCTCAAAACCCTGCAACCCGGCGACGAACTGGAGATGAAACTGCTGCTCCAGCTCGAAGACGGCACCTACCCCGACATCAACTGCATGATTGGCGGCGACCGCAAGATTCTGGGCAACGGCCAGGTGCTCGATACCGATTGGGCCGAACTCCACCCGAGAACCTCGATCGGCTACTCGGCCGACCGCAGCAAAGTCTATATGCTGGTGGTTGACGGCCGCCAGAGCGGATACTCCGACGGGGCCACCACCAAACAGATGGCCGACATGCTCAAACTGGCCGGTGCAGCCGACGGCATGAACCTCGACGGCGGCGGTTCGAGCGGTATGTACATCGAGCAGTATGGCTTGGTCAACAGCCCCAGCGACGGCCACGAACGGGCCGTGAGCAACGGTATATTCGTCGTGTCGAATGCTCCCGACGACAACAACATTGCCGAAATCCTCTGCACACAAGAGTATTGCGTACTGCCCAAATATGGCGTATTCACCCCCCACTTCATGGGATATAACCAGTATGGCTACCTCATCAATACCGAGGTGACCGGCGTCACCCTGCGTTGCGACGAGTCGCTGGGCTATATCAAGGACAATACCACCCTCGTAGCCTCGGGCGAAGGCCGCGGCAAACTCTATGCCAGCTACAATGGCGCCGAAACGTCGGTCGATATTGTAATCGGTGCACCCGAAGGGCTCACCCTCCGACTCGACTCGGTCATCAACGACGGCCTCTACGAATACCCCATCGAGGTGACCTCGCTGGTCAACAACGAGCCGATGATTATCGCTCCCGAAGCCTTCGAATGGACGGTACAAGACCCCGCCATCTGCAGCGTAACCAACGGTAACCTGAAGGGGTTGGCCAACGGCAAGACCTATGTCTACTGCCAACAGGACGATTTCCGCGACACCCTCGCCGTGACCGTGCAGATACCCGCCTACCGCAACATACCCATCGACAATTTTGCCGATGCCTCGTCGTGGGAAATCACCAACTCGGCTCTGAAAGACATCGCCATCGTCCCCACAGCCGAAGGTACCGAACTGCGCTACACCTTCAATTCGGGCCGCGCCCCCTACCTGCAGCTGGCCAAGGATATTGCCCTGTACAGCCTCCCCGACAGCTTGAGCATCATCCTCAACACGGGCGAAACGCTGGTAAACAAAGTGGTGCTCACGATGAAAGAGAATGCCTCGATGACCTCGACCCTCACCGAGTTTGAAGATATTCCCCAGAATACCGACTATGCCATCTCCATCCCCATGGACGGCTATTTCGAAAACTACCGCGACATGTCGCACTACCCCGTCATCTTCAAGAGTTTGAAGCTCTTCATCACCGGTTCGTCGCAGACTGCCGGCAACCAATACGCCCTCAAGCTCAAGGAGTTCTCGCTCATCTACGACGGCATCACGGTGAACGTATCGAATCCCGAGATGGCCTCGCTGCTGCGGGTATATCCCAACCCCGTGAAGGCTGGCGACGCACAGGTATACTTCGCCCTTCCCGAGAGCGCCGAAGTGAGCTGCGAGCTCTACAACCTGGGCGGCCAACTGCTCAACCGGGTAGAGATGGGTCTGATGCCGGCCGGCGAAATAGCTCTGCCTACCGGCAATCTGGCCAGCGGCACCTATCTGCTCACCATCCGTCGCGGCAACCAGGCCGATACGGTAAAACTGATTATCCGATAACCGAATCCAAAACGACACGCTTATGAAAAAGAGACTCTGCCTGCTTCTGACCGCAGCCCTGGCCATCGCTCTGCCGGGCTGGAGTCTGACCATAGGAGGGACGAGCTACCAGATCGATACCCTCGTACAGTCGCACCACATAGGCCCGGGTACGAAATACGCCTTCTACGACGTACCAGCCTACCCGCTGAAGTTTCATGTGGTCGAGGTCGACCTCACCAACCCCTACGTCGATATAGAGACCTGTCTCAGCGGCGACCAGGCAGTGGCCACAGAGACTCCCTCGAGCATGTCGGCCCGCAATACGCGGCCGGGACACGAAGTCCTGGCCGCTACCAACGGCGACTTCTACCAATATGTCGACCCCATCGAGATAGGTATTCCCCGCAGCGGGCAATACCGTCGCAACGAGTGTGTGACCAACCCGGTAGGGCGGGCCTCGTTTGTGCTCACCCCCGACCGGGTACCCTATATCGACCGGGTGAACTTTTCCGGCACCGTCAGCTCAGGCGGCAACAGCCACCGGCTGCACGCCGTGAACATGCAGCGCCTCGAGTGGGAACCCGAAACAGCTGCCAACTTCATGCTGCTCTACACCAATTCGTACGGCACCGAGACGCATGCCACGACCGGCGGCACCAAGGCTATCCTGCGTGCCCGTGACGGCGAACTCTTCTTCGGGGCCAACCGCGAAATCGTCTGCGTAGTCGACTCGATATTCGACAATCCCGGCGTATCGCCCATTCCCGAACAACGGGCCGTACTCTATGGCGTAGGTAGCGCCGAGACCTTCCTCAAAGGCCTTTCGGCCGGCGACGAGGTATCGATATTCCTGAAGACCGACCTCGCCTCGACTCCCGGTCTGCTCACCGACATCAAGGAGCAGATGGGCGGCAGCGACCACATCATTATGAAAAACGGCGAGTTGGTCGATGCTTGGGACGAAGAGCACCCGCGCACCTGCATGGGTATCTCGAAAGACAAGACCAAAGTCTACCTGATGGTAGTCGACGGCCGCCGGGCCGGATATTCGGCCGGAGCCACCATGAGCGTGCTGGCCGACCTCTTCCGGGCTGTCGGAGCCAACGATGCCGTGAACCTCGACGGCGGTGGTTCGTCGGCCATGGTCATCAACCAGCAGATTGTCAACCGCCCCTCCGACAACAAGGAGCGGGCCGTGGGCAACGGCGTGCTGGTCATTTCGAATGCGCCGGTCGACAGCGTACCGGCCCGCCTCGAATTTGAACCGGTGCACTACACGCTGCCCGTCTATTGCCGCTTTGTGCCCCAGGTAACCGCCTACAACCAATACGGCCTCATCGTCGACCCCGACTTCCAGGAGTACACCCTGTCGTGTTCGCCCGAAATCGGCTATATCGACCACAATGCCTTCGTGGCCTACGGCACGCCGGGCAAGGGTACCATCACGGCTACCTACAACGGCATATCGGTCACCAAGGATGTAGTTCTGCAGGAGAGCGATTTTGCCATGCGGCTCGACTCGGTCATCCTCGACGGCTACCGCGAGTACCCGATTGAAATCTCGTCGTCCATCGGCGACAAGACCTACACCCTCAACCCCTCGACTCCGCAGTGGAGCGTTGCCGACCCCACGGTGTGCAGCCTGTCGGACGGAGTACTGATGGGGCTCAAGAACGGCGAGACGACCGTCACCGGCAACCTCGACGACTTTACCGGCTCGCTCAAGGTGAAGGTAGAGATTCCCACCTCGCACTCGCAGCCGGCCGACGCCTTTACCTCGGGTTGGGAGGTGACCAGCATCTCGGCCATCACCGATGCCCGGCTCGTCCCCGCCGCCAATGGCGAAACGAATCTCGAATACACCTACAAAAGCGGACGGCAACCCTACATACAGATTGCCAAAAACCTCAATCTGTACAGTGTGCCCGACACCTTCAAAATCACCATCAACACAGGCAATACCCGCTGCTCCAAGATTACCATGTCGATGAGCGGGGCCCTCATGTCTACCTCGCAAATCATGGAATGGCCTACCGTGAACCCCGGTGAAGACTTCACCTATACGGTAGCCATGAACGATTTTCTCGACGACAAGGAAGACCTGGGCAACTACCCCGTGCAGTTCCAGTATCTCAAATTCTTCCTCGACGCCTCGTCGCAGACTTCGGGCGAGAAGTACCAGATACGCATCAAGAACTTCGACCTGGTCTACGACCACATTACCCTGAGTGTCGACGACATCACTACCGCCGCAGCCCTGCGGGTCTATCCCAATCCGGCCCGAGCCGGCCAATCGGAGGTATTCCTGCACATCGATACACCGACCGAAGTCCTGGTTCGGGTATACGACCTGAACGGAAAGCTACTCACCGTACACAACTACGGGCATTGCGACAGCGGTACGCTGGCCCTGCCCGTTGCCGGGTTGCAACCGGGCAACTACCTGCTGCAAATCGTTCGTGACCAGCAGGTCGACACCGCCAAACTGATAGTAAAATAACCTGCTTAAACAATCTGAACTGTTATGAAAAAAGTAATCCTGATAGGCGCTTTGTCGCTCTTCTGCGGAGCCGGTGCAAACGCCACCATCAACATCGCCGGTGTAGCGAAACAGGTCGATACGCTCGAGTGCCGTTCGGTGGGCCCGGGTGTGCAGTATGTGCGCATGCACATGCCCGAGTATCCCCTCGACGTCTACACCCTCACCATCGACCTCAACAATCCCTACAACGACGTAAATACCTTCATCGGCAAAGACCATGCCGGTACGACCGAGGCCATGACCCAGGCCTACACACGCCTCTCCACGCCGGGGCACCGTACCATCGGGTCGGTAAACGGCAACTTCTGGATTGTCTCGGGACAGGGCATGGACGACCTCCTGGGCCAGCCGCACAGCGGTTGTATGGTGAACGGAGAGTTTGCCACCGAGCCCAACAACTGGAACCGCGCCAACCGCGGCGAAGGCATCGAGCGGCTGCAAGAGATTGCGTTCGTGATGCTCGACGAGGAGAAGAAGATGTGGATCGACGACATCTATTTCGAAGCCCGGGTGACCAACGCCGCCAACGAGAGCTTTGCCATCGCCGAGATTAACCGCATCCGCAACGAAAACGAAATTGTGCTCTACAACCACTTTACGGGTGAGACCGAAAGCTACATCGACGGCGTCGATGTCATCGTCGAACCTGTCGAAGGCGAGACCTGGGGTTCCAACAAAGAGGTGAAGTGTGTCGTGACCCGCATCGTACCGGGCACGGGCGGCACCCAGCTCGAAGGGGCCGAGTATGCCCTCTCGGGTGCAGGCACGGGAGCCGACTTCCTGAACAAGCTCCAGGTAGGCGACCAGGTGACCATAAGCACCTCCATCAAAACCCGCACCGACAGTCTGGTACCCATGGCCCGCCAGATGCTCACCGGCAACGCCCTGGTGATGCGCGAGGGCCAGCTTACCCCCCGAAATGAAAACGAGACCTACAACTCGCAGACCTACTCGCGCACGGGCATAGGCATGTCGCAAGACGGCAAGACGCTCTACCTCATCGTCATCGACTACAAGTCGAGCACTTCGGTAGGTTGCAATACCGCCACCATGTGCTACATTCTGAAACAGGCCGGGGCCTGGAACGTGGCCAATATGGACGCCGGCGGTTCGGCCCAGATGATGCTGCGGGGCAGCCTCGTGAACAATCCGGCCGACGGCAAGGAGCGCCCGGTATCGAACGGCTTC
This sequence comes from uncultured Barnesiella sp., assembly GCF_946496565.1. Classification (NCBI taxonomy): domain Bacteria; kingdom Pseudomonadati; phylum Bacteroidota; class Bacteroidia; order Bacteroidales; family Barnesiellaceae; genus Barnesiella; species uncultured Barnesiella sp. The sequence goes on from NZ_CAMMHD010000015.1 coordinate 64,272, forward strand.
ATGATATTCACCAACGCCCCCGACGACGAAAACCTCACCCACCTGGCTTTCGACCACTACAACCTCGAGATTCCGGCCTATGCCTGCTTCGAACCTACCATTCTGGGTTATAACCAGTATGGCGTGCTGGTCGATACGCAAGTGGCCGACTACACCCTCAGTTGCGACCCCTCGCTGGGAACCGTCTCGGACGACGGCAAACGCTTCTATGCCGCGCCCCAGGCTACTACGGGCATCCTGCACGTCACCTCGGGCAACGCTACGGGCGAAATCAAGGTGACCGTCAAGGCTACCGAAATAGCCATGAAGAACAGCGCCGTGCTGGCCGACAAGGCTCACCCCTATCCCATCGAGGTCATCTCGACCATCGGCGAGAATACCTACACCTACGACCCGGCCTCGCTCACCTGGAGCATCGACGATCCCACCGTCTGCCAAATCGAAGGGGGTGTACTCACCGGACTCCAGAACGGGCAGACCCGCATCACCGGTTCGATAGGCGACTTTAGCGGCTCCATGGATGTGACCGTAGAGATTCCGCAGTCGCCCCGCATCCCGGCCGACGACTTCACCGGCTGGACCACCAAGGCCATCAGTGCCATCACCGACGCCACGGTCACCCCGGCAGGTAACGGAGCCGGCACGCTGGCATTCACCTACAAATCGGGCCGCCAGCCCTACGTCGAGATGGACAAGAGCGTCACGCTCTACAGCATCCCCGATACCATACGGCTGCTCATCCACAGCGAGATACCTCTCTCGAAGATACAGATTGCCTGCAAGGCCAACGGTGACAAGGAGCAATACCTCGAATACGAAGGCCTGGAGACCAACAGCGACTACCTCATTGCCATCCCCTCAGTCCAAATCACCGGCGAGAACAATCGCGGCGGATTCCCCATCACCCTGAACTACATCAAGTTCTACATCAACACCTCCGGGACCACCAGCGGACAGGCCTACAAGATTGACCTCAAGGAGTTCAGCCTCGTCTACAACGGGGTAGTGAGCGGTATCGAGGCGATAGCCGGCGACCGCAACCTCACACTCTATCCCAACCCCGTGACCGACGGCACCTTCTGCCTCGAGGGTGAAGCCATCGCACCGGGAAGCCTCGTGCGGATATACGACCGCAACGGTGCCCTCGTGCTGGAACAGACCATCGACCGACCGGGTACCATCGATGCCGGTTCGTTGACCCCCGACGTCTACATCGTCGCCGTACAGACGCCCCACGGGAACTTTGTCAACAAAATTGTCGTACAATAAAATCCAAAAATCATACACCATGAAAATGAAATTGACCATAGCCCTGTTGGCGTGCGCTGCCACGCTCTCGGCACAAAACGTATCGGTTACCCGCCACACCGAGGTAACCCCCGAGGGAGGAGCCGCCTATTTCCCGGTGCTCAGTCCCGACGGCAGTAAAATGGCCTATACCTCGTCCGACTACACCGGACTAAAAGTGCTCGACTTCACGACCGGCAACAGCCAGGTGGTGAGCTTCTCGGCCGGGGCCGGTTTCGACCCGGTATTCAGCACCGACGGCTCGGCCATCTACTACCGGCAGCAAAGCACGGTGGGCGGACAGAAGCTCCGTTCGCTCTCGGAGTATAACCTCGACCAGAAGAGCGAACGCCAGCTCATAGCCCCCACCCGCGACCTGAAGCGCCCGGCCGCCATCGCCGGAGGCATGGCCGTATTTGCCGGCAACAAACTGTTCAAGAGCGTAGGCGCCCGCATCAACAGCCTCTACGTCTACTCGGTAGCTCAAGAGGGTACCATCGTCGTATGCGACGGCAAAACCTCGCGGGTGTTGCGCCCCTACGGCAATCAGGTGCGCAGCTACTTGTGGACCACCCTCTCGCCCGACGGCACCAAGATTGCCACCTATGCCATCGGCAAAGGGGTAGTCGTGCTCGACCTCGACGGTAAGGTACTGGCCGAACTGGGCGACTTCGAAGCCCCCGCCTGGTACGGCAACGATTTCGTAGCCGCTGCCCGCACCACCGACGACGGCCACCAGTACACCGCCTCGCAAATCGTGCTGCTCGACCGCCACAACCGCCAGGTACACAACCTCACCGCCCCCGACGAGATGGGCATGAACCCCTCGGCCGCTGCCGGTAAAATCGTGTACAACACCCCCGAAGGCAAACTCTTTATGCTGGAATTAAACATCACGAAATAAAAACGCTGCCATGAAAAAACTCTATATACTCGTCATAGCCCTCGTGGGCTGTCTCGGTCTGCAAGCCAAAGACATGACAGGCCTGAGAATCTACATCAACCCCGGCCACGGAGGCTGGGACTCGGACGACCGCAACGTAGCCGTCGCACCCTTTGCCCAGGGCGATACGCTGGGCTTCTGGGAATCTTCGTCGAACCTCCACAAGGGGCTCATGCTGCGCGAACTGCTCGAAGGCCAGGGGGCTACCGTGGCCATGTCGCGCGTGCTGAACCGCACCGAAGACGACCTCAACCTGAACACCATCAGCCGCGAGGCCAACGAATTCGATGCCGACCTCTTCTTCTCGATTCACAGCAACGCCACCGGCACCAGCAACCGGGTCAACTTCCCCATGATGCTCTTCAAGGGATACACCGAGAATCCGGCCAAACCCGAAGACAAGGTGGTGGCCAAGATTCTGTTCAAGCACCTCATCGAAAACCAGGTCACCTACTGGACGCAAACCAGTGAATACGTAGTGGGCGACTGGGATTTCTACCCCGACTGGAACAACGCCGGCCTGGGCGTGCTGCGTAACCTCACCGTCACGGGATTCCTCTCGGAGGGTTCGTACCACGACTATGTGCCCGAGACCTACCGTCTGCTCAACATGGACTACAAATACATCGAGGCCTGGCACTTTGCCAAGGCGGTGATGGAGTATTTCAATACCGACGGCTTCACGACCGGCCACATTGCCGGTGTCGTATACGACAGCCGCATGACCCGCACCGAGTCGTACGTACAGCACGGCCGCGACAAGCAGGTGCCCCTGTGCGGTGCCACCGTCACCCTGCTGCCCAACAACATCACCTACACGACCGACCCCTATTTCAACGGCGTATACATGTTCCGCGACCTGGCTCCCGGCAACTACCAGTTGAAAGTAGTGGCCGATGACCACTACGAACAGACCATCGACGTCACCGTTACGGCCAACACCATAAGCTATACCAACGTCGCCATGGACCGCGTGAGAAGCACGCCGCCCGAGGTGCTCTCGTACAGCCCCATGATGGAGAGCGAAACCGACAGCATCAACTGCACCACCCCCATCGTCATCAACTTCAACTGGGATATGGATGTAGAGTCGGTACGCGAAGCCTTCTCTATCGAGCCGGCCGTCGAGGGCGAAATCACCTTCGAAGACTCGCAATACCGCATGGTATTCACCCCCAACCGTCCCTACGAAGTGGCTACGCGCTACACCGTGACCATCGACAAGAGCGCCAAACACCCGGGTAACCTGTCGATGGAAGAGGACTTCTCGTTCTCCTTCCTCACCCAGGGCCGCAACCAGTTGAAGCTGCTGGCCTCCAGCCCGGCCGATGGTGGCGTGGTTCACTACACGAAACCGACCCTCGAGGTGCGGTTCGACAACGTGCTCGATGCCGTCGACATCCGCAACCTCATCAAGCTCTACGACAACGAGGGCAACGAGGTGAGCATCAACCTGCGCTCGGCCAAGTACAACCAGCTGGGCGACGTCTACGGCAACTACTATTTCACCACCGCTTCCGACCTGGTTCAGGGTCAGGAGTATCAGTTGCGAATCGATGCCTCGCTGAGCGACGTCAACAGTCTGCCCGTCATCGACCCCATCGTGATTAACTTCACCGCCGGCGACGTGCGCCACAACGACGCCCCCATCGAGGACTTCGAGACGGCCGACCGCATCACCTACGACGCAGCACAAAGCAGCGGCGTGTCCACAGCCAAGGCGGTCCGCTCGACCTCGCAAGCCCTCTTCGGCAGTGCCGGCTACAACTTCACCTACACCTTCAACGCCAACGAGGCCTATGCCTTCTACCCGACCGATGCCACCTTTGCCGGTGGTGCCACCGTCGACAACACCCAGACCATAGGCATGCACATCTATGGCGACCTGGCCTGCGACGAAATCTGGCTGCAACTCTCGTCGGGCGACGACACCCGGGAGGTGCTGCTCACCAACATCGACTTCCGCGGCTGGCAATTCCGCGAGGCCCGTCTCGACCAGCTCACCCCCGGCAAGAGCTACCGGGTGAGCGGCATCAAGGTGGTGCGCAAGGGCCCCTTCTTCTCCAACTCGGGCAGCTTCTACCTCGACAACATGCTGGCCTACACCTCGTCGGGTATCCAGTCCGTAGCCACCTCGGCCTCGATTCAGGTATACCCCAACCCGGCCACCGACCTGCTGCACATCCAGTCCGAGGCTCCCGTGCAACGCGTAGCCCTCTACAACCTGGCCGGTAGCTGTGTAGCCACAGGCACCGAAGCCGTGCTCGACGTCACGGGTATCCCCGCCGGTACCTACCTGCTCCAGATCAGAGCCGCCGACCACAACTTCTGCTACCCGGTATTGATTGTTCATTAGTTCATTTATTACCTCCCGCGAGGCTGCATACTCCGGCATTCCCGCCGGATATGCAGCCTCGTTCACCCATTAGGTTTTAACAGAAATTTGGTACTTTATATAAAAAATAAGCATTCCTTTTGGAAAATGTCGAAAGAAATTTTATCTTTGTGATGTATAAGCAACAGAGTAGCGATGCAAGGACCAGCATAATCACAGGCAAGGACTTACAGGCTCTTTTTTAATTTAATGGAGTGATACCAGAAAACACCATTATCAAGATTTTGGATTTATGAAGATTATAGCAGAAAGTGGTTCCACCACTACGGAATGGGTTCTCGTCGACGGGAAAAATGTGGTAGAAAGGAGTTTTACCGAAGGTATAAACCCCTTCTTTCAGACACGTAGAGAGATCAGTCACAGCATACGGCTCAACCTGCCCGAAGCCTTCTTCAAGAAAAGATGGGAGCGGGTCTATTTCTACGGCGCCGGATGTGCCAACCTCGACAAGAAAAACATACTCGAGGCCTCGCTGGTAGCCCAGTTCAAGACCCCCATCTCGGCCGAGAGCGACCTGTTGGCTGCCGCCCGCGGTATGCTCATCGACAAACCGGGTATCGCCTGTATCTTGGGTACAGGCTCCAACTCGTGCCTCTACGACGGTGAGCGCATCATCAAAAACGTACGGTCGGCCGGCTACATTCTGGGCGACGAGGGCAGTGGGGCCGCCATGGGCCGCCGCTTCCTGAGCGACTACCTCAAAAATCTGGCTCCCAAAGAGTTGTGCGACGCCTTCTACGAGAAGTTCAAAGTCACCCCCGACGAGATTCTCGACTCGATCTACAACCACCCCTTCCCTAACCGGTCGCTGTCGACCTTCTCCTACTTCCTCAAAGACCACCTCGACAACAAATACGCGTTCAACCTGGTCTACGAAGAGTTGATGCGGTTCTTCCAGCGCAACATCATCCAGTACGACTACAAGTCATACCCGGTCTTCTTCATGGGAAATCTCGCCTACACCTACGCCGACATCCTCGACCTGGTGGCTAAAGATTTCGGACTCAATATCGAAAAGACCGAGAAGAGCCCCATGCGGGGACTTATCGAGTACCACTCGATTTACGGATAAGCTTCAACCACTTCCGCACCTCATAGCTATGCAGAACCGACACCCTCGATTCTGCATATTTTTTTTCGTTCACAAACGGAGGGAAATTCATATTAAAAAATACTAAATATATGTTCCCGAAATCAAAATATACCTATATTTGTATTAACTAAAAAGATAGTTTTTGCCCGCCGACACCGACGGTGGCTCTTTGGCACGGCCCAAATCGGAGCTACCCGACAAGAGGAGCGGAAAATAACCGAATTGATCCATTCGAAAAACATGAAAGAGAAACGCTATATCTTCCTGCTTATCCTCATAGCAGTCCTGCTCGGCCCCACACATGCCCGCAATCTGGAGCCGACCGTCGAGCAGGCACTCGCCTCGCTCAAGCCCCAGCATCTCGGCATCGGCGAAATCAAGCTGAAATCGCTCTCGCAACAGAAGGGCAACCGCCTCGTCATCGTCATGAACGACGAGTTTTCTTATCTGCCGTTCCGCGAGGAGCTGGTCAAACGGGCCTATGACACCGTGCGCTCCATCCTCCCCAAGAATCTGAGACACAAGAAGCTGGCCATCTACGCCGGTGGTTACGAAATCAGCCGACTCATCCCCTTTGCCGAGAATCACAAGCGCTTTGCCGTCAAGTGTCACCGACCCATCGTCGAGCCGGTAAACCGCCTCTACACCCCCGACCGGGGGCTGCTCAACCGCCACATCGCCCTGTGGCAGAGCCACGGGTTCTACTTCGAGCAGTCGCTCGACCGCTGGGAGTGGCAGCGCGCCCGTATCTTCCAGACCGTAGAAGACCTCTATACCCAGAGCTACGTCATGCCCTTCCTCACCCCCATGCTCGAGCAGGCGGGAGCCTACGTCTTCTCGCCCCGTGAGCGCGATACCAACGGGCACGAACTCATTGCCGACAACGACAACCCGGCCACCTATCGCGAAACCTCGGCCGGGAAAGAGCGCTGGAAGGAGGGCGACATCGGATTCGCCCACCGGCAACAAGTCTATACCGATTTTCAGAACCCCTTTACCGACGGGAGCTTCCGCCAGACCCACACCACCACCGACCCGCACAAGGAGATACGGGCCTGCTGGCACGCCACGATTCCCGAGGGGGGCCGATATGCCGTCTACGTGGCCTATCACACGGTCAAAAACAGCACCGACGACGCTCTCTACACCGTATATCACAAAGGGGGTAAATCGCAATTCCACGTCAACCAGACCATGGGCGGCGGCACCTGGATCTATCTGGGGCACTTCGACTTCGAGGGGGGCCGGGAGGCCCGTATCGAGTTGAGCAACCTGGCCCGTGAAAAGGGACGCACCGTCACGGCCGATGCCGTGAAGATAGGCGGTGGCTACGGCAACATAGCCCGCCGGGTGAACCCCTCGCGCATCGAGAGCAACCCCACCCTGGCCGCTATCGACTATACCGACCAGTCCAGCGGATACCCCCGCTTCACCGAAGCGGCCCGCTACTGGCTGCAATGGGCCGGATTCCCGGCTTCGGTCTACTCGCCCACCCAGGGCGAAAACGACTATGTCGACGACTACAAATGCCGGGGAGAGTGGGTCAACTACCTGGCCGGAGGCTCGTCGGTACTGCCCGACAGCACGGGCCTGAACGTGCCGATAGACCTGGCCTTTGCCTTCCACTCCGATGCCGGCACCACCCTCAACGACTCGATTATCGGCAGCCTGGGCATCTACTTCACCGGGAAAGAGCGCAAAGTCTACATCCACGACGTGCCGCGGCAAGTATCGCGCTACCTCACCGACGCCGTGCTGTCGCAAGTGACCGACGACATACGCCGCACCTACGAACCCCAATGGAGCCGCCGGGGCATGTGGAACAAGTCGTACTTCGAAGCCCGCGTGCCCGAGGTACCCACCATGCTGCTCGAGTTGCTCTCGCACCAGAACTTTGCCGACATGCGCTACGGCCTCGACCCACGCTTCCGCTTCGTCGTGGCCCGGGCCGTCTATAAAGGCATCTTGAAGTTCATCGCCGCACAAAACGGCTACGACTACACCGTGCAACCCCTGCCGGTGAGCCACCTGCGCACCGAGTTTACCGGGGCGAACCAGATACGCCTCGCCTGGCGTGCCGTGACCGACTCGCTCGAGCCGACCGCCACCCCCGACCGCTACATCGTCTACACCCGGGTGGGCAACGGGGCTTTCGATGCCGGCACCCTGGTGAGCGACACCACCTGCACGCTGACCATACGACCCGACTCGATCTACAGCTTCCGCGTTACCGCCGTGAACCGGGGCGGCGAGAGCTTCCCCTCCGAGACGCTGTCGCTCTGCCGCGCCTCCAACGAGAAGGAAGTCGTGCTGGTTATCAACGGATTCGACCGCATCAGCGGCCCCGACAGCTTCGAGGTCGACACCATCACGGCGGGCTTCGACACCCGCAAAGACTTCGGGGTGCCCTACCTCTGCGACATCAACTACATAGGCGAACAATACGAGTTCCGCCGCCATATCCCCTGGCGCGACGATGACGACCCGGGCTTCGGTGCCAGCCGCGCCGACTACGAAACGCAGGTCATCGCCGGCAACACCTTCGACTATCCCTACCTGCATGGCCGCTCGATTGTGCGGGCCGGATACTCCTTTGTCTCGACCAGCGACGAGGCCGTAGCCGAGCAGCTTGTCGACCCGAGTCGCTACCGCATGGCCGACCTCATACTCGGCAAGGAGAAACAGGTCACGATGGGCCGGGGCACCAGCGGCTACGCCTTCAAGACCTTCGACCGGCCGCTGCGCGAGGCCATCACCCGCTACTGCAACGGGGGCGGCAACCTCTTCGTCTCGGGGGCCTACGTAGGTACCGACCTGTGGGACAACCACGAGGCCGACACGCTGGGACAGCAGTTTGCCAACCAAGTGCTGCACTACACCTGGCGCACCGGGCAAGCCTCGGTGAGCGGTCGGGTGAAACCGGCAGCCTCGCCCTTTGCCCGCTTCGGCAAGCTCGACTTCGAGTATTACCACACCCCCAACGCCCAGTGCTACGCCGTAGAGTCGCCCGACGGCATCGAACCCTTCGGCAAGGGCAGCTACACCATACAGCGCTATGGCGAGAACAACATCAGCGCCGGCATCTTCTACCGGGGCGATACATACAGCACCTGCGTGCTGGGCTACCCCTTCGAGACTATCAAAAGCGAAGTCCAACGCGACGCGCTCATGAATGCCATACTCTCTACCTTCAACGAAAACTCAAACGACCGATAAACAACCCATGAAACGATTTCTCCTCTCACTCTCCCTTCTCCTGCTGGTCATTGGCAGTCAGGCGGCCGACTTCAAGTTTGCCTTCCTCACCGACATCCACATCACCGCCGGCGACTCACTGCCCTGCAACGACCTGGCCCGATCGGTCGACCAGATCAACGCGACACCCGGTATCGACTTTGCCATCGTCTCGGGCGACATCACCAACCTGGGCGACCGCCGCTCCATGGAGGTGGTCAAGTCGCTGCTCGACCGGCTCGAGGTTCCCTACTACATCGTGCCGGGCAACCACGAAACGAAGTGGAGCGAGTCGGGGGTAACCGATTTCGCCCGCATCTTCGGCCGCGAGCGGTTCCGGTTCGAGCACGACGGCGTGCTCTTCCTGGGCATGAACTCGGGTCCCATCATCCGCATGGCCGACGGCCACGTGGCTCCGCAGGACATCGACTGGCTCAAGCGCGAACTGAGTGCCGCCGGTCCGGAGAAGCCTGTCATCATTGTCACTCACTATCCCCTCCAGCCGGGCGACGTCGACAACTGGTACGACGTGACCGACGCCATCCGTCCCTACAACATCCGCCTCATCATGGGCGGCCACTACCACCAATACCTGAATCTGAAATACGACGGCATACCCGGCATTCTCTGCCGGTCGAACCTGCGCGACAAAGCCCCCGTCGGCGGCTACTCGCTCTGCGAGGTGACCCCCGACTCCATCCTCATCTACGAACAGCAGATAGGCCGGGAACCGGTGCGCCGGGGAGGCTACACCATGACCGGCCCCAACTTCGACAAAAGCAACGCCGGCTATCCCCGCCCCGACTACTCGGTGAACCTCGAGTATCCCCAGGTCAAGGAGCAGTGGCTGGTCAAGTGCGGCTATGAGATATTCTCCTCGCCCGCCTGCTGGGACCGCAAGGTCTACGTGGGCGACGACTCGGGCACCCTCGCCTGCTACGCCCTCGCCGACGGCAAGGAGCTGTGGCGGTTCAAGAGCGGCATGCGCATCGTGGGCACCCCCGCGGCCGACGACAACGTGGTGGTATTCGGCTCGGCCGACATGTGTATCTACGGACTCGACGCCACCACCGGCCGACTGCTGTGGAAAGTCCAGACCGACGCCCCCGTGCTGGGCGCCGTGACCCTGCACAAGGGGGTAGCCTATATCGGTGGCAGCGACCACTGCTTCAGAGCCATCGACCTCCACTCGGGGCAAGTCGTCTGGACCTACGAAGGGGTGGCCGGATACATCGAAACCAAACCGCTCGTCTACGACGGGCTCGTCATATTCGGGGCGTGGGACAAGAACCTCTATGCCCTCGACCTGAAAACCGGCCGTGAAGTGTGGAAGTGGCACGACGGCAAACCGGGCAAATTCTACTCGGCCGCTGCCGTATGGCCCGTAGGTGCCCACGGCAAGGTGTTCGTGGCCGACCCCGAGCGGGTGCTCTCGGCTATCGACGTCCGCACCGGGGCCACCGTGTGGCGCACCAAAGAGTCGATGGTGCGCGAGACCATCGGTTTGTCGGAAGACAACCGCCGCATCTACAGCAAGACGATGAACGACAGCGTGGTCTGCTACTCGGCTACCGCCGACCACCCGCAAAAGCTGTGGGCCTCGAACGTGGGCTTCGGCTACGAACACGCCCCCTCGATGCCCGTCGAGAAAGATGGCGTGGTCTTCGGCAGCACCAAAAACGGACTCATGTTCGGCCTCGACGCCCGCACCGGCCGGGTATTGTGGAAGCACAAGGTGGGCAACTCGCTCATCAGCACCCTCGTGCCCCTCTCGAAAGAGCGTTGCCTCTTCACCGCCACCGGCGGCGAGATAGGGCTGCTTGTCATCGATTATAAAACGAATAAACAAAAATAAAACTCCAGTTATGAAAACAATCAACTGTTTCATTCCTTTCTCGAGCCAGGCTCAGGTAAGCGAAACCGTAAAAGGGCTGCGGGCCTGCGAACATGTGAAGAGCATCTACCTGCTCGCCACCGAAAAGAATCAAGAAGCGGTAGAGGGGTGTGAACTTCTGCCGGTAACCAGCCTCAACGCCTCGGCCACGCTGCACGCGATAGCCGACCGCAGCGATGCCGACTACACCCTACTCTACACCAAATACACCACCCTCGAACTGGGCTACTTCGCCCTCGAGCGCATGGTGCGCATCGCCGACGACTCCCAGGCCGGCATGGCCTACGCCGACTCGTACCACGTGACCGACGGTAAACAGGAGAAGGCCCCCGTCATCGACTACCAGTACGGCAGTCTGCGCGACGACTTCAACTTCGGGTCGCTGCTGCTCTTCAACGCCGCCGCCTTCCGGGAGGCCGCCTCGCGCATGACCACCGACTTCCAGTTTGCCGGTCTCTACGACCTGCGTCTGAAGCTGTCGCAAAAGGCTTCGCTGGTACACATCAACGAGTATCTCTACTCCGAAGTCGAGAACGACAACCGCAAGAGCGGCGAGAAGATTTTCGACTACGTCGACCCCAAGAACCGGGGCGTACAGATTGAGATGGAGGCCGCCTGCACCGAGCACCTCAAGGCCATCGGTGGATACCTCGAGCCCCGTTTCGAGAAGATTGCCTTCGACGAGGGTAACTTCGAATACGAGGCTTCGGTCATCATTCCCGTGCGCAACCGCGTACGCACCATTGCCGATGCCATTGAGTCGGTACTGAAGCAGCAGACCAACTTCAAATTCAACCTCATCATCATCGACAACCACTCGACCGACGGCACCACCGAGGCCATCGACCGCTTTGCGGCCGACGAGCGGGTCGTCCACCTCATTCCCGAGCGCAACGACCTGGGCATAGGCGGCTGCTGGAACCTGGGCGTGCATCACCCCAAGTGCGGCAAGTTTGCCGTGCAGCTCGACAGCGACGACGTCTACAAGGACGAGTACACCCTGCAAACCATGGTCAACGCCTTCTACGAGCAGAACTGCGGCATGGTGGTAGGTACCTACATGATGACCGACTTCCACATGAACATGATTGCCCCGGGCATCATCGACCACAAGGAGTGGACCCCCGAAAACGGCCGCAACAACGCCCTGCGCATCAATGGCCTGGGTGCTCCGCGTGCCTTCTACACCCCGCTTCTGCGCAAGGTGAAGGTGCCCAACACCAGCTACGGCGAAGACTACGCCCTGGGTCTGAACATCTCGCGCCGCTACCAGATAGGCCGCGTCTACGACGTGGTATACCTGTGCCGCCGCTGGGACGACAACTCCGACGCCTCGCTCAGCATCGAGAAGATGAACGCCAACAACCTCTACAAAGACCGCATCCGCACCTGGGAGCTGCAAGCCCGGGTGGCCATGAATAAAAAATAAACCGGTATGGAACTGACATCGAAACATATCGAACGCCTGCTCGACGACCAGCTCGCCGTGTGGGATTCGGCCCGCAACAACTACCAGGCACTGGAGTCGGTACGGGTCAAGGAGATACCGCTGGGGGGCTGCACGGTCAAGGTGCAGTTCAACCCGGCCCGCATCGTTTCGTCGGCGGCCAAGGTCGACACGAAATCGTTGAAGGAGCGCAAGTGTTTCCTCTGCGTCGAGAACCGGCCCGAGGTACAGCACGGGCTGCCCGACGGGGAGTACACGTGGCTCATCAACCCCTTCCCCATCTTCCCCAAGCACTTCACCATCCCGGTCAACCGACACACGCCGCAACTCATCGGCAGCCGGTTCGGCGACATGCTGCGTCTGGCTCGCGAGGCCGACGACTTCGTGCTCTTCTACAACGGACCCAAATGCGGAGCCTCGGCTCCCGACCACGCCCACTTCCAGGCCGGCAACAAAGGTTTCCTGCCGCTGTGCGACGTGGTAGCCTCCTGCCACCGCACGCCGGTGATTACCCAGGGCTCGGCCCGGCTGAGTCTGGTCGAGGAGTACATCTGCCCCTTCTTCCTCATCGAAGCCACCGGGGCCGACGACGCCCGGGCCCTCTTCGACAAGCTCTACCAGACGCTCGAGGTGAAACCCGACGAAACGGAGCCCATGATGAACGTGCTCGCCTGGTACGACACCGACCGCTGGTCGGTCGCCATCTTCCCGCGGGCCCAGCATCGCCCCTCGTGCTACTTTGCCGAGGGCGACGACAACATCCTGCTCAGCCCCGCATCGGTCGATATGGGTGGTGTATTCATCACCCCGCTCGAGAAAGATTTCGAGAAAATCACGGCCGACGACCTGGCCCAGATACTCGCCGAGGTATGCCTCGACCGGGAGAAAATGAACCAAATAGCCCAAAAACTCAAATAGCACAGCCATGAAAGAGCCATCGGTAACCGTAGGAATCATGTCGGGCGAAACCATCGAGTTCGTCCTCAACGGCACCTATCTGCAGGGCGGCCACCCGGTCGAAGGGGCCCAAACGGCCCGCATCGAGCAGGGGCGCATCGGCTGGAACGGCGGATTGTACGACCAGCTCCTCTTCACCCCGCAGGAGGCCGACCACTCGTTCTGCCTCAAGGGGGTGACCATAGGGGTAAAATTCCACTGGGAGCGCCGCGAAGACCAGACCTTCAGGGGAGCCCTGAAGCTGATTGTCGAGGGCGACCGCCTCACCGCCATCAACGAGCTGGGCATCGAAGAGTATCTGCTCAGCGTCATCTCGTCGGAGATGAGCGCCACCGCCTCGCTCGAGCTGCTCAAGTCGCACGCCGTCATCTCCCGCAGTTGGCTGCTGGCTCAAATACAGAAGAACAAGGCGCTGGCCGGGCAGAAACCCGTCTCGTGCTTCCGCACCGATCACGAGCTCATCCGCTGGTACGACCGGGAGGACCACGACCGCTTCGACGTCTGCGCCGACGACCACTGCCAGCGCTACCAGGGCATCACCCGCGAATCGACCCCCATCGTGGGGCAGGCCATCGAGGCCACCCGGGGCGAGATACTCACCTACGACGGCCAGATATGCGACGCCCGCTTCTCGAAGTGTTGCGGCGGCGTGATGGAGCGCTTCTCTTCGTGCTGGGAAAACCGCGACTTTCCCTACCTCGTCGCCCTGCGCGACGACCGCAACGAGCACGACTTCCCCGACCTGACCGTCGAGGAGAATGCCCGCCGCTGGATTTGCGAATCGCCCGAGGCCTTCTGCAACACCACCGACAAACGGGTGCTCTCGCAGGTACTCAACAACTACGACCAGGAGACGACCGACTTCTACCGCTGGAGCGTGGCCTACACCCAACAGGAGCTGGCGGCACTCATCCGGGAGAAATCGGGCATCGACTTCGGCCAGATTGTCGACCTGAAACCCATTGAGCGGGGCACCTCGGGTCGGCTCATCCGCCTGCAGATACAGGGCACACGACAGACCCTCACCATCGGCAAGGAGCTGGAGATACGCCGCACCCTCTCGCCCTCGCACCTGTACAGCTCGGCCTTCATCGTCGAGCGCGAGGAGGTGGTCGACGGCATACCGCAACGCTTCGTGCTGCGAGGTGCCGGCTGGGGCCACGGCGTAGGACTCTGCCAGATAGGCGCCGCCGTCATGGGCGAGCAGGGATACGACTACCGACACATCCTCCTGCACTATTTCGCGGGAGCAACCATTGAAAAACTCTATTAACACATAAACCATGAATTCGCAGAAAAAGACATCGCCCTGGGCCTGGATTCCTACGCTATACTTTGCGCAGGGGCTGCCCTATGTGGCTGTGATGACCATCTCGGTCATCATGTACAAACGACTGGGAATCTCCAATACCGACATCGCCCTCTACACCAGTTGGCTCTACCTGCCGTGGGTCATCAAACCCTTCTGGAGCCCCTTCATCGACCTGTTGAAAACCAAACGGTGGTGGGTAGTGACCATGCAGATGCTCGTGGGCGCAGGCCTGGCCGGCATCGCATTCACCATTCCCGCGCCGCACTTCTTCCAGATTACGCTGGCCATTTTCTGGCTGGTGGCCTTCAGCTCGGCTACGCACGACATTGCGGCCGACGGTTTCTACATGCTGGCCCTCGACACCCACGACCAGGCCATGTATGTGGGCATCCGCAGCACCTTCTATCGGGTGGCCACCATCGCCGGGCAGGGATTGCTGGTGATTCTGGCCGGACTGCTCGAGTCGAACACGGGCCTTACCCCTCTGTCGCTCGAGGTGAAGGCCGGCCCGCAGTATGCCAGTGAAATCGCCCTCCCCTCGACCGACTACGTGACCGACAGCAACAACGACGAGATGCACTTCGTGGCCACGCCTGCCGTGCTCGAGATAGGTACCGCGGCCAATCCCGCCCAAGTCGACTCGGTAAATGCCTGGGTAAAACAACAGAACATCGCCAACGGCTTCGCCGCTCCCGAGACGGCCGCCACGACCCAGAGCAGCACCGCCGCAAAGGGTCAGGAGCTCAGCAAGTTCGAGCTCTTCATCAAGAACACCTTCGGTGAAAACCGCGAGCGCACCCAACACCAGCTCACCGGCAACATCGGGGTCATCAAGGTATGCCTCTCGCAACAACCCAAACCCGGCGAAAAGGTGGTACTCAACACCGTGCACAAAACGGGCGACCAGAGTATCTTCCTCACTCAGGGCGACCGCATCGAGTTCAACGCCGACAACTGGAACAAACCCGCCTACATCACCATACAGGTAGACCCGAAACTGAAAGAGGCTTCGTCGGCTTCGTTCGAGTCGACCTCGGGCAACATCGCCCTGGCCTGGTCCATCACCTTCTTCGTACTGGCCGGTTTCTTCATCGCCATCTGCCTGTATCACAAATACATTCTGCCCAAACCCGCTTCCGACCGGGCCGTATGCGAGGCTACCGCCTCGAACATCTTCAAGGAGTTCTTCGCCACCTTCGTCACCTTCTTCAAGAAGAAACAGGTATGGGTGGCCGTCCTCTTCATGCTGCTCTACCGTCTGCCCGAGGCACAGCTGGTGAAACTCATCAACCCCTTCTTGCTCGACCCCAAAGAGCTGGGCGGTCTGGGTCTGACCACCGGCCAGGTAGGTCTGGTCTACGGTACCATCGGCATCCTGGGCCTCACCATCGGCGGTATCATCGGCGGTATCGTAGCAGCCAAAGGCGGCCTGCGCAAATGGCTCTGGCCCATGGCCTGGAGCATCTCGCTCACCTGCGCCACCTTTGTCTACCTCAGCTACTACCAGCCCGACAGTCTCTTCATCATCAACCTCTGCGTCTTCATCGAGCAGTTTGGCTACGGCTTCGGCTTCACCGCCTACATGCTCTACCTCATCTACTTCTCCGACGGCGAGCACAAGACCGCCCACTATGCCATCTGTACCGCCTTCATGGCTCTGGGCATGATGTTGCCGGGCATGGCTGCCGGTTGGCTGCAAGAGCTCATCGGGTATAAACACTTCTTCTACTGGGTAATGATTTGCTGCGCCGCCACCATCGCCGTGTGTGCCTTCATCAAAATCGACCCCAACTACGGCAAGAAGGATGCAAACGAAAATGAAACAGTAACAAAATAGCAAAAAGAAAGTCTATGACATTAAAAAAGTATATAATTTTGTGCCTGATTGCAATTTTTGCAGGAGGATTGAGTGCACAGAAAACAATGACAGGAATCGAGGTTCTGAAAAAAGATAACTTCAAGATACTGGAGGGGAAAAGAGTCGGTCTCATCACCAACCCTACGGGGGTGGACAATTCGCTGAAATCGACCATCGATATCCTGTTTGAAGCTCCCAACGTCAATCTGGTAGCCCTCTACGGTCCCGAACACGGTGTGCGCGGCGACGTGCATGCCGGCGACAAGGTAGAGAACTCGACCGATCCCTCGACCGGACTGCCCGTCTATTCGCTGTACGGGAAGACCCGCAAACCTACCCCCGAGATGCTCAAGGGCATCGATGTGCTCGTCTATGACATCCAAGACATAGGCTGCCGCTCGTTCACCTACATCAGCACCATGGGGGTAGCCATGGAGGCTGCCGCCGAAAACGGCATCGAGTTTGTCGTGCTCGACCGTCCCAACCCCATCGGGGGCGAGAAGGTCGAAGGCAACATCGTCGAGGACGGCTACTTCTCCTTCGTGAGCCAGTTCAAGATTCCCTACGTCTACGGACTCACCTGCGGCGAGCTGGCTCGCATGCTGGTGGGCGAACACATGTTGGCCAAGGACTGCAAGCTCACGGTCGTACCCATGAAACACTGGAAACGCAATATGGACTATGCCCAGACGGGGCTGCAATGGATACCCTCGTCGCCCCATATTCCGCACCCCCACTCGGCCTACTTCTACCCCCTGTCGGGTATCGTAGGCGAGTTGCCCTATCTGTCGATAGGCGTGGGGTACACCATTCCGTTCCAGATGTTTGCCGCCCAGTGGATCGACGCCGAGAAGCTGGCCGACCGCATGAACGCGCTCGAGTTGCCGGGCATCAAGTTCCGCCCCATACACCTGAAGCCCTTCTACGCTTTCGGGCAGGGCGAACACTTGCAGGGAGTACAAGTGCACATCCTCGACTATCGGAAGGCTCGCCTCTCCGAGGTCCAGTTCTACATCTTGCAGGAGCTGGCTGCCATGTACCCCGACAAGAAGGCTTTCGGGCCCGAAACCGAAAAGCGTTTCGACATGTTCGACAAGGTGTGCGGCAGCAACCAGATACGCGAGCGGTTCTCCAAGAACTACCGCTTCGACGACATCAAGGACTACTGGTATAAAGATGTAGAGAGCTTCAAGAAATTGTCACGCAAATACTATCTTTATAAGTAACACCAAGTAACAGACCGAGATGAAAGATCAAAAGTACAACGCTTATCTGAAAGAGGTCGGGACATTCATTCCCCAAGACCGTATCTACACCGACGAACTGCGCCTGCTGGCGTGGGGTACCGATGCCGGATTTTATCGCCTTATCCCTCAGATCGTAATCCGATCGAAAAACGAGGCTGAGGTGGCCCGGCTGCTGGCCCTGGCCGACAAGTATGCCTTGCCGGTAACTTTCAGAGCTGCCGGGACCTCGCTCTCGGGACAGAGCATAAGCGACTCGATACTGATTGTTGCCGGCAAGAACTGGGAACAATACGCCATCTCGGACGACCATACGCGCATCACGCTCCAGCCCGGCATCATCGGGGCCCGTGTGAATGAAATATTGAAACCCTATGGCAGAAAATTCGCACCCGACCCCGCCTCGGTAAAATCGGCCATGGTAGGAGGCATTGTGATGAACAACGCCTCGGGCATGAACTGCGGCACCCATGCCAACAGCGACAAGGAGCTGCTGTCGGCCAAAATCGTCCTGGCCGACGGGACTCGCCTCGACACGGGCGATCCCGCCAGCCGACAGGCTTTTGAGCAGAGCCACCCCGACTTCTTGAAACGGCTCGTCGAGCTGCGCGACGACATCCGGGCCGACCAGACCCTGAGCGAGCGCATCCGCCGGAAATACTCCATCAAAAACGTGACCGGCCTCAACCTGCTCCCCTTCGTCACCTACGACGACCCGTTCGACCTCATCGCTCACCTCATGGTGGGCTCGGAAGGTACGCTCGCCTTCCTCTCCGAAGTGACGATGAAGACCGAGCACGACTACCCCTGCTCGGCCAGCGCCATGCTCTATTTCAACGACATCAAGGAGGCTTGCCACGCCGTCGTGGCCATGAAACAGGGCCCGGTATTCAGTGCCGAGATGCTCGACAAGAAGTCGCTCGCCTCGGTGGGCGACACCACCGGCACAGGGCTCACCGCCGTGCTCACCGAGACCAAGGCCGACTCGCCCGAAGAGCTCCAGGCCAACATCGAGGCCATCAAAAAGATACTGGCCCCCTTCCAGACGGCCACACCCATACACTTCACCGACAAGCCCGAGGAGTACTCGAAATACTGGGCCATCCGCTCGGGCATCTTCCCCTCGGTAGGCGGCACCCGCCAACTGGGCACCACCGTACTCATCGAGGATGTGGCCTTCCCCATCAACGACCTGCCCGAGGCTACTGCCGACCTGCAGGCCCTGCTCGAAGAGAACGGCTACGACGATGCCTGCATCTACGGCCATGCTCTGGAGGGTAACTACCACTTCATCATCAGCCAGTCGTTCGACACGCCCGAACAGGTGGCCCGCTACGAGCGACTGATGGACGAGGTGAAGAGCCTCGTGGTCGACAAATACGACGGCTCGCTCAAGGCCGAACACGGCACGGGCCGCAACATGGCTCCCTTCGTCAAATACGAGTGGGGCGAAAAGGCATTCGGCTACATGAAGGCCGTCAAAAAGCTCTTCGACCCCAAGGGGTTGCTCAACCCCGGTGTCATCTTCAACGACGACCCGCGCTGCCACCTGAAGAACTTCAAACCCATGCCGCTCACCAACGCCCACGTAGACCGTTGCATCGAGTGCGGCTTCTGCGAGGTCAACTGCCTCACCTGCGGCTTCTCGCTCTCGTCGCGCCAACGCATCGTCATCCGGCGTGAAATCTCCCGGTTGAGCCACCTGGCCGACGCCGAGAGTCAGGCGCGCATGCACACCCTGCTGAAACAATACAAATATCTGGGCAACGCCACCTGCGCCGGCGACGGACTCTGCTCCATGTCGTGCCCGATGGGAATCAGCGTGGGCGACCTCACCCACGACCTGCGCGAAGAGAGCCTGCCCGCCGGAAGCCTGGGCTACAAAACCGGCGACTGGGTAGCCAACCACTTTGCCGGTACCAAAGCCAGCATCCGTCCGGTGCTCTACCTGGCCAATGTGGCACACTCCCTGCTGGGCGACAAATCGATGAGCGCCGTAGGCCGCACGCTGCACCGCATGGGCCTGCCGCTGTGGACCCCGGCCATGCCCAAACCCTACCGTCCGCACACGATACAACAACATGCCGAACCGCTGAAGGTAGTCTACTTCCCCAGCTGCATCAACCAGACCATGGGCCCGGCCAAAAACTCGCCCGACCCCACGCCACTTATCGACAAGACCGTAGCCCTGCTGCAAAAGGCTGGCTACGAAGTCATCTTCCCCAAGAACATGAAGAACCTTTGCTGCGGTACCATCTGGGAGAGCAAAGGCATGCGCGATATTGCCGACCGCAAGTCGACCGAACTGGAAGATGCTCTCTACGAAGCCAGCCACGAGGGGCGCTACCCCGTGCTGTGCGACCAGAGCCCCTGCCTGCACCGCATGCGCGAGGTGATGACCCGCGTCAAACTCTACGAACCGGTAGAGTTCATCTACACCTTCTTGCGCGACAAGCTGCAATTCACCCCCATCGACGCCCCCATCGCCGTGCACATCACCTGCTCGATGCGGAAGATGAACCTGGGCAACATGCTCGTCGAGCTGGCCCGGCTCTGCTCGCGCCACGTCGTCGTACCCGACGAGGTGGGCTGCTGCGGATTTGCCGGCGACCGCGGCTTCACGCACCCCGAGGTCAACGCCTACGCCCTGCGCAAGCTGAAACCCCAACTCGAGAAAGCCGGCGTAAAGACCGGCTACTCCAACAGCCGCACCTGCGAGATAGGACTGACCACCAACTCAGGCATTCCCTACCTCTCGATCGTCTATCTGGTAGACCAATGTACAACCCCTAAAAAATAAAAGAAAAACGCCATGAACAACCCACCCAGCAAACGGCTCCTCTCGCTCGACATCCTGCGAGGCATCACCATAGCCGGTATGATTATGGTCAACAACCCCGGCTCATGGGGTCACATCTATGCCCCGCTGGAGCACGCCGAGTGGATAGGGCTCACCCCTACCGACCTCGTCTTCCCCTTCTTCATGTTCATCATGGGTATATCGACCTACATGTCGCTGCGGAAGTTCGATTTCAAACTATCGGGGCCGGTGGCCTGGAAAATCATTCGCCGCACGATTGTCATCTTTGCCATCGGCTTGGCCATCGCGTGGTTCGGGTTGACCATGCGCAACTATCACCAACTGGGCGAAGAGTCGCTGCCGTGGCTCGAGCGTCTGGGCCGGTCGATGTGGAACTTCGATCACCTGCGCATCCTGGGCGTGATGCCCCGTCTGGCCATCTGCTACGGCGTGGCCGCCTTCGTGTCGCTGCTGGTCAAGCACAAGTATATCCCGCACATCGTCATCGTGACCCTGCTGGCCTACTTTGTCGTGCTGGTTACGGGCCGGGGATTCGAGTTCTCCGAAGATAACATCATCTCGGTAGTCGACCGCGCCGTGCTGGGTACCAACCACATGTATCACGACAGCGGCCTGGCCTTCGACCCCGAAGGTCTGCTCAGCACCATCCCGTCGATATGCCACGTGCTGATAGGCGTATTCTGCGGAGGCCTCATCATGCACACCAAAGACAATGCCGTGCGCATGCAAAACCTCTTCATCGCCGGTACCATACTCACCTTTGCGGGCCTGCTGCTCGAGTATGGCTGCCCCATCAGCAAAAAGATATGGTCGCCCACCTTCGCCCTCACCACCTGCGGGCTCGCCGCCAGTGCGCTGGCCCTGCTCATCTGGATTATCGACATCAAAGGCTACAAAAGGTGGAGCCGCTTCTTCGAAGCCTTCGGCATCAACCCCCTGTTCATGTATGTGCTGGGCGGCGTGCTGAGCATCCTCCTGGGCAACATCTACGTCACCTACGGCGGCACGGCCATGACGCTGAAGGGGGTCATCTACAACGAGTGGCTCGTACCCCTGTTTGGCGACGAGACCTTCGCCTCGCTCATCTTCGCCCTGCTCTTCATCGGGGTAAACTGGCTCGTAGGATATGTTTTGTATAAAAAGAAAATATATATAAAGATATGATTATTATAGCAGATAGCGGTTCAACCAAAACCGACTGGTGTGTAGTAAACCAGGGAACTCCCGTCAAACGAATTACTACCGAGGGTACCAACCCGTTTTTCCAGACCGAGGAGGAAATCAGCCTCGTAGTCAAAGACAAACTCATGCCTCACCTCGAGGGATTGAAAATCGATGCCGTCTACTTCTACGGCGCAGGCTGTGCCTTCCCCGAGAAGAATGCTATCGTCGAGCAGGCCATTGCCCGCCACATACCCGACGCTCACATCGAGATAGGCAGCGACCTGCTGGCCGCCGCCCGCAGCCTGTGCGGCCACAAGCCGGGCATCGCCTGCATCATGGGCACCGGCTCGAACTCGTGCTACTACGACGGCAAAGAGATTGTCGACAACATATCGCCTCTGGGCTACATCCTGGGCGACGAAGGCAGCGGCGCCGTACTGGGCAAGCTGCTGGTGGGCGACTGCCTCAAGAACCAGCTTACCCCCGAGCTGAAGGAGAAGTTTTTCAAACGCTTCGACCTCACCCCCAAGGAGATTCTCGACCGGGTTTACAAGAAACCTTTCCCCAACCGCTTCCTGGCTTCGGTTTCGCCCTTCCTCATCGAGAATATCGAGGAGCCCTGCATCCACCGCATCGTGCTCAACGGCTTCAAGAACTTTTTCACCCGCAACGTCATGCAGTACGACTACAAAAACGTGAAGGTGCACTTCATCGGCTCCATCGCCTACTACTACAAGGAGGTGCTCGAGGAGGCCGCCAACGCCCTGCAAATCGAGCTGGGCACCATTATCAAAAGCCCCATGGAGGGTCTTGTCGAATATCATTCAACCCTATAAAACGCAATCGCTATGGCATTCGTGAAAATCACCGAGCAACCGTCTCTATACGACAACCTCGAAAAAAAATCGGTCCGTGAGATTCTGGAAGAGATCAACACCGAAGACCAGAAGGTAGCCCTGGCCGTACAAAAGGCCATCCCCCAAATCGAGAAACTCGTCACCCAAATCGTACCCCGCATGAAACAGGGCGGCCGCATCTTCTACATGGGTGCCGGCACCAGCGGACGGCTGGGTGTACTCGACGCTTCGGAGATTCCCCCCACGTTCGGCATGCCCCCCACGCTGGTCATCGGGCTCATTGCCGGCGGCGACACCGCCCTGCGCAACCCGGTCGAGAATGCCGAGGACGACATGAACCGCGGCTGGGAAGAGTTGCAGGAGCATCACATCAACACCAAAGACACCGTCATCGGCATCGCCGCATCGGGTACTACCCCCTACGTCATCGGCGCCCTGCGGGCTGCCCGCGAGCACGGCATCCTCACCGGCTCCATCTCGAGCAACCCCGACTCGCCCATCTCGCACGAGGCCGACGTGCCTATCGAGATGATTGTGGGTCCCGAGTATGTAACCGGCAGCTCGCGCATGAAATCGGGCACGGGACAAAAGATGATTCTCAACATGATTACCACCTCGGTGATGATTCAGTTGGGACGGGTCAAGGGCAACCGCATGGTCAACATGCAGCTCTCGAACCAGAAGCTGGTAGACCGCGGTACCCGCATGGTATCCGAAGAGCTGGGCATGGACTACGAGCACGCCAAACGGCTGCTGCTCCTGCACGGCTCGGTCAAGAAAGCCGTCGATGCCTATCACGCCGAAAATCCCGACAAATAAACCGCACAGCCCCATGAAAAAGATTCCGCTCCTTCTGCTGCTATCGCTCGCGGGGGCCACGGCCCTGTCGGCACAAGAGGTCTACCACTACAACCTCTTCTACTACCAGCGGGCCACGCTCTTCGAGAAGTTGCCGGTCGACAGCGACGACATCATCTTCCTGGGCAACAGCATCACCAACGGCTGCGAGTGGCACGAACTGCTCGACAACCCCAACGTCAAGAACCGGGGCATCAGTTCCGACGTGGCCATGGGGGTCTACGACCGCCTCGAGCCCATCGTGCAGGGAAAACCGGCCAAGATTTTCCTGATGATCGGCATCAACGACGTGTCGCACGACCTCTCGACCGACAGCATCGTGGGCAACATCGCCCAAATCGTGCGCAAGATACGCCACGACAGCCCCGCCACGCAGCTCTACATACAGAGTATGCTGCCCATCAACAACTCGTTCGGGCAGTACCGCAAACTCGCGGGCAAGGAGCCGCAGATCGTCGAGATAAACCAGCGGCTCGAGCAACTGGCCGCCGCCGAGCAGTGCACCTATATCGACCTCTATTCGCACCTCACGGCCCCCGGCTCGAACGACCTCGACCCCGCCTACACCAACGACGGGCTGCACCTGCTGGGCGATGCCTATCTGGTGTGGAAAGAGGTATTGCAACCCTACTTGAAATAGCGAAAGTTCTCACTCCATACCACGAGGGGGATAGGCCGAACCACCGGTCTATCCCCCTCGCCGTATAGATATACGTCCGGGAGCCGTTTCTCCCTGCTCCCGACAAGCCCCCTCCGGACAGACGGTACACGAAAAAGGGCTCTATCCTGCCCTCCGAGAGAGCGACGATAGAACCCTTTATGTTCCCGGTTATTGCTAACCCTTCAAGTGTCGAGCCCGGGGCACAGGCCCGACCGTATTAGATTGTGTTCAGTTAAATCAGATTGTGTTGTATCAATAGACCGTGTTCTGGGGATCCATGTTGGTCCAGCCGGTCATCCAGTTGTTGTCGGCCGTTTCGCTGGGCGAGAAGGCACCGATGTACGAAACCTGTTCGAAACCCGAAGCTACCAGCGGGTTGCTCCAGTCGGCAGCCTGGCTTACCAGCGGGCTCTCCTGCGAAGGTATCATATTGAAGCCCGTGAGGTTTTGGGGGTTGCCCTGCAGCTTGAGGTCGGCAATAGCGGCATAGGCGTGGTTCTTGCCGTCGGCCCGGTTGAAGTAGCTGTCGGCAAAAGCACCGTTGTCGGTGGGGCTGTAGGGCGTGTTGTTCTCCCAGTACTGGGCATCCTGGAAATTCTTGACCATACCGGCAAAGAGGCAGTTCTCTACCACCAGTTTCCCGGCCGTGGCAAAGTCTTGCGTCGTGGAGTTCTTGTCGTTCTCGATGATGAGACCGATGGGGAATCCGGCAAATACCGAGTTGAACACTCTCAACTGGGTGTTGCGGCGCAGGTGCATGGCAGCCTGGAAGTGGGCATCGGTGTTGCTGCCGTTCACGCCGGCTTCATCGGTGTAGTTGGCGGGATCGACAACGGGGCCGAACATCGAGACGTTGGAGAATACGCACGAGGTGTAAGGCTCGATGGTAGCGGCGTCGCTGCAGTTGTCCGATTCGAAACCGTTGGAGGCCGACTTGTCACCGATTTTCGGGTCGCGTACGGCTGCCAGGAACTGCAGGCGGCCCGAGAAACCGTTGTCGGTATCGAAGTCGTCGTCCCAGGTTCCCAGAGCTACCAGGTGCTTGCAGTTGACGTCGCCGCCGAACCACTCGTAAGAGTCGTCGCCCGAGTAGGAAACCTGTACATAATCGACCGTCGTACCGCTGCCGACCGACCCGAAGGTGATGGCGTTGATTTCGTTGTCGACCGAGTACTCGATACCGGCAAACTCGCAACGTACATACTTCAGCACACCCGAGTTGTCGGCATCGTCGTTACCGCCGTGCTTGCTGCGCACGCCGCCCTCGATGGTCTGCTCGCCCTTGTTGTTTTTGGCTTTACCCAGCAGGATGATACCGCCCCAGTCGCCCGGTTTGCGGCTGCCCGGAGCCTGGGCCGACGTGAAGACGATAGGACGCTCTTTCGTGCCCTCGGCAATGAGTTTGCCGCCCCGCTCTACAATCAGGGTAGCCTTGGATTCTTTCTCACCCTTGATAACCACACCCGGCTCGATGGTGAGGGTAGCCCCCTCGGTTACATATACGAACCCGCGCAGGTTATAGGTATTGGGATAGGTCAAAGTCATGTCCGACGAAATCTCATAGGCATCGGAACCATCGCCCAGGTCGTAGCTCGAACCGGCCGGAACAACGGGTTCGTCGTTATTCTCATTACAACTTACTACGGTCATGGCTGCCAAACATACGAAGGCAATCGTTTTGAATAGCTTTTTCATTTGATTTTCTTTTTGGTTAGTATAATAGAAAAGTTATCTTTTTTCGAGATTAGAAATTGAAGGTGATACCCACACTCACCGCACGGCCCGGACGATACGATTTCGTCACCTGCTCGCGCTCCTGCAACTGACCGGCGGCATCGTAGAACTGCGGGAACTGCTTGTAGACCACCTTCTCGGCCAGTATATCCTTCACGCCGGCCTTCAGCTCGATGAGCTTACCCAGCTTTTTGGAGATGGTGAAGTCGAGGCTGTTGCGGGGCATCTCGTAGGTATCGGGTATGTTCACACTCACGTCGTGGGTGGTGCTGTTCGACTTGCCGATACCGATGATGCGCTTGCCCAGGCGGTTGTAAAGGAGCGACGACATCAGGCCCCACTTCTCGTTCTGGTAGTACAACCCGGCGTTGATGATGTAGGGCGACTGGCCCTGCATGGGGCGGTCTTCGGTCTTGATGATGCCCGACTCGTCGAACCGCACATTGCTCTTGATGAGCGTGGCGTTGAACAGCAGGCTGAAGTTGCGCATCCCGATGAAGTCGAGGCTCTTGCGTATCTCTACCTCGGCACCCAGACTCTGGGCCGAGAGGGCATTCTCGTAGTTGTAGCGCAGGGTACCGCCCATGTCGATGAAGGTCCATTCGATGGGGTTCTCGAAATGTTTGTAGAAGAGCCCTACACTCACCATCTCGCCCCGGGCGGGATAGAACTCGTAGCGGAAATCGAGGTTGTCGATCTTGCAGGTCTTCAGATTTTCGTTACCGCCGATTTCGTTGAAGAGGTCGAAGTCGTAGTAGACGGCCGGCGACACCTCGCGGAACTCGGCCCGGTTGAGCGAGCGGCCGTAGGCGAGCCGCAACAGGTGCTGCTCGTTGAAGTTGTAGGTGGCGTTGACCGAGGGCAACAGGTCGAGGTCGACGTAGTCGCGACTGGTCAGCAGGGTTTGCGTGGCCGACATCGACTTGTCGCGGGTGAGGCGCAGTCGGTTATACTCGAGGCGCAACCCGGCGTAGATGTTGAATTGGCCCAGCGGCAGCTCGATGGCTCCGTAGCCGGCACCGTAGAGGTTGGTGGCTTCGTAGGCGTTGGTCTTCTGGGTGATTTCGTCGATGTAGACCTTGTCGGCACTCAGCCAGGCATCGCTCATCATCTCTTCGTAAGGCAGGTAGAGATACTCCTGGCGCTCGGCCACGGTGAGGTTGTCGTAGCGGTAGACAAACTCGCGGGGGGTGTAGCTGCGGGTGCGGTATTCGCCCATCAGGCCGCCCTTGACGGTCGAGCGGATAGAGCCCAGATCGACCGTGCCCTTGTAATCGACACTTCCCGAGAAGAGGTGGTCGCTGAGCGACTGGAAGTAGCGCGAAATCTCCTCGTTGCCCACCTTCAGTTGCGACACGTCGGTGCCCTCGCTCATACCGGCTTGGTTGACGATGATGCGTCGGTCGGGCTCGGTTTTGTAGGCGTAGCTGTAGCCTACGTTCCACGACAGGGAGTGCAGCTTGTGCTCGTCGAGGAAGTGGTTGCCGGCCAGCTGCCCCAGGTAGGTGAGACGCGACTGGTAGAGCATCTCGGTCTCTTCGCGGTAGTAGGGGCTGCTGATGTTGCGCTCGCCGGTACGTTCGGTCAGGCGGTTTTTACCCAGCATGTTGAAGAGGTTGCGGAACTCGATTTTGTTGCGGTCGCTGAAGACAAACGACCAGTTGTGCATGGCCCCTACCCGCACGTCGTTGGAGTATTGGTTGTCGATATAGTCGTCGAGGTAGACCGGCTTGTCGGCCTCCGACGAGTAGACGCCGAACCGGGCGTTGACAATATCCTGTATCGTCTTGTAGGTGTTGCTGTAATTGATGAAGGTGGTCATGCCTATCTCGGTGCCCCCTTCGGTGTCGAACCGCCGGTTGACGGTGAGCGACAGCCGCTGGTCGGGCATGGGAATGTAGCTCTTCACCCGCCAGTCGGAGTTGAACGAACGGGTCAGCCGCGTCACCTCGTCGGGGTTGCTGCCGGCCACATCCATGTGCGAAGGCATGCTGCTCGAGAGGGGACGTTTGCTCAAGTCGAAGCCCAGCCAGTCGGTCGAGCTGCCGGGGTTGAGCCGGGTGTCGGTAAACTGTGTACTGGTATTGAACCCGGTGGTGTAGTTCACCTGCACCGAGTTGCGCAGCGGCAGGCTCTTGGTAGTGATGCGTATGAAACCGCCGGCAAAGTCGGCCGGAATTTCGGGAGCCGGCGACTTATAGATAATCATGTTTTCGATTTGCGAACTGGGCAGCATGTCGAACGAGAAGACCCGGCTGTCCGACTCCAGACTCGGAGCCGTGTTGCCGTTGATCCACACGTTGTTGTAGCGTTGGGCCAATCCCCGCACCACCACAAAGCGGTCGTCGAGAATCGAAATGCCCGGCACGCGCTTCACCACCTCGGAGGCATCGCGGTCGAGCGTCTTGGCTATCTGCTGCGACGAGATACCGCTCGCCACCTGCACCTGGGCCTTCATCCCCTCGATGAGCGACGTCTCGGTGTCGTTGCGCCGGTAGGTCGAGACCATCACCTCTTGCAGGGCAACCCCGTCCTCTTCGAGCTCGATTACCAGCGGAGCAGCACTCTGTCCGGCAACTACCTCGACCGGTATCCGGGCCGTCTTGTACGAGAGATAGCGGCAGACAATCACCTGACTACCGGCCACGCTCTTCAGCGCGAAGTTCCCGTCTATATCGGTAGCCGCAGCTATCGAGGTGTTCTCTACCTGGATGGTGGCGCCGATGATGGCCTCGCCGCTCTTCTTGTCCTTTACGGTTCCCGTAATCGAGCCGGTAGCCGGAGCACCCAGCACTCGAAGTGTAAAAATGAATCCTAAAACAATCGCTAATAATCTGTTTTTACCCATACCTTCTTATCTTTTTTCTTTCCGCCGCAAAGGTATGGGCAGGGGGCTACGAAGGTGTGACAACGACGTGAATGAGCACATAACATCTGTTACATTTCGATAACCTGCATGTATCAAAACCGCTTCAACAGATGTATATCTACTTGTAAAACAGAGCGATTGGAAACAAAAAGGGTAACACTACGACTCCCCGGAGCGCATTGCCTCCCGCGAAGCCATGATGTCGCCCGAGTGCTCGAAGGCCCAGCGCACCAGCTCGCCGAGCACCGGCATGAAGCTCTGCCCCCGTTCGGTGAGGGTATACTCGACCCGGGGCGGTATCTCGGCATAGACCCGGCGGGTGAGCATGCCATCCTCCTCGAGCGACCGCAGCGTGACAGTGAGCATGCGTTGCGAGATGTCGCCCAACGAACGCTGTATGTCGTTGAAGCGCATGGTGCCGTTCTCGTGCAAGGTCTCGAGCACCAGCACCGACCACTTGCTGCCCAGCCGGCTCAAAATATCGCGCACGGGGCAGACCCCGGTATGAAGAAAAGTTTTCATCTTATTTAACATTTTGTATATTCCTGATTTCCTGCATTCGTTACCTCGGTGTAACTTACCTATCTCGCTGTGCCTTCTTGTCAGGGAAGCGAGAAAAGAGCATCTTCGCACTACAAAAATAATAAAGTTATTTTTAGTAACCAATCATAAACCAACTTAATCGATAAGAAAATGGAAGCAATTCGTAAAGTCAATGAGGGTGAAAAATTCACCCACGCCACGGTAGGCGACCTGAGCGCCTTCACCGGCAAACAGTTTGTGAAAGATTGTGTGGGCACCACCGGTTGCGAAATCTCGTTCAGCACCTTGAACCCGGGCGAGGCCGCACCCTTCTTCCACAGCCACAAGCAGAACGAAGAGGTCTATCTGATTTTGCAGGGCTCGGGCGACTTCCAGGTCGACGACACCGCCTTCCCCATCGCCGAGGGCTCTATCGTGCGTGTAGCCACCCACTGCAACCGCTCGTTGCGCTGCACCTCGACCGGCAGCATGCTCTACCTCTGCATTCAGGTCAAAGAGGGTAGCCTCGACCAATGCACCATGGGCGATGCCGAAATCACCGAACAGGCCACGGCTTGGAAATAAGCCTGCCCCCTCCCCAAAAGAGCCGCAGGGCTTTGCTCCCCTTGAATGGGAGCGAAGCCCTGCGTTTTATTGCTGCGTTTTATTATTGCAAAGTCCGACGACTATTTGAGCGTCACCTTCACCACATAGTCGATACAGTCGTCGGGAATCTCTACCCCGAAGTCGAGCACCCCCTTCTTATATTTGTAGTCGATGCGGGTACCCTCGCCCAGCACCTCGACGCGCTTCACCTTTTGCGACAGGGGCATGCTCACCCGGTCGATGCCGGTATCGAGCAGATGCACATAGAGCGTGTTGCCGTTGCGGGTGGTGATGATGCGGTCACCATCGCGATAGCCGCCGGCCACGGTAGCATATATCGACTCGCCATAGCGGTCGAGCCACTGCCCCATCTCGGCCAGACGGGTCAAGGCAGCCTCGGGCAAGGTGCCGTCGGGTTGCGGACCCACGTTGAGCAGCAGGTTGGCCCCCTTGCCCGCCGTGCGCACCAGCAGCTGGATGAGCTCCTTGGTCGACTTGTAGTAGTGGTCGGTCACCCGGTATCCCCACGAGTAGTTCATCGTCTGGCAAGTCTCGAGCGGCAGCACACTAATCTCCTGCCCCGAGAGTCCGGCCTTGTTTTCGCCCGGCACATCACGCTCGAAAATCTGAATATCCTCCCCCTCGAAAGGCACCTGGTGGTGGTTGTTCCCCACCAGGCAAGCGGGTTGCAGGCGGTGGATAAGCCGGTATTGCTCGTCCAGCTCCCAGTCG
Organism: uncultured Barnesiella sp.; assembly: GCF_946496565.1. Classification (NCBI taxonomy): domain Bacteria; kingdom Pseudomonadati; phylum Bacteroidota; class Bacteroidia; order Bacteroidales; family Barnesiellaceae; genus Barnesiella; species uncultured Barnesiella sp. The sequence goes on from NZ_CAMMHD010000015.1 coordinate 94,760, forward strand.
AAGGGCACGGAATCGACGTCGTGGTCCCACCAGCCGTCGAACCAGATGGCCCCTATCTTGCCGTAATTGGTGAGTAGCTCGGTCAACTGGTTGTTCATAAAGCGATAGTATGCCGGCCAGTCGGCACGGTCGAGCCGTTTGGTACCCCGGCCCGTGCGGCCTGCGGGATAATCCTCGCGCGTCCAGTCGATATGCGAATAGTACAAGTGCAGATCGATGCCCTGCCGGTGACACTCGTCGGCCAGTTGCCGCACAATATCCTGTCCATAAGGGGTATTCATAATGTTGTAGTCGGAGTATTGCGTATCCCACATCGAGAAACCCTCGTGATGGCGGGTCGTGAAACAGATGTACCGGGCCCCCGCCGCCTTGATGGCCGAGACCCACGCCTGTGCATCGAACCGGTGCGGATAGAACGCATTCATCGCCTTGGCATATTCGCGGGCATCGACACTGTCGTTGTTCATATACCACTCGCCCTGTGCAAACATGCTGTACAGCCCCCAATGCAGGAAGACGCCGAAACGACTCTCGGCAAAGTTTTTTCTACTCTCCAGATTCTCGGGGGTGGGTACATACTTCTGGGCCTGCACCGCCATGGCGAAAAGGCAAAGCGAGGCCACCACTACCATCCATTTTTTCATGTGTATCTGCTTTTTGTGTTTCATGAGTATCTGTCTGATGCCGACGAAATGCCCGGCAATCTCTCTTTATGTAACAAAAGTAAAGAAAATCTTCGGAACCTCCGTACCGAATCCATAAAAACAATGCGATGCCACCCCACCTCTCCGTGATTTACCCCGTCATTCCGCGCCACGACGCGGGATCCAGAAATACACCCACCCCCCCAAAAGGCCGAGGGGCCGCCTCCCCTCTTCATGGGAAAGCAGCCCCTCGCTATGCAAGGATTTCAAAAGAATCATTTGCTACGCTCCAGCTCCAGCACTACCGTGCTGCCCTCGGCCATCAGAGCCAGGTGACCGTTGGCGAGCATGCCATAGGCACACACCTGATTCAGGGCCGAGAGCACCTGGTTCTCGGTATCCATATCGGGGCAGGCCATGCGGGTAGAGGCTACATTGGCAAACGAGATTGAGTTCTCTACCGCGGCATCGTGGCGTATCTCGCCCGACAGCCGGTTGCAACCCGAGTTGCCCCCAATGCGATGGGTGGTCATATCCAGACTAAATGCAGGTACATTCTCCATGGCAGGCAGTGCGGTACCGTTCACGGCCACCACCTTCCAGTCGCCGTTGAGGCTCGACAGGGGCACTACCTCGAAACGCTTCTGCAACCGCATGACCGGCTTCTTGCCGCCACTGTAAAGCAGGAGCTCCTTACCCGAAACCTCCAGACTCCGCACCGAAGCCAACGCATTGAGCATGAGCCGCTCGGTCTCCATATCGGGACAAGCCATGAGGGTAGAGGCCATCTGCCCCAATTCGATTTTATTGGGTTTCGAGAGGGTCAAAGCACCCATCAGCCGGTTGCAACCGGTATAACCATATACCCGTCCGTCTTGGGCATCAAACCCGATAAAGGGTTGCGACTCGGCCTGCACGGCCTGGCCTTGAATCTCCACTACATTCCATTCGCCGTCGAGATCGTTTACCGACACGGCATCTTTTGAGGAGCGGCACGCAGCCAACGAAAGCACGGCAGCAGCCACAGCCACATATAAACACTTCATTTTCATAGTTCTTTTTGTTTTAGTTTCTATTCTATATTTTCTACACGAATTTCTCGTATAAAGATAAAACAAAAATAAAGGCCAATACTGCGCTACGATACATTAAATTGTCTTAAAACCGTCTCGCATTTGTATATTCTTTCTTTTCTCCCGGGGTATCGGGATACCAAAATTCCTTTTTATTCATAGCTTTGCAGAAAGTACCATAAACCTAAAACACTTTTCAACAATGAAAACAAAAATGTTCACGGCCTTGACAGCTATTGCTATTCTGGCCTCGGCCTGTCAGAACAAAGCCTCCTTGACGGGACAATGGATCGAACCGATACCGGGTAACCCCGATGCCATACAGGGTATCGACCTGAAAGAAAACGGCGAAGCATCATCGATCAACATGGCAACCCTCCAATACGAACAGTGGAGTCGGGAGGGCGACCGGCTTATCCTCTCGGGCGAAAGCATCGGCAACCACCAGACCATCGCCTTTGCCGATACGTTCGAAATCGGCAAACTCACGGCCGACAGCCTCGTATTGAAAAAGGGCGACTATGTGATGAGCCTTGCCCGTCCGCAAAGTTCGATACCGGCCACTCTTATACAACCGGCGACCCCGCTCTCCTTCACGGTGAACGGGCGATTGATCATCGGGCACGAGGTGCGCTCGTTTATTGCCGACGGCGATACGGCCGAATACTGGATTATCGACGAAACCGATTCCCTGAAGCCTCTGTACGAAAAGGCCGTCGGCGAGAAGGCAAAACCCTACACCGCCGTGAAAGCCTCGCTGCGAGTGGTCGACGCCGGGAAATCGGCCGAAGGATTTGCCGCCGAATACGACGGTGTCTATCGGGTAAAAGAGGTTATCGACATCGCGCCCCTTCCCCTAAACGAGAAGCTATAACAACAGAATCCAATCCCCCTCTTTCCTAGATGAGAAGCGACGGAATCCCGACTCCTACGGGCCGTCGCTTCTTCCCTTTTATGGCTCTGCACCGCCCCGCACTTCGATGCAGGAACAGGCACAGAACTTTGGCGGGTATTCCTTTACGGGTATTCTCTGGATTCCGCGTCGAAGCGCGGAATGACAAGAACGTCACCCCGCACCTCGATGCGGGGTCCAGAAGAGGA
>NZ_CAMMHD010000016.1:0-97352 GCF_946496565.1 uncultured Barnesiella sp.
GATTAAGATTTGTCTACGAAAAGAAAAATTGTAGCGTATCTATTGATACTTTACACATCAAGGCAAGGACGAAGTTGACCGAAATCCTGTACATCTTCTTTGGCATCCACACGGCGAATGCAGTACAGCTCGTCCGGCGGGAAGTCAACGAAATTGCTCAGGCTGCCTGATGTTCGAGGTGAGTGAGAAACGGCCCTTTCACTGGAGTATTGGCTCCAGTTGGGTCCAAAAATGAAAAAAGGGGCTCCGAAACGGAGCCGAAAATATAAAAAGATGAGTTCGATCGGAAAAATTACCGGGACAGTCTGCCGATTGACTCATAATGACGGAATTAAACGACAGTCCCTAAAATAGTTATTGCTCTTGTACGCAACGAATGGAAGGGCGGAACGACAGTCGAACCGTCGGGGCTACCTCTCTCTTCTGAAAAAGGAGTATAATACTGAAACAGACCTCTTTCTATTTGTATTTCAGCTCGATTTCCGTATATTTGTAGAATACGGAGGGTGGCAGAGAGTTCAAGCCTGTTTAACCTTCTGTCATCGCTTGGTCCCATCAGTAAAGACAATAGGAGACGACGATATGTTTCTGTTCGAATTCTTTGGTTATATGGTTATGTTTGCGGTGGTCTTGGCTATTGCAGGCTGTTCGATTGTCGCTTTTGTCGTGTTCGGGCTCTCCGCCATAGCGTTTCTTGTTGGGGGGATAGCCGGTATCATTAGCCGAATTTATCGTTTTTTCAAAAAGATATTTGCGCCAGAAAAGAAGAAGTCGCGCCGCACCTCCAGCCCCGACAATGCTACCACGCCTGCCCTGTAATGGAAGAAGCAGATATATTGCTCGCTCCTTTGAAACTTGTCTTTTCGATTTCGTCGGTCGGATGTAGGGGGATTTTGTGAATCCTCCACCGTTTTTCTACGGCTCCGCAAGAACATCCAATTGATTTGTTTCCATACGAAAAAGGTCGGGATTCATGTTGATTTGGAAAACAAGTCTCCACCATTTTTCTACTGCCTCGCTTTTTCGCTGATCTACGATAACCGTCTGTGGCTGATTTGTTTCTAACAGAGATATAAATTTATCAGTTTTTACCCCTCAGGTTTTTACGTTGATCCCCGTTTTTACGTTGATCCCCGTTTTGTCTCGTTTTTGTCCCGTTTTGGGATAGAAAAAAACTCAAAAGTCTAATTGATAGGCTTTTGAGTTTTCGTTTCTTGTTGTAGCGATTCCGGGAATCGAACCCGAGTCTCAACCGTGAGAGGGTTGCGTGCTAGGCCACTACACTAAACCGCCAGCTTGCTTTCTTTTGGAAAGGCGATGCAAATATAGGCGGTATTTTTGAACTGACCAAATTTTTGGACGAAAAAAATCAATTATTTTTTCGAATATTTTTCCCGGAGTTTTTTTGCATGGTTAAATAATCTTGTCTAACTCATTGATATTCTTCTTGATTTCATCTTCGGAGAGGCTGTAGTTCCTGAGGTCGCCGGCCAGGTATTGGTCATAGGCGGCCATGTCGATGAGTCCGTGCCCCGAGAGGTTGAAGAGGATGCACCGTTTTTTACCCTCGGCTTTGGCCTGGAGCGCTTCCTTGATGGTTGCGGCGATGGCATGGGCCGACTCGGGGGCCGGAATGATGCCTTCGCTCTGGGCAAAGAGGGTTGCCGCCTTGAAGGTGTCGAGCTGGTCGATGTCGACGGCTTCGAGGTATCCGTCTTTCTTGAGCTGGCTGACGATAGTCCCGGCCCCGTGGTAGCGCAGTCCGCCGGCGTGGATATGGGCCGGTGCGAAGTTGTGCCCCAGGGTGTACATGGGGAGCAGTGGGGTGTAGCCGGCCTCGTCGCCGAAGTCGTATTGGAATACGCCTTTGGTCAGCTTGGGACACGAGGCGGGTTCGGCAGCCACGAGGCGGATCTCCTTGCCTTCGCGCAGCTTGTGGCGCAGGAAGGGGTAGGCGATGCCCGAGAAGTTGGACCCTCCGCCAAAACAGGCGACGATGACGTCGGGGTATTCGCCGGCCATCTCCATCTGTTTTTCGGCTTCGAGGCCGATGACGGTCTGGTGCAGCGACACGTGGTTGAGCACACTGCCCAGGGTGTATTTGCAGTTGGGGGTGCTCAGGGCAAGCTCTATCGCCTCGGATATGGCCGTGCCCAGGCTTCCCTGGTAGTTGGGGTGCTCGGTGAGAATCTTGCGTCCGGCTTTGGTCGACATGCTGGGCGATGCGATTACCTGGGCACCGAAGGTCTGCATGATGGAGCGGCGGTAGGGCTTCTGATGGTAGCTCACCTTGACCATATAGACGGCCAGCTCGAGACCGAAGGCTTTGGCGGCGAGCGAGAGGGCGGCTCCCCATTGCCCGGCACCGGTTTCGGTGGTGATGTTGGTCACACCTTGTTGTTTGCAGTAGTAGGCCTGGGGAATGGCCGAGTTGAGTTTATGCGAGCCTACGGGACTTACACTCTCGTTCTTGAAATAGATATGAGCCGGCGTGTCGAGTGCCTTCTCGAGACCCAGAGCTCGCACCAGCGGGGTGGGGCGCCATATCTTGTACATGTCGCGCACGGGCTCGGGTATCTCTATCCAAGCATCGGTGGCGTTCAGCTCTTGTTTACACAACTCTTCGGCAAAGATGGGGTAGAGGTCTTCGACGGCGAGCGGTTGTTTGGTGGCCGGGTTCAGCGGGCTCATGGGCTTGTGTGGCATGTCGGCGACAATGTTGTACCAAGCCTGCGGAATCTCTTTCTCAGAGAGAATAAATTTTTTAGTGGCCATAGGCATGTGATATTTGTAATTAAAAATGTAAATAAAGATGCAATTATTGCATCTGAATGATAGCAAATATAGGGAAAATTTATCATCTGTATGCAAAATAGATAAAAATATATCTATTTGTATTTCGATTTAATTCTTTTTAAAGCAAAAAGAGACGCTGCTCACGCAGCATCTCTTCTTTAGAATTCATCACATTATGCTTATTTTAAAGTGCTAGATAGAGTTACGCTCACGCGCGACTATGCGAATTATTCGTTGTATCTCGACTCGACAACCGACCAGTCTACGATTTCCCACAAGCGGTGCAGGTGTTCGGCTCGTCTGTTGCGGTAGTCGATATAGTAGGCATGTTCCCACACGTCGAATGTCAGCAACGGTGTGTGCCCCTTGGTCAGCGGGGAACCTGCATTGTTCTCTTTGCTGATTATCAGTTTCCCTTGCGGGTCTTTCGATAACCATACCCAGCCCGACCCGAAAAGGGTCACGCCGGCCTGTTCAAACTCTTTCTGGAAATTTTCCAGGCTTCCCCACTGTTGTTCTATGGCTTCGGCCAACTTCCCTTGCGGTGCTCTTCGACCGTTGGGCGAGAAGGAGAAGAAATAGAATATGTGGTTCCACGCTTGTGAGGCGTTGTTGAACAGGGCGCCTTCGGCTTCTCGAATAATTTGCTCGAGCGGCATGTCGGAATAGGGCGTGCCTTCGATCATTTTATTCACGTTGTCGATATAGGTTTGTTCGTGCTTGCCGTAGTGGTATTCGATGGTTTCCTGGCTGATAACCGGGGCCAAATCGCTGGGACCATAGGGCAGTGGCGGTAGTTGAAACATCATAATCATTGTTTATTTTGTTTTCCTATATAACAACTTTGTTGTCAAAAAGGTTTCAAATATACGAATATTTTTTCTTTCCAATTGCTTTTGTGACCGATAATCTTCTTTTGACGACGAAATATCGGCTTTTGGGGCCCGAAATTACTTCTCGGGCTTGGCCGTTGGCTTGGCTATGGCTTCGCGCATGGCAGTGTCGGCTTCGACATTTTTCATGCGGTAGTAGTCCATAATGCCCAGGTTTCCCGAGCGGAAGGCTTCGGCCATGGCCTTGGGCACTTCGGCTTCGGCTTCGATTACTTTGGCGCGGGCCTCTTGAGCCTTGGCCTTCATCTCCTGTTCGAGGGCGATGGCCATGGCGCGGCGTTCCTCGGCCTTGGCCTGGGCGATGTTCTTGTCGGCCTGGGCCTGGTCCATTTGCAGGGTAGCCCCGATGTTTTTGCCTATGTCGATGTCGGCAATGTCGATCGAGAGAATTTCAAAGGCCGTACCCGAGTCGAGGCCCTTCTTCAACACCAGTTTCGAGATGGAGTCGGGGTTCTCGAGCACCTGCTTGTGCGACTCGGACGAACCGATGGACGAGACGATACCCTCGCCTACGCGGGCCAGCACGGTGTCTTCGCCGGCACCACCCACCAGTTGCCGGATGTTGGCACGCACCGTTACGCGGGCCTTGGCTATCAACTGTATACCGTCCTTGGCCACGGCGGTAACCGGCGGGGTGTCGATTACCTTGGGGTTTACCGACATTTGCACAGCCTCGAACACGTCGCGGCCGGCCAGGTCGATGGCCGTTGCCATCTGGAAGCCCAGGTCGATGTTGGCTTTCGAGGCCGATACGAGGGCGTGAACCACGCGTTCTACGTGACCGCCGGCCAGGTAGTGAGCCTCGAGTTCGTCGCGGGTGATGTTTTTGAGGCCGGCTTTGTGGGCTTCGATCATGCCTCGCACGATGACTTGGGGCGGAACCTTACGGATACGCATCAGAAAGAGTTGTATGAGTGAGATTCTCACTCCCGACACTTGTGCCGAAATCCATAGCAGGAAGGGCACGAAATAGAAGAATATGGCGAGTATTACGATAATACCGAACGCCAGTAATAGTCCGATTGCTACCATTATCTGTATTGTTTGTTAGTATTGTTTTTCTCTTATTTTTATATGGGGGATTACTCGGCTTTGCTTACAATCACTACATTGGACTCGATGCGGGTAATGCGTACCGGGGTCTCCTCGTCGATCAGTTCGTTTTCGGCCTGGGCCTCGAGGGTGTGCTTGCCCACCATGATTTTTCCCATGGGGTTCAACCGGCTCAGGGTTACGCCCTTGTCGCCCACCTGTATGTCGGGCGATACCTGCGAGGGGACGACCGAATCGATTTCGGTGTGCAGGGCCACCTTGTCGAAGCTGCGCGATCGCATGAATCCGATCAGGGTCGCAATGGTGGCTATGGCTGCGATGAGCAGGGTGATGACGGCGCCGTTCGACCCGTATATCGTGTAGGCATAGTAGATGCCCCCTCCGTAGAAGACGAGCGAGCAGATGCCGGCGATGGTGATGCCGGGGAGGAAAAAAATCTCCAGCACAGCCAGTGTGAGGGCTATTGCTATCAGCAGGGCGATGGCCAGAATGTCGAACATAGCTGTAAGTATTTAGTTGATTTCGAGGTTAACGTCGTTTTTGCAGGGCGTCGAGCTCGGCTTTGCGAGCCTGGTTTTCATACTCCCCGGGTTGGGGATAGAGCGAGAGCAACTGCGACTCGAGCGACCCGATTTCGGCCGAGAGCCGTTGGCGGGTAGTCCCTTGCGATTGGGTATATTGGGGCCGCAGTTCGGCCACTTTCGATTCCAGTTGAGCAATGTGTTTGCGTGCCTCGTTGGCCTTGATATAGAGATTGCGTGCCTCGGCACTGGTAAACTGGTCGAGCGAGGTGTAGTGTACTCCGTTGCAGATGGCAAAAACGAAGTCGGGACGCTTCACCACTTGCGCCTCCTGAATGTCGTTCAACTGCTGCAACAGGTCGGTATAGTCGGCACCTTCGGGCCACGAGTCGCGGATGGAGCGGATGAGGGCCAGCGATTTGATGTCGGTCTTGATTTCGTCGAGGTCGTAGGTCTGTTTGCTCGAGTTGGGGATAAACAGATAGATGGTCACCTTGCCCGGTATCTGCTCCCGGTTCGAGACAAACCAGCCGATGTTGAGCATCTCGTCTACGGCCATCATGTAGTCGTTGTAGATCGAGTTGAAGGGCATGCCCACGTTTTCGGGTTTCAGGTAGGTGTTGTTTTCGAGGTTCAGCCGGGTGATGAAGATGTCGTATCCGCCTATCGAGCCCTCGCCGTTCGAGGCGTAGTAGAGGGTCACCCCGTCGTTCAGGAAGAAGGGGTAGGCCTCGTTGCGGGTTGTGTTGACCCCCTCGGGCAGCGGTGTGATGCGGCTCCAGCGGCCGTCGGTGAGTTTGTTCATCGCGCACAGTTCATACCCTTTGCCCTCGACCGGCATCCCGAAGAATACCTTGTCGCCCCGTTGCGGCATGTAGCCGATGGTGCTGTCGGGGATAGCGACGTCCAGTGTCTCGGCTGTACCTATTCGCCCCGATTCGGGGGTCATCTTGAAATGCTCGAAAAACGAGTCGGCATCGACGATGAGGCTATCGATAACCTGCACCTGCTCTACATGGTTGAGCATCAGCTTGGCCTTGCGGGCCCGGGCAATCGCTTCGGTCACCGAGTCGGGTACCTGCTTCTTGTTCTTCTCCAGTGCATCGATATAGTCTTGATAGCTGGCTGCGGCATCGTCGAAACGATATTGGGCCATATATACGTCGCCCAGGAAGTGGGGCGACTCCAGCACTTTGCGTTTGACGCCCACCTTCAGGTACTTTTCGGCTTCGGCATATTTCTTTTCGTGGAAGAGACACACCCCGTACCAGTGATTCAGCGACCCGTCGTTGGGGCGGCGTTTCAGTTGGGCTTTGAATACGGGGGCCGCTTCGGCATACTTCCCGGCCTTGTACAGTTCGCGGGCCTGGTCGAGGGTCAGGGCCTCGGCCGGAGCCATGGTGACAAGGGCGAAAATTGCCGCCAGCGAATATGGAAAGATAGATTTGAATAGCTTCATGTGCAAAAAAATTGTACTTCTGGATAGCCGGCTCGGGCAGCAGACTCGTTGTTGCTTCTTCCCCTTTCGGTTTAGCCCTGGTTGAGCTGCATCCTATATTCTACAAATATAGTGAAAGGCGAAAGCAGAACAAGGGAAACGCAAGGTTTCACAATTGGACTCTGCTGAGCCGTATCTTATATTCTACAAATATACAATTATTTTCGGTTCCTGAAGGCCGGCTCGAGAATTTTTTTCAGAAAATATTCCAAATCGTCGGGCGACTCGAACGAATCGCAGGGCAGAATGAAGAATACATATTTCGACAGGTAGAAAATCAGGTCGCTCGACGAGTGCTGTATGTCGGTCACCCGACTCCAGGCGATGGTCTCGGTGCGGTCATCCTCGAACCGGCAGGTGATGCCCCGCTCGTCCAGCTCCACCTGCTTTGTCAGAATCGAGGCCCGGCAATCGGGGTGCAAGGCATAGACAAACCACAAGTAGTAGAGAATCAAGGGGAAAACAAGAAATACCACCATGAGCCCCACGTAGATAAAGAGCGGGTTGTGAACCGACAGCATCACGAGCAACACCACAATCAGCGCCAGCCAGGCCCAGTTGCGGTAGAGCCAGGTGCGCAGCAGTCGCCCGAAGTAGTGCATGGGCGATACCTTGCAGGGTTGGGTAACGATAGTCTTCTCTGCCATAGTCGTGCTGTCTGGTTTACAAAGATGGCGCATTTTTGCCATTCGACCGGGAGATTAACTTTTTTTATCAAATAAGCAGTGGATTGTATCGCCTCTGAATTTGTCCCGTTGAGACCGGGTGGGGCGATTCTCGACCGGCGTTCTGGCCGGATGGTCGGGCATAGCGCCGGGTTCACGATGAGGGATAGAGCAGGGTGTGCCGTGTGAATGCGCTGCGCGATGAGCTTCTTGTCTCGATTCGCTTTGTTTCTCATTTTTAATGCGTATCTTTGCACCCGATTTTTGAAAAAGGAGAAAAAGATATGCAGGGTTTATATTCGATAGGGTTACTTATCATATCCAACATTTTTATGACGCTGGCTTGGTATGGCCACCTGAAGTTGCAAGAGATGAAGGTTATCAGCAACTGGCCGCTCTACGGGGTCATTCTGCTCAGTTGGGGTATTGCCCTGCTGGAGTATTGCTGCCAGGTTCCGGCCAATCGGTTGGGATTCCGCGAGAACGGCGGTCCCTTCAGCCTCATGCAGTTGAAGGTGATACAAGAGGTGATTACGCTCATTATCTTCACCATCTTCTCGGTGGTCTTCTTCAAGGGCGAGTCGCTGCACTGGAACCACATAGCCGCTTTCGGTTGCCTGGTTCTGGCCGTCTACTTCGTATTTATGAAATGATTTTGCTCCCTGCGCACCCGGCCGGGTCGCAGGGATTTTTGTATCCTGTCGGGTAGAGTTCGACAGCGATTACCCCCGACCGTTGCAAGTCGTAGACTTGTGGCTGCCGGGGGTAATGGTATAGGGGTATTGGTGGGGGCGGGCGGTGTGCCGGTCTTTTGCGGCTACCTTCGCATCACCCGCCTGAAATCGCGCACAATCTGCTCGCCCATCTTTACGATGGTACTGTCGACCTTGTGTATCTCGACGGGGGTAACGGCATCCTTGTACTTGGCCTTGCCCATGCCGAACTTCATCTTGTCGAGGTTGCCCGAGATATTCAATCCCAGTTTGAAGGGGATGGGCGACTTGAGTATGGATATGTGGTAGTTGAAGTTCATGTCCAGGTCTTGCGTGCCGCCCACGGCAGCCCGGTAGCGGTCCATCTCGATGACGAAGGGGTAGACGGTCACGTTGCCGTCGGCCACGCTGATGTTGACCGAGATGCTGTCGATGAGGTTGCGCTCCTTGTTCTTGAAGAGGAATTTCTTCGAAATCTCGGCAAAGGTCTCGCCGTCGAGCAGCACGAGGCTGTCGCCCTCGACATGGATGGCCGACCGCAGGGTGGGTATCTTGAGGTTGAGGCAGGAGTCGAGAGCCGACTCGGCCGACACGTTGAACTCGACCTTGCCCTGGAACGACCGCAGCATGGGCACGATGGTGTCGAGCGAGGGGATGAAGTCGACCAACTTGCCGATGTTGATGTTGTGCAGCTTGAAGTCGAAACCGGCATAGCCCGACTGGGGCTTGCGGGCTTGGTAGATGAGGGTGGTGTTCATGGTGGCGCCCAATCCCTCCATGCCGAGCTCCTTGAGGTGTATGGCCTGGTTGCGCACATCGACGGCTCCGTGTACGTTGGTAAAGACCATTTTGCCGTAGCGCACCCGCTTCAGGTTGGTTTGCAGTTCAAAGTCGATGTTCTTGGGGATGACAAAGAGTTTGAGCGGGGTCGAGGTGGTGTCGGTTTCGGTCTCGATCTGTGTCGTGTCCTGCGGGAACGAGATGGCTCGGATCAGTTGGTTGCAGTTCAGGTTTCTCGAGGTGAGGCTCAGATTGGCCTTCAGCATCTTGTTGCGGCGCATGGCGGCATAGAGGTTGTGGATAGAGCCCGATGCCGTGAGGTCCGACCGTCCTATGCGCATGGTGGCGTTGTGCAGGGTGATGGTGCGGTTGCCCACCGATACGGCCGTCTTCTGTACCCGTATGGGAAGCGACGACATGGGGGTGCGCACAAACAGACGGTTGAATCCCACCGTGCCCTGCGGTATCCATATCGAGTCTTTTACCTGTTTGGCTTTCAGACGGATGCCGGCTTTGTCCATGCCCAGCCGGTTGTCGCCCAGGCGGCAGAACAGGGTGTCGGCCTCGAGTGTGAGCTGTACCTGGGGTTGGGTAGGTTTGTTCTCGGCCGGTTGCAGATGAACGGTCGCATTCGTTTTGCCGCAGAAGAGGAGCAGCGAGTCACTCATCGAAGCCTTCAGTTTGTTGGCATTTACCTGGCATCGTACCGTGGCGATGCGGGTGGTATCTTGTGGGTTGGTCGTTTTGATGGAGGCCGACAGCTGTTCGACGGTCGAGTTGAGTTGCGGCGAGTGCAGCACGATGTTCTTGATCTGGGCCTGTGCTCCCAGCACATCGTTGCCGAAGAAGCGGAGCGAGGCGTCGCTCGTGAATTCGAAGTCCTTGTTCTTGTCGCGAAGGGCCAGGCGGGTCATGTTCAGTTTGCCCAATGCCTTGATGCGCCCCAGGTCTTTCTTCTTGATCGACGACAGGCGGCAGCGCAGGCGCAGGTCGGCATCGACGTTCCCCTCGATCGATACCCCCTCTTGCAGGGGGAAGGTCTGAGCCAGGGCCGTCAGGTCGATGGTCGACTGGGTATTGAGCGTGATGTCGGGGTCGCCCAGCAGGTCGGTCACTTTGGCATCGGCCAAGATGTCGGTGTGGGCCCCTTTGAAGTGGAATATCTTCAGGTCGAGGTAGGAGGGTTTCTGCTTCGAGAGATCGACCTGTCCGAAGAAGTCGGCCTTAAACTCGTCGATACCGTAGGGCAAGCGGGCATATTTGGCCGAGGCTTTGTCTATCAATACCTTGAGGGTAATCATGGGCATTCGGTCTTTGCCGTACAGTCCCTTCACGATACCGTTGAGGGTCACGTCGCCTTGTGCCGAGACCTCCTCCTTCTTGACCACGCTCTCGGGAATCATGTGCAAGACCCGCTCCAGCGAGGGGGCATGCAGGCCATACTGCAGGTCTACGTCCAGCGCTTTGGCCACGGTGTCGCGGCGTACCGACCCCTTCAGGTCGAGTTCCACGCCGTTGACATCGAGCAGGGCGTCGTGCAAGGCGATGGTGCGCTGGGCCCGGTTGAACTCTATTTCGGTCTTCAGCCGCGAGGCTATGCGGTGAGCCAGCAGTTCACCATCCTGCCAGAAGAAGATGTTCTTGTTGTCGAAGTCGAGCGCCAGCATCGAGTGGCCCCGCTTCAGGTGGGCGCTCAGTTTGAGGTTGGCATCCCACAGGTTGGCAAAGACCCGGGTCTCGCGGTCGTCGTAGGTGACGGTGGCATGGCGCACGACGATACGCCGTATGTCTATCTCGCTGGCAATCGGGCCGGTCGAGGTGGTATCGGTCTCGGCCACCGTGTCGGAGGCCACAATATCCCAGTTGGCCACGCCATCCTTCCCTTTGTAGGCATAGAGGTTGATGCTGTCGAGGCGCAGCCGGTTGAGGCTGATTTTCTTGGCCCGCAGATAGTCGGCCACATCGACCACGACTATCGCCCGTTTGAAGGTGAGCAGCGAGTCGGTGCGTTGCCACAACGAGTCGCGTATCGATTTCGACACCAGCGAGCCGTCGGTGAGTTTCACCCCGAATCGCGGGAAGGTCGAGAAGAAGGTCAGCTCCACGCTCTTCATGTCGAGTTTGGCGTTCAGGTTCTGGTTGGCGACCTTCAGCACGACGGGAGTCAGCTTTTCGGGCGTGAATACGAAATTGATGGCCACGGCGATGACGGCTGTCACCAGTACCACAATCGACACCAGCGTGATGCCGGTAATCTTGAGTATTTTTTTGGTTCGATGTCTCATATCGGTTTTGTCTTTACTGCCTGTTATACGATAAGAAAAGGAGAGAGCCGGGATAAACAGAACACACGACTTTCTTTTTCTTCGGACTTCGTCGAGCTTCTCTTGTCTTCTACAAAGATAGCAAAAGGTGAATGCGGAGGCAAATGAAACCCAAGGTTTTCAAATCTGACTCTGCCCAAACGACACTTGCCTTATTCAAAGATACACAAAATCTCAAATAGGTTTACCTCTTTTGCTCTCTCCTTTTACTATATTTGTTCCACGAATACAGGAGTCGGCTCGGCATAGCCAAACTCGGGAACGTGGTTCCCGGTTGTCTCTACGCTCGCCTTTGCCTGTATTTGTATAAAAATCGAAGAAAGAGAAAGGAGAATATACACCATGTTAGCCTATACCTATGTCGAGCGCGGCAAGTTCGAGCTGCGCGAAAAACCGTTGCCTCAACTTATCGACCCGCGCGATGCCCTTGTGCGGGTAACCCTTGGCAGTATCTGTACCAGCGACCTGCACATCAAGCACGGCAGTGTGCCGCGGGCCGTGCCGGGAATCACCGTGGGGCACGAGATGGTTGGTGTTGTCGAGCAGGTGGGCCCGGCTGTTACTACGGTTGCTCCCGGCGACCGGGTGGTGGTGAATGTCGAGACCTTTTGCGGCGAGTGTTTCTTCTGCCAACATGGCTATGTGAACAACTGCACCGACCCGCAGGGCGGCTGGGCGCTGGGCTGTCGCATCGACGGTGGCCAGGCCGAGTATGTGCGGGTGCCCTATGCCGATTGCGGCCTCACGCCCATTCCGGCCGGGGTGAGCGACGAGCAGGCCCTCTTCGTGGGCGATATTCTGGCTACCGGTTTCTGGGCCACGCGCATCTCCGAGGTTTCGCCCGACGATACGGTGCTCATTATCGGGGCCGGTCCTACGGGCATCTGTACCCTGTTGTGTACCTTGCTGAAGCATCCGTGCCGGGTAATCGTGTGTGAGAAGTCTCCCGAGCGTCAGCGCTTCGTGCGCGAGCATTACCCGCAGGTGCTGGTGACTGCACCCGACGGGTGTGTCGACTTTGTGCGGGCACACAGCGATCACGGTGGTGCCGATGTGGTGATTGAGGTTGCCGGTGGCGACGACACCTTCCGCCTGGCGTGGGAGAGTGCGCGCCCCAATGCGATAGTCACTGTCGTGGCCCTCTACGACAAGCCCCAGGTGTTGCCGCTGCCCGACATGTATGGCAAGAATCTGACTTTCAAGACCGGCGGGGTAGATGGTTGCGACTGTGCCGAGATATTGCGCCTGATTGCCGAGGGGCAGATCGATACCACGCCGCTGATTACCCACCGCTTCCCGCTGAACCGCATCGACGAAGCCTACCGCCTGTTCGAGAGCAAAGCCGACGGAGTAATCAAGGTAGCTATCGAGAGTCGCCGGTAGGAGGTAGGGGGTACCGGTTTCGGGGAAAACCTCCATATAGGTATAATATAATAATGTGTAGAGCGTATGGGCATACGCTTTTGGGGGAGTCGTTTCTCTTCTGCAGCGGCGAATGCAAGAGCCGGTTCAAGTGCTTGTAGCGGGGTTGAAAAGATTGTTCGCCGAAGCTCTGTCTGGACCTGAAGGGTTGACTCTGAGTCTATTGTCATGCACGGAGAATCAAAAGCCTCTTGGAAAAATGTGACCGTAGAGCAAAAAAACGAAAGCAGAATATTATCTTTTTTTGAGTTTCGTTGTAAAATTAGTAGACTTAATAGCTTATTTTTGTAATAATGTTATATCTTTGCATGGATTTCTATAAAAATGGCGGCAAGATGCAGTGGTATAATGATGACATCGAGCAGGAGAGACGTAATGAAAAAAGTGCACACCAGTTTCATAGAAAGAGAGTCGCGGTATTGGCGGGTCGTGCGAAACAGGTGTGTGCATCGGTGTATAGTGTAGCAGTAGGTATTCTTGTTTCCTGTTGAAGGTTTGGTTATTTTTCGTGCATTCGTCGAGGGGGAGTTTGGTTGTAAAAGCGAAATTCTTCCAAGGTGTGCAAGGTGCGAGAGACTTAATGAATATAGACATTTATAGAAGAGACAAATAGCATATCGTAGAGTGTGTAGTGTGTAGAGCGTATCCTTATAAATATGAAAAGAGGAGATTCTAAATTTGCAAAATAGTGAATATAATTTCAATATACATGAAAGTGAATCGCTTTTATGAATATTGAGATATTCAATATTTTTAATTTTTATAACTTGCGAATACAATATAACTTAATAACAGTTGATATGAGAAAACTAATACTTGTAGTGTTTACATTTATTCTCCTTGCGGGGGTAAATGTCGGTAAAGCGCAGACCGCGTTGCCGTATTCGATTAATTTTGGCAATAGCCAGGAAGGCTGGACGGCGGTCGATAACAGTACCACGCCGGGTACCACCTGGGGATATAATGCCCGGTGGGCCTATATTGGAGGTACCTATTATGGCAGTGTCATGATGATGATGGATTATGCGTCGGAGTGTAACGACTATTATGTGTCGCCCGGGTTTACGCTCGAAGCTGGTAAGGTATACACGATTGAGAGCAATGCCTGTATGGAATTTAACGGGAACGGCAGCAACCTTTCTATCGGTTATGCGAGCTCGGCCAGCGATATGAGCACGTTCGTAAAATTGAGCGATATTACCCTCGATGGTACTTCGCAGTATCCCGCAGCCCAAAAAACTCCGTTCGAGGCACCTTCGAGCGGAACTTTCTATTTTGCATTTCACAACACGAGCCCGCAGTACAACAGCTCATGTTTCCTTTTTGAGTTCAAATTGTATGAGGGCGATGACTCGGGCGAGACTCCCGAAGAGGTTGTCGTAGAAGTGCCTTACAGCATCGACTTTTTAAATAATTCTGAAAATTGGACATCGGCCGACAACAACGATGACGGCCAGACTTGGACTCCATCGAGCGGCTTCGGCGTTATGCTCGGTATGGGATCGCACGATGACGATTTTTTCTCGCCGCAGGTAACTCTCGAGGGTGGTGTAGCTTATAAGATTACAACCAATATTGCGATAGACGGTGCTCCCAAGGATTACGATGTCGTTACTCTTACACAAGGTACCGATAAGGCTCAAATGCAGGCCATCAAACAGCTTGACTTTGACCAAATAGGAGAAAACATAGAGGAAATTATCTTTACCCCGACATCGAGTGGCAACTACTATTTCTCGTTCCATAACACATCGACTACGGGTGGAAATACTCTGATGATACAATCGTTTGCCATAGATAAATATGTAGAGGTAATGCCCGAGGAGAACGAAATTTATTCGACCCAGTTTGACGAGAGCGAGCCTCTTAATGGCTGGACTGTCATCGATAGCAACACCGATAATGTGAAATGGGCCATGGAAGAAGGGTATGCCGGTCCTGCATATAATGGCAACATGGCCATAGGCGAAGCCAACGACTGGCTCATCACGCCGGCCTTGAATATGGTTGCCGGCAACGACTACGTGATTCGTTACACCCTCTCGCAAGCCGGTGCATTCGATGCCGACGAGGTTGTTATCAAATGGGGTACTACTCCTACGGCCGCAGGCATGACCAACAGTCTTACGACCGAAAGCATCAATTTGGGCAGCGGGTCGGTAGACAAAGTGATTCGTTTGACTTGCAGCCAGTCGGGCAATGTGTATATAGGTTTCAACCTGACGACGGCCAATCCCAACGGTATCATTTCGTTGGATAAGATTTCGGTATCGCAAACCTCGAAAGCCAAGCCCCAACCGGTAGACGGTTTGAGAGTTTCTTCCAATCATAAAGAGCAAACGGTAACCTTGAACTGGACCAACCCCGCGTTCGATGTCACCGAAGCTCCTATTATCGAAACTCTCGACATCACGATTTATGAAAACGGTGTTAAGGTGGCTACCTTGGAAGACCGCGCTGTCGGTGAAAAAGATACCTACACCTATTCTCCTGCCAAATTCGGCGGTATGGTTCTGTATCGTGTCGTAGCTTCGATTAACGACATAGAATCGTTGCCTGTCGAAGCAAGCATCAACCTCGACGATATCAATGGCGAGGCAATTCTGTTGCAGGATATACCTTTGGATACGGCCGACGATTTTGCAAAATGGGTTATCGAAAATAAGGACGGCGGTGGCACGTGGAACTATTCGGCCTCGGCTATCACCATTCCTACGACCAGCTCGGGCGACCACAACGACTGGGCCATTACTCCGGGTGTACAACTCGAGCCGGGCAAGCGTTATGTCGTTAAATTCGATGTAGCTACAAGTGAAGCGTTTGCAGGCAACCTCCAAGTATGGTTGGGCGATGCTCAAACCGCTGATAACATGGATACCGAGCTTCTGTCGCTCAACAACATTTACTACAACGGGTTCGTAAGCACGAGCACGCCGCAGTTCAGTGTAGAGACCGCCGGTACCTATTATATAGGTTTCCAAGCCGGTAATATAGAAAACGGTATGCGTGTGAGAAATGTAAACGTATGCTACATTCAAGAGTATCAAGAGGCACCGGTGATGGAGCTTCCCTATTTCGAGAATTTCGACAAAAATACCGAAATACCCACCGGTTGGAGAGTAGAACGCAGCAGCGATGAGCTTGGTTTCTATGTGCGCAATGTCTCTCAAGCCGCTACGATTTATATGAACGCCTATTCGCGGCCCAATGCCTTGATGGTTAAGGGCAATGCTCCCGAGGCACGGGAAGAGGTGGCCTATACGCCCAAGTTCTCGTTCGAACCGGGTAATGTCTACACGGTTAGCTTCCAGTTCAATATGTTCCAGTTGAGCGGGAAAGCCAATAATTCTATTGCCATTTACAAAGCTACGGATCAAAATCAAGAGAGCATCGTGGGCGAGCCCGTCCTCGAGGTGAATAGTCAGACCGGCATGACCAGTTGGGAAGAAAAGAGCTTCGACCTTACCGTCGATGAGGCTGCCGAGTATTGCTTCGTAATCAAAGTCACGAGCGATGGTGCCAGCGATGTCGATATTAAGATTGACGATTTTGCCGTAGACCAAATCGTTGAGATTGAACCTGTGAAGCCGGCAGCTGTCATGAATGCAAGGGCTATGGTTATCAGCTCCAATCAAAGCATAATCTTCAGCTGGAATCACCCCCTTGTCGATGTCGACGGCGAAACGATACAAAAGGGTTCTGTCATAAAGACTCAAATTTATGACGGCACCGAACTCATTGCCGAGCCTACGGTGGTTATGCCCGACGCAAGTACGGTCGATGCCGAAACGGGTATCCCCATGTCGTTTACCTATACTTATGCCGACTTTGATAAATTCACAGGCCAAAAGATTTATAAATTTGTGCCTTGCATCGATACCGAGGCCGGCCCTGCCACGACTGCCGTGGTTTCGCTCAGCAGCTTCACCTTCGGCTACCTGAAAGAACAAATCCAAATCTTCGACTTTGCCGAGGGCGATAACGGCTGGACCGCTGTCGACAATGACAACGACAGCAAGACTTGGGCTGCCGAGGGTGGCCAGATGGTAACCACCGGCAAAGACGAGTGGCTCATCTCGCCCGAACTTACTTTGAAGCCGGGCAAATCGTACTATGTATTGTGCGAGTTTATGACCGATGTCGACCAATATGCCGATGTTACTTTCACCCGCGGTAACGGTTCGAGTGTGAAAGATCAGACCGAGGTAATTTACAGCTTCGACAATGTCATATTGAGCAACTATGCCTTGATGGAAGTCGGTGGTACTTTCCTCCCCGAGGACGAAAGCAACTATTTCGGTATCCATGTCGAGAGCGAAAACGGTTCGAAGGTTCAGGTGAAGAGCTTCAAGGTATACCGCCTGATGACCAAGGACGAGCCGGTAGAACTCCCCTATGAAGAGGATTTCGAAAACCGCACGGATGTCGACGATACGAATTTCACCAACAAGTGGGGTTGCCGCACCTCGAGCTCTGCTCTCTTCCGGGTAACTACCATGCCCGAAAATACCGTGGCTGCTCACTCGGGCGAATATGCTGTTGTCGCCAACGAGTACACTTTGGGTGCAAGAGACGAGCTTCTGTATACGCCTTATTTCTCGCTCGAAGCGGGTAAGACCTACGAAATCTCCTACTACTTGTATATGCCCGGCAATGGCGAGAACATCACCGGCGCCCAAGTAGAGGTGGCCTATACGCAAGAAGATAGCGGTATCGAGCTGCCGGTAATCCAAACCATTCTCGAGCCGGTAACCGAGTGGACCAAGTTCTCGGTGAAATACACTCCGGATTACACCATGGAGTACTGCCTCTATTTCAGGTTTGCTGCTGTTACGGCAAATGCCGGTATCATTGCTATCGACGATTTCAAAATCGAAGAGGCAGATGGCATGGGTATCGACGAACTTGTTGAAAACAGCAACATGTACTATGCTCAATCGACTGCCATGCTGTATGTTCCCGAAAATGTAGAAAGTGTTTCGGTATTCAACATGCAAGGCCAGTTGGTAATGAATGCCGACAATGCCGACGGCATGATTGCCTTGAACGGTCTCAATCGCGGTGCCTATATCGTGAAAGCTGTAACCGGCGAAGGCAATACTCTCACGCTGAAAGTGATTAAGAAATAAAACCCATCAACAATGGCACTGCTCCTGTCAAGGGGCAGTGCCTTATTTACTAATATAACTATGAAGAAAAACTTATTTAAAGGTTTCCTGTGGTCGGCCGCATTGCTTTTGGGTGGTGTGAATATGGCCGTCGCTCAGGAGTATAATCAGCGAATCGCCATGGAGGGTGTCGAGATGTATGGTATAGTGACCTTCTCGGCAATCAATCAAATCGACGAGATGACTCCGGGTATGTACAAGTTCGGGTATGGCCAACAGTTCAAACCCGACGATAACGGAGTCTTGTTCAGTCGGTATATTGCAGGTGGCGGTGTATATCACGAAGGTAAAATCTATTGCAACGTATACAACGACGAGGCCAACCTGTCTACCCAAAAACCGGTGTGGACCATTCTCGATGCCGAAACCTATGAGGTGCTTTACGAGAAAGAGCTGCCCGATAATGGCGTATGTACCACCAAATCACTTGCCTATGACATCACCAACGACAAAATCTATGGTATTGTTGTCGATTTTACCGATTCTCATTTGGTCGAAATCGATCCCGCGACCGGCGATATGACCCGGGTAGGCGACAACTTTGATCGCAATCTGCGCTTTAAAACTCTGGTCTCGACAAACAACGGTATGCTTTACAGTATCGTAATCGATTCGGGCGTATCGAGCCTCTATAAAATCAGGAAGACCGATGGCCTGGCCGTGAAGGTAAGAGACATTACCGCCAAGAACCTGCTCGGCCCGGATGACTATCTGTTTAATAGCGGAACCGAACAGGCCATGTTCCTCAACCGCTCTACGGGCAAGGCCTATTGGATACTCGAAAGCAACAGCTCCAAGCTGGACAGCGAGTATTCGCCCATCTTCGAGGTGAACCTCACGAATGCCGAGGCTACCATGGTCTCTTATTTGAGTCGTTGCTATCAAGTGAGCGGCGCTTGGTTCAAAGAACCCAACAACGGAGCACCGGGCATTATCTCTGATTTTGAATATGTAACCCCCGAAGAGGGGTCGGCAAGCGGCTCTATTCAATTCCGGTTGCCCGAGAACGATTATAGAGGCAACCCCTTCACCGACTCCAACTTGAAGATAAAGGTTGTCGAGGGCGACAAGGTGCTTGTCGACGCTACGGCTCAAGCCGGCACATTATTCAAGAGCGAGGAGCTTGCCTTGCTGAACGACAATCACACCGTATCGATTACCTTGTCGAACGAAAAGGGATCAGGGCCCACTATCCAACGGACATTCTATGCCGGCTATGACCTGCCTGCTGCTCCTACCAACGTAAAACTCTCTTATGAGGGCCTCACGACCACGCTTACCTGGGAAGCTCCTACCACTGGCGTGAACGGTGCTATTATCGACAAAGACAACATTCGTTACAGAGTAATTAAACAAACCGGTTACTACCAGGGTACCAATAGCGTGGTAGCCGAGAATCTTAAAGAGTGCACCTTTACCGAGACGCACCCCGCCGACATGAATTATTACAGATATTTCGTAGTCTCGACCTATGAGGGCGAAGACGGTGGCTATTCATTCTCCGAAGAGCTTGTGCTCGGCTTGCCTCTCAATCCTCCTTATGGCGGACTGTTCTCCGAACCGAACGATATGTTTGGCTACTATACGCTGATCGATTCGAACGGTGACGGCTACTGCTGGAATTTCGATAAGAGCATCGGCGCTGCCTTGTATATCTATAACGAAACGCAGGCTGCCGATGACTGGCTGATTGCTCCTCCCATCAATTATAAGAAGGGCGTAAACTATACCTTGCTGTTCAAAGCCTATTCGTCGATGGCCGAATATCCCGAGTCGATGGAGATAACATTCGGCAAAGGCCGCACTCCCGAAGAGCAGACCAAGCAGCTGCTCGATATTCCCGAGGTACCCAGTGTCGGCGAAGATAATCCGGTAACCGAATATAAAGTACCTATCACGGTCGACGAAGATGGCGTTTACTACTATGCGTTCCACGTGACCTCCGAGAAATTCCATGAGTATCTCCGCGTATTCGATATTCGTCTCGATGCACCGTCGGGTATCGAAACCGTGAAGGGCGAAGACAGCAAGCTCGTGATTACAACAGGAAAGAACAGCGTGAGAGTGGACAATCCCGATGGGCGGGCCGTTGCAATTTACAGCGCCGGCGGTATGCTTGTCGACTCGTTTACCGAGACGGTTTATGAGCGTTCGCTTTATCCCGGTATCTATATAGTCAAGAGCAATGACTCGGTTCAAAAGATTATTGTTCGGTAAGTCTTAATTGCAAATCAACATGAAGAAACTATTTATAGCGATGCTGCTCGCTATAATGTCACTGTCGGTATGGGGGCAATCTGTATTGTCCCCATATACGCGACATTATGTAGAGCAGGTCAAGAACGAGCAAGTGGTCGATAGTCCCAAACGCACGGCACTTTTAAAGAAAAGCAATGCCCGTGACCGGCAGGTAATATCGGCATTCGTGCATTTGAATGAAGGATATACCCCCGATCTTTTGACCGCGTATGGGGTAGAGGTGAGAACGGTGGTAGGCTCCATGTTCACGGCCGAAATCCCGCTCGAGGTTCTCGACGAGATAGCTGCTCTCGATGCGGTAAAATACATCGAGATGGGAACCCCCGTTACCCATGAACTCGACGAGGCTCGCAAGGAGACGCGCGTCGACGATATGCAGAACGGTGTTTCGCTCACCGAGGGATATACCGGCAAAGGTGTAATCGTGGGAATCATCGATAATGGTTTCGATTTGGGACACCCCAATTTCTATACCGCAGACAAGAGCGAGCTGCGCATCAAACGTTTGTGGGATCAGAATGTTTCGGGCACGGCTCCCGAAGGGTTCGGCTATGGCTGTGAATATACCACTGCCGAAGACATTCTTGCCAAGGGCTGCGACATTACCGAGTCGACACATGGTACCCACGTGACAGGTATCGCTGCCGGAGCCGACAGTACCGACGGGAAGGGCCTCTATGGCGTCGCTCCCGATGCCGAGATTGTGCTGGTGTCGCTTAATACGACCGAGTTGTACAACGGCGATAATACCTCTGTGCTCGATGGCGTAAAATATATCTTCGACTATGCCGAGTCGGAGGGCAAACCCTGTGTTGTCAATTTGAGCTTGGGCAGCTGGTTGGGGCCTCGCGACGGCTCATCGACTTTCGACCGCATGGCCGACGAATTGCAAGGCCCCGGTCGCCTTCTCGTCGGGTCGGTCGGTAACGAAGGCGGGAATAAATTCCATGCCAGCAAAACTTTCGAGGGCGGAAAAACCGACACGCTGGCTGTCTTCTTCGACTTTGTGTCCCCTGCTGCACAGTACGGTACCGTCGAGATATGGGGCGATGCCGGTATGGATATTACCTTTGTCCCCATTACTTACAATGCCGGGGAAAACAAATTGCAGAAAGTTTACGAACCGGCCCGGTTCAGCGCGACCCAGTGCGACAATAAGGTATATAGTTTCAGCTATCAGGACGACGGCGTGTGGGGCAGCCTCTCGGTCGACGGTGAGATAAATCCGATAAACGGGAAGACCCACCTGATGCTCTCTCCCGATTATTATTCGTTCAGTTCGAGTTATGATCGAGGTTTCTACCTTATCACGTCGGACAAGGGAACCGTGCATATGTGGGGCGATGGCTACACGGTTACACTCAGCAGCTTCGACCGACCCGGGTTTGTCGATGGCAACACCTCGTCGACCATGGGCGAGATAGGAGGAACCGGGAAACGCATTATTTCGGTCGGTGCCTATGTCACCCGCGATCACTACACACAATATGGAATACCCTATAAGTCGGGCGAAACGCAGGACGCAATCGCTTCGTTTTCGAGCCAGGGGCCCACACCCGATGGTCGCATGAAACCCGAGATTACGGCTCCGGGCTCTTACATTATCTCCTCGTTGTCGAGCTACTACACGGGTAGCAAAATCAAGTACAGCAGCGTTACATGGAACGACAAGAAATATGAGTTCGGCTATATGGAGGGTACCTCGATGGCCTCGCCCTTTGTGACAGGTGTAATGGCTACCTGGTTGCAGGCCTTCCCCGAAATGACTCCCGAGATAGCCCGTGAGATTTTGCAGAAAACCTCCCGTCAGGACGATTTTACCGGCACAATCGATGGTGGGTCCAATCTTTGGGGCTATGGTAAAATCGATGCTTATGCAGGTATCAAAGAGTGTATCCGTTACGAAAGCGGCATTGACCCCAATCGCACCTCAAATGCCCACATCGTCATCGCCGACGGCAACCAGGTGCGTGTGCTCATGGGCTATGCCGACAGCCACATCGGTCTGCGTCTTTACAACCTGCAGGGAGCCTGCGTGGCGGCCCAAACCGTGGGCAACGCCTGTGCCGGCGAAGAGCTGACACTCTCCCTCGACGGAGCCGCTGCCGGTGTATACCTGCTGCAACTCTCGGGCGACAACACACAAACAATGGTCAAAAAAATAATTATTCAATAAATTAATAAAATGCAGAAAATGTTTAAACAATTTATGCTGGTCACCGCAGTGGCCGCTGCCGCATCGGTTTGCGCGCAAGAGACAACTATCCCCTCGATGAGTGAAATGACAGGCGATTTCATCGTTTTAAATTCACAATCCTATAATGGCGTGAAAAGCCTCGCGTCGATGAAGCCGTTCACCATCGAGCCGGCTGGCAACGACTCGATTACACTCAGCGGATTTTATATGAGAAACTGCCTCGATTTCAAAGCCGAGTATAGCGAGACGACCGGCAAGATAAGTATCCCCGCCGGGACCCCTGTGTTCGATTACTTTGGATCCTATTTGATTTATCTCTATCCCTGGAATACCGAGGACGAAGAGGTAATCATGCGCCCCATCGAATACAAATATATCGGCAACAACGTTTGGGAGTGTAATTCCGATTTGATGCTCGTGGCCATACAAGGAGAAGAAATGCAAATGTCCGTTTTCTCCAGCGGCTCGCGCATTGCTCGTTGCAATGGGACTACCAACAATACCTCATATGTAGGAACAGCCGATGAACAGGACGAGTATATCGAATCACGTCCTTCCTACGTCACCATCTCGGGCAATAACATCGATATTTACAACATTTTGCAGGCCGACCAGTATGGCTATGGCGTGCACCTGAGCGGAACCATCGATCGCACAGCCGGTAAAGTGTGGTTTGGCCATACTCTCACCGGGCAGGCCAATGATGGGAATTACCGTATCCTCACTGGCTGCGAGTATGACGAAGATACCAATATGCCCACCAAAGTAGCCTATTCCGGAACCAATAACTATGGCAAGGTGCGTGCCTCGATCGACCTCGAAAAAGGCGAAATCGCCATCGACCCCATGGCTATTTGGGTAGCCAAATATAGCGAGAGCGGCATCATGGTCGATGAGAATCAGTTCTACGAGTTTGTCAAAACGGTAAACGTGACTTACGACGTCTCCAAGACCGACATCTCGGCTATCGAGGCTCCCTCCATGACTAATGTCGAAAAAGAGGTTTCGCACATCGACTACTATGCCATCGATGGTCGCAAACTTGCCGAGCCGCAAGAAGGTAGCCTGGTCATCAAGGTAACCGTCTACACCGATGGCTCTCGCAAAGCCGACAAGATTGTCTACCTCAATCGCTGATTCGCTGTCGCAACCTCATAGCAAGGGGGTATCCGGCTGGCCGGGTGCCCCCTTGGTCTGTCTATGCGGGTGGGGTATTGGTTTTAACACCGTTTCCCTTTATAGCTTTCGTAGATGATTTGAGCCATCTGGGTCATCACGTTTTTGTAGAAGTCGGGATTTTCAAACAGCTTGCCAAACGAATCCATCTGCTCCACATAGCAGGTTCGGGCCACCTCGTCGAATATATGCGGGAAGATGCTCTCTTCGAACTGTTTGGCATCGGTATTGTTGGCCTGTTTGGTCAACTTTTTCTTTTCGGTAGCTACCATTCTGTCGTAGATTGTCTCCACAATCACCCGGTCGCTTTCCGAGAAGTTCCCTTGATACATGAGGTTCACCTTGTCGATAATCTGGCTCAACAGGTCCTTTTTGGCGGTTTGCGGTTTGCTTCCCTTGGGCTTTTCTCCCTCAAGCGGTTTTACGTGCGAGTCCAGTGTGATAGAGACCGTTTCGCCCTCGGTTATTTTCGAGTAGAGCAGCATGATTTGCTTGTTCAGGTCTACTCTGGTCTTGGCGTTCTTCGGCAACAGGCGGTACAGGTAGTCGGCATAGACATAAGCCTTGTAAAGACTCTTGTCGTAGGTGCGTTCTATTTGGGCCATGTAGGCATAGAACCGTATGAAATTCTTTATCTTCGACCGCACGGCAAAACGCTTCTCCTCGTCCAGTGCTTCGTAGCGGGCAATCGTGCTCTTGAAGGCATTCGACAGAGCTCCCAGCCGGTCCTTCTGCTTCTCAATTCCGCTTAGCAGGTCGTAGAACCGTTGCTCGTCCGCCTCGCTCCACAGGTGGTACATCTGTATATCCTGGCGGAAGGTGTACACGTAGTTTACATCTACCGGTTTTATCAGTTCTGTGCCTTTGTAGAAAGGCTCAAACGATTTCTTTATCTCTTCGGGCGTGTTGCAGAAGTCGAGTACATACGTGTCTTTTTTATCCTTGTGCCACCGGTTCAGGCGCGACAGGGTCTGCACGGCCTTCACGTTTTTCAGTTTCTTGTCTACAAACATCGTGTGCAGGCGTGGTTCGTCAAACCCGGTCTGATATTTGTCGGCTACGACCAGCAAGTTGTACAGGTCCGAGGCAAAATAGAGGGGCAGGCGGCTCTCCGATATGTTGCGCCCGTCGGCCGAATTCAGCTTGGGTTCGGTATACTCGATGCCTTCATACGATACGACCCCCGAAAAGGCGACCATGGGTTTCACGTCGTCGATATGGTGCTCGGCGCAGTATCGCTTGATTTGCAGGAAATACCTTACGGCATGGGCGCGCGACGGGCACACCAGCATGGCCTTGGCCTTGCCCTGCATGGCGTTCAGGGTCACCTCTCTGAATTTCTCGACCACGATGGCCGTTTTCTGTTCAATCACATGCTGGTGATTGTCGTGATAGGCTTTGATGGCACGGGTGGCCGGGGTCTCTTCGTACGAGGGGTCGTTCTCGATGCTTTTGGTTATTTCGTAGGTGGTCTCGTAGGTGGTATAGTATTTGAGTACATCCATGATAAACCCCTCTTCGATGGCCTGCAGCATCGAGTAGGTATGGTAAGCGGCATACCGGTCTTTTTCGGGTGTTTCGCCCTTTTCTACCAGTTCGCCGAAGGTTTGCAAAGTCTTGGGCTTAGGGGTGGCCGTGAAGGCATAGAAGTAGAGGTTGCGGTGTTGTCCCTGGGCCAGCAGGTCTTCGAGCAGCGCGTCGCGTTTCTTCTCCAGAGCCTCCACTTCGAGTTCCTCCTGTTCGGCATATTCCCGCAAGGCCTCGTCGGTATCGGCCAGGGCCGCCTTCAGTTTCTCGGCGCTCTTCCCCGATTGCGACGAGTGAGCCTCGTCTATGACTATGGCATAGCGTTTGCCGCTGCGGCTGCTCAGCTCTTTGTAGATGATGGGGAACCGGTGCAGCGTGGTGATGACGATGCGGGAGTTGTCGTTGTTGATTACCTGGGCCAGTTTTTCCGAGTTGTCGTTGTCGGTGATGGTCTCTATCTGCCCCTCGATGTGGTCGAACCCCAGGATGGTGCTTTGTAACTGTTTGTTCAATACCCGTCGGTCGGTAATCACAAACACGCTGTTAAACATGTTTTGCTGGCGGGCATTTTGCAGCGAGGCCAGCCGGTAGGTGAGCCAGGCTATCGAGTTCGATTTGCCCGAGCCGGCCGAGTGTTGAATCAGGAAGTTGTTACCGGTGTGGCGTCTGGGGGTGGGGCAGTGAGCCAGATAGGGTCCCAGCGGTTCGGCCGCCAGGCTGTAGCCGGTCGTTTCTCTGTCTTCGTTGTCGGCCTCTTGGGTGTGGTTCCGGTACGTATCGGCTACCAGCTTCTCCACCACATCGAGTTGGTGGTAGCGCGGGAATATGATCTTTACCGAGGTTTCGGTCACCTCTTTTTCCTGGCCATGCTTGTCGACGACGATTTTCAGTTTCTCCTCTTGCTGCCGGGATATGTAGCGTTGCAGGATGGCCAGCAGCATCTCCCGGTTCAAGATGTGTTCCCACAGATACGAGGTTACATAGCCCCCGTCCTGGCGCTCGGGATTGCCTGCACCACCCACTTGGCCTGCACCGTTCGACCCTTGGTTGAAGGGGATAAAAAAGGTCTTCTCCCTTTTCAGTTCGGTGGTCAGGGCCACTTCATACAGGTCTACCCCGAAGTAGGCCAATATGCGGTTGTCGAACCGGAACAGCGGTTCCTGCGGGTCGCGGTCTTCGCGCCACTGGCGTTTCGAGTTTTCGATATTCTGCCCGGTAAACTGGTTTTTCAGTTCGAGAGCCACTACCGGGATACCGTTGAGCGACAGTACCATATCTATGGTGTTGCGGTTGTGTACCGAGTAGGCAAACTGCCGGGTGACCGTGAGAATGTTGGCCCGGTAGTTGGCCACCAGTTCATCATTTAGCCACGAGGCCGGAGCAAAGTAGCAGAACCGGATGGGTATGCCGGCGTCGGTGATGCCTTTGCGCAGTACATGGATGAGGCCGTAGCGTGTTACGTTTTCTTGAAACAGGCGGTAGAGCCGGTTCTCGGCCTTGTCGCCATATTTGGTCGTGTAGCGTTTCCAGGCTTTGGGCTGAGTCTTCTCGATAAAAGAGACCAATACCGGCATATCTATGGCACGCTCTTTGTCGTAGGTCGCTTGATTGCCCGGCGTGTAGCCACCCTCGGTGAGCAGATAGCGCTCGATGTCGGCCTCGAAATTCTTCTCTTTCAATCCTGTGGTATCCATAATCAATCTCCCGTTTTTTTAGTTGTCTGTCAGCCACAATGTGCTATTGGTGGCTCTTGGTGTTTTCCCGGTTAACTCACTTTCCTTTTTCCGGTTACGCACTCGAATATCAATGATTTTTTGTACTCCTTCAACTTCTCGATTTTCTGTTGCTTGAGGGCGATGAGTTCGTCTATCTCGCTGCACCGCTGGTCGAGGTAGTCGGCTATGGCCTGTTGCTCGGCGAGAGGGGGAACTATAATAGGCATTGAAGAATATTTGTCTGCACCAATGTTTTGAATTGTAGATTGGATAAAGATACTATTTTTCCAATTTTGATATATATTTGAAAGAGTATAATAAAATACAAAATTAGGTACAAGCTTCTTTTTATTGCATTTAGCTTTTATTAGGTAACCAGCGAAGCAGGCTGCATTATCCTCGTTATATAAGAATGTCTTTCCTACTGTTGCTCCACTTCTTGCAAATAACAAGTCACCCTTAGATAATATATAATCTTTAGCTTTTTCTAAGGGTAAAGATTTAAAAGTATCATCCCGCAAAGTTCTATCTTCTTTTATATCTGTTATTCTTATATATCTTGGATTATTGTAATCACATTCTTCTGCCGGTTCATTGGCTCCATATTGCATTGGTTCTAATAATAACCGTTTAAATGCAGTACAATTCCAATGCTCCGGAATTTTCCCAATCCAATCGATACCGCTGTCTTTCAAGGGGACATTCTTATCGAGACCCCGGGTAACCGCTTCGGTAATGACCGATTGCTTGTAGCTTTGCAGTTTGGTTATCATCTCCTCTTGCAAAGCTATCAGTTCGTCTATCTCGCTGCACCGCCGGTCGAGGTAGTCGGCTATGGCTTGTTGTTCGGCAAGGGGAGGCTGTTGGTAGAAGAGTTCTCCAAATTCCTTATATCTAAAATCTGTTGATCTTTCTCTGATTCCTTTTGCTAAAGATTGGATGACTCCTCCTAAAGCATAAGAGCGAAGTAAATAAGCATAGTAATAAGTATTAGCTTCAGTGTCATTTCTGGGAGTACAGATGGAATATACTGGGGTAGATTTTCCGTCAGAGTCGGAAACACCGATTGCTCCAGCAAAAGCATCCATGTTATGAATGACCAAATCGCCTTTGCGAACACCTTGATATCCAATTTCTTTTACTGCATTTGTAAAACCATCGATTCTTCGGTTAGAACGTAAAGTTACTTCTCCATTTCTAAAGCAGGTTACAATTTCATCAAAGTCTCTTACAGGCCTTTCTTCTTTTTTGAAAATATTTTTTCCTTTTCTTACCTCCCAATGCTCTGGAATCACCCCAATCCAAGCGATGCCACTGTCTTTATATCTATCGTATCTGTTTTCCATAACCGTCAAGTCCTTCTGTTTGTCATAGTCAGAGAAATCAATCTCGTTCGTAAAGGTTCCTTTGCCGTTCGTCATTACCTCAATAGCCTGGACATCAGTTCCAACTCTCTCTCTTCCAACTGTTTCAGTTCATCGAAAATGACAGAGCTGGGCGCGAGCGGGGTATATTTGTAAAATTCGCGGGTAAAAGGTATTTCGTAGCCGATTTTGCTTTCGGCTTCGTTGTACCAGAAGTCGGGGGCATACGGGCGCACATTCTTGTCGAGGTATTCCGCAAGGTCCTCTTTCCACGGAATAATCTCGCTGTCTTTCAGTTCCGGGTCGGGGGCAAATCCGCTTTCCGGGTCGGTAGGCTTTACGTAGGCCTCTGCCATATCGGCGTTGCGTTTGCCAAAATAGTTTCTCAGAAGGGCGACTTTCCCTTGCGGCACCTTTATCTTGGCCCTCTTCAGAGCGAGGAAGAATGTAATATCGGGGCATTCTTCATGGTTGGGCAGGTTGTTTTCCCAGTATGTGGCCACCTCTTTCAGCAGGGCTCTGTCGGCCTCCTTATAGCCGGCGGCCGTAGCCTCGTCGAAGTGGATGTCTTTGTATCCCAGGCGGAGGGGGCGGTTTATAATCAGTTTTGTAAACTTGAAGTCCTCCACCTCTTTTACCTTGCTTTCTACCTTGAGTTGCGGGTTCTGTTCATCGGTATACTCCCAATCGGTGAAACCCCGATAGGCTTGCATGATGAGGTCGCGGCAGATGGTAGAAATCTCTACCCGCTTGTTGCCGAGCGGCTTGCGCAGCTTTTCGAAACATTTGCTCGCGTCGATAAGCTGTACTTTGCCGGTACGCTCTTCGGTCTTGTTTTTGCTTACCACCCAAATATAGGTGGCAATGCCGGTGTTGTAGAAGAGGTCGTTGGGCAACTGTATGATGGCTTCGAGCCAGTCGTGTTCGAGCAGATAGCCGCGTATGGCGCTCTCGCCGCTGCCGGCGTCGCCCTTGAACAGCGGCGACCCGTTTTGGATGATGGCCATGCGGCCGTCGTCTTTGAGTTTGGCTACACCGTTGAGCATGAAGAGCATCTGCCCGTCGCCCTTGGCCGGCAAACCTGGAGCAAAGCGGCCGGCCTCGCCTAATTCGTGCTCGGCCACGACCCTCTTTTCGGAGGCTTCCCAATCGATACCGAAGGGGGGATTGGAGATGATGTAGTCGAAGTGATACTCCTTGAACTGGTCGTTGCCCAGAGTATCGCCCAACCGCATGTTGTCGGTATTGCCACCCTTGATGAGCATGTCGGCCTTGGCAATGCCGTAGGTTTGCGGGTTCAGCTCCTGCCCGAAGCAGGTAATTTCGGCCTCGGGGTCGATCTGCCGGAAGCGCTCGTCGAGGCAGGCCAACATCTGGCTGGTGCCCATGGCCATGTCGTAGATAGAGGCGACAATGCCTTGTTCTTTCATTTGAGCTTCCCGGTCGCCTACCAGCAACTCGCTCATCAGGTAGATGATGTCGCGGGCCGTAAAGTGGGCTCCTGCCTGGTCGTTGTACGACTCGGAGAATTTGCGCACCAGCTCTTCGAAAATGTAGCCCATATCTACCGACGATACCATATCGGCCCCCAGATAGGCTTTTGCCGAGCAGAACTCCTTGATGACCAGGTAGAGGCGGTTGTTGTCGGCCAGCTTCTTGATTTCGTTGTGGAACTCCATGCAGTTGATGATGTCGATTACATTCTCGGAGAAGTGGCTCAGGTAGTTCTCGAAGTTGTCTTTGATGTTGTCGGCATCGGCCAGCAGAATGTCGAAGGTGAATCGGCTGGTGTTGTAGAAGTGTTGTTGGGCAGCCGCTTCGAGAAATCCCTTCTTAACCACGATACCTTTGGCATCGAGCTCTTGGTTGGTCTTTATCACGGCCTCTTTGGTGGGGGCCAGGGTATCTTCGAACCGCTTGATGACACACATGGGCAGTATTACCCGGCCATACTCGTGAGGCTTGTATAGACCCACCAGTTTATCGGCGATAGACCAGATGAGGTTCGCCTTTTCTTGTATGTTGACAGAGGTCTGTTTCTGCAATTCTTCTTCGCTCATAGGGAGGTTGTTTATGCGAGTATCGCTCTATTTCCTTGTTATCGTTTGTAAATTTAAACAAAGATACAAAAAGAGTTGTGGTGTGGCAAATGAAAACGGATGGTTTTCGCAAGCGGGGGCGGCGGGGAGAGCCGGCGGCTACCGGGTGGCGTAGCGGTCGATGAGCTGCACGACCAGCGGCACGTAGTAGCGCAGCACCTCGTCGGGGGTAGGGGTGTGGGCCCCGGGGAAGTGGAAGGCGTGGGTGTAGTGCTCGAGGAAGAGGGGTTCGTAGTGGGCCAGCGTGTCGCTCGTGCCGAAGAGGCCCCAGATACGGTCGCGGTTGGCGGAGGAGTCGTAGTCCCACTGGTGCTGTTGCAGCCGGGCAAACTCGTCGATGAGGGGCTGGTCGATGACGAAGTGCTGGCGGCCGTCGGCACGCGGGGCCTTGTATTCGTGGGGCCCGAGACGCGGGGTGAGGAAGAGGGTCATCTCGAAGTGGGGGTTACCCAGCAGCGCGGGCAGTCCCAGGCGCGAGGCGGCTATCTGGGCCAGGAATGCGCCGTTGCTGTTGCCCGCAATCGCGGCGGGGTGGTGCTGCAGGCATAGCCGATGGACGAGGTCGAGCGCTTCGCCGGGGTGCAGCGGCAGGTCGGGCGCAACTACCCGGGCTTGCCCCGCGAGACCTTGAGTCAAGGCTTGGGCAGGCGCACAGGCTCCTGCGGCAAAGAAACCGTGGAGGAAGAGAACGAGAGGCATGGCCGTTTCCATAGGGCAGGTGTGTGTGGCGGGGTCAGCAGCCGCTGCCGTCGAGGTTGCAGGCCGAGCCGTCGGCCACGGGGCGGGCGTGCAGGCCGGCCTCTTCGGCCACGAGGGTGACGGTGCCGTCGTCGAGTACGAAACAGGGTATGCCCACCGCTCCTGCGCGCTTGGCGCCGTCGAATGCCGGGTGGGTGTCGCGCAGCCGCAGAAAGGCTTTGAGGTCTCTCACGTGCCGCCCGATGTCGATCACTTCGTAGCGGCTGTTGCCTTTGACCTGCTCCTCGACGTAGGTGCAGTCGGGGCAGGTGCTCATGCCATATATCTTGATCATAACGGTTATTCCGATAGGTTTCGTGGGACAAATGTACAAAAAGTCGGGAGCCGAATGGACGCCTTGCCCGACTTTTTTTCTGTGGCGGCACCTCTTCTTCGTGGGGGAAAAGGGGTAAAAAAAAGTTCGGCCCGGGAGTTGCGGGGCATCCCGAGCCGAGGGACCGCCCGTGTACCGTGGGAGGGGGGAAAACGATACGCGGGAGGGAAGTAGTTGGGGGCGATAGTAGTTCCTATTTGGGCAGGCCGACTTCGTCCAGCCAATCGGTGAGCATGGCGTGACAGTCTGAGGTCTGCGACGAGCGAATCCAGAGGCTGGGCGACAGGAACCGGCCGTCGGGAATCAGGCGCCGGGCGTCGGCCTCGACTCCGCCGATTCCGCTGCTGGCGCTCGACACGATCAGCCCTATCTGTTTGCCGGCCATCCGGGAACCGTAGTTGAACAGGAAGGTCTGCAACGGAGCCGCCATGTTGCTCCACCAGAGGGGAGCCCCCACGACAATGGTGTTGTAGCTGCTGAAATCGACCTCGACGGGGTCGATGGCCGGGTAGGAGGCCGCATCGTCGGGGTTCGCGCGGATGGCTGCAATCTGCTCGCTGCCGATGGCGTAGTTGTTGGCCTCATAGTCGAGGCCCTTTTGGGCCGGTTCCACCCGCAGCAGGTCGGCATTGACGAGCTTTTGCAGCTCGGTCACAATCGTGTGGGTGTGGTTGGTGTAGCTGTAATAGACGATGAGGGTACGACCCAGAACGGAGTTGGTGTCGCCGGGGTTGTCGGTCGAGTCGGAGGGGGCAACGTCGGGGTCGTCGGCGCCAGGTCCGCTGCCCGTGTTCCCGGTTTGTTGGTTACTCGAGGCCGGCTCGTCGCCCTTGCAGGCCAGAGCGCCCCATGTCAAAGTCGTTGCCAGAAAAAAATAGACGAGTCTCTTCATACGTCGGTACAATTTTAGGTTACATCAGCGGGTGGGGCGACCCGTTGTCGACCCTCACCCTCACCGGCAAAAGTAGTGCTTGTATCAGAGACCCGGTTTATTCAGCGGTTCAAATTGTTTTGTTCATCGGCTCAATCGTGAGGGGGTTATCTCCCGGTTTTGGAGACTTGGTATACCTTTTTGCCCTTAACCTCGCTGTGTTGCTTGCTGATGTCTTTGCACGAGATGGCGTTGCCCTCTTCCAGGAGGTCCAGAATTTCGCTGAGCGATTCGTTCTCGAAGGTGGCATGGTAGGGGTAGCTGTTGATTTCGGGGTCCTGGATTATGAATTTTACGTTATACTTCTGTTCCAGTTTGTTGAATACCTCTTTGAGGGTGACATCCCGGAAGATGGTGATGCCGTCGATCCAGGCGTAGTTGTTATAGACATTACCCGGGCGGAGGGAGTAGGAGTTGTCGGCCTTGTTGTAGTTCAGTATTTCGCCGGGGCTCATGGCAATGAGCTTTTGGGTGATGTGGTCGGTTATGTTTACCCGGCCTTTGTCGAGCGAGACATAGAGGCTGCTCTCGTTGGGATAGGCGTTGACGTTGAATCGAGTGCCGGTGGCCGTGACACTGATGTGGTTGGTGTTGACGATGAAGGGGTGTTGCGGGTCGGCATTGACCTCGAAGAAGGCTTCGCCCTGAATGAGCTCGACCTGCCGGACGTTGCTGTCGAACTGAACGGGATATTTGAAGGAGGTCCCTGAGTTGAGCCAGACGGTAGAGCCGTCGGGCAGCTCGACCGAAGAGGTAATTCCGTAGGGGACCGAGATGGTCTGCATGGCTGTCGGGCGGCCGGCAGAGGACCGATGTGCGTTCTGGTTGTATAGATAGAGGGTGGCGATGAGCAGGGGAATGAAGAGTATGGCGGCCGCCCGGTACATGAAGTTTGTAAAGGCAGCGATTCGGCTCGAGCGTTGCTCTTTGCCTATTTTTTCGAAGAATCGGCTTTCGGCTTTGCGCGTGTCGATTTGAGCCGGATTGAAAGCCGGATGGGTTGCATCCCAAATGTTCTTTAACCGGCGGAACTCGGTCTTGTTTTCTTCACACTCGTTCAGCCATGCCGTAAAGGCCTTTACATCGGCCGGGTCGGCGTTTCCCGAGAGGATTCTGGTTATTATATCTTCGTTTTTCATTTTACCTTCTGCTTTTAGTTGACACTGAAATACCTAAACCTATCGTGAAAATCGTATGTGCGATTTTGAAAAGTCGTCGTTTGAGATTCATCGATTATGTACCATTTGTTTAAGTATGACGATTGAGTAGGGTTCATCCACAATTATCAAATGAGAATAAATAATAAGAAAGGAAAAAAATCATTTAACAACACTTTGAGGTGTTTTATGGATTTGGCGATTCGGACTTCGACGGTCCGTACCGAAACCTGTAACTCCTCGGCTATCTGTTGATATTTCATTTCGTGTATTCTACTCATCTTGAATGTGGTTTTTTCTTCTTCGGGCAGCATCTCTATCGCCTCTTGCAGTTTGGCATTAAGTTCGGAAAACAGGATGTATTCTTCGGTATCGTTGATTTCCAGGGTATTTTGTCTGGTGACAAAATCGGTATGCTCGTTTACTATCTTGTAGTGCTTTATTTCGTCGAAGCAACTGTTCCGGACCGCTCGCAGGAGGTAGGATTTGAGCGATTTGATTTGGATACTCTCCCGGTTGTCCCAGATGTAAAGGAATATATTCTGAACGATGTCTTCGCAGACTTCCTGGTTTTGTATGATTGTTCCACCGTATAGAACAAGGTCGTTGTAATACTTTGAAAATAAATAAGAGTATGCGTCGTGTTCCCCTTTTTTGAGCGCGACGATCAACTCGAATTCGTTATCGTATTGTATTATCCTCTTCATATATCGTTTGTGGATACCGCCTTTTTTTGATTGTTGCAAATATAAAGCGGAGAGATTTATTTATCAATATTTATATTTTAATTGTTTGATAAAAATTATATTCTTTTGAATAATAGCTGTTTAAATGTGGTTCCGAAAAAACGCATTGGCTCGGAACAAAAAACGATGTTATTTTTGAAGCCTCGTTGTTGTGGTTGCCGGGCCGTTAATCGTCCTATTTATACATTGCAATGGAAAAACCTTTTATGTCTAATAAAAATATAGTTATGTGTATGAAGAAAATAGTTTGAATTTTGAATCTAATACTTGGAACCAAGTCTGTTTGAGTTTTTGAGGAAAGAGTAAAATGTTTTTAGTGTAAATAGTGTTTAACTCTATGTCTTAATCTATATGAATAAAAAATATTTAATATCATGTTTGCTTAGTGCTTTTTTGACGATACCCCTATTCGGCCAGAATGCAAAGCTGACTCTGAATCTGAAGAATGTGAAGGTAGAGAATGTTTTGCAGCGGGTGGAGAGCCAAACCGATTATCGATTTTCCTACAATGAAAATCTGGTCGATATCAATAGAAAGGTATCCATATCGGTCAACAATGAGAACATAAACGAGGTACTGAAAAAGATATTTGAAGGTACGAATGTTCAATACTCGATTACGGGAAACCAGATTGTTTTGAAGGTTGTTCCCAAAACGGAAAATAAAAAGGTAGAGGTAAAAGGTCGGGTGCTGGACGAGAATGGCGAGTCTATGCCGGGCGCGACGGTTGCCGTCGAAGGTTCTTCCATCGGTACATCGACCGATGTCGATGGCTACTTTTCGATTTCGGTGCCGGCAGGTTCTTCTTTGAAGGTTGCTTCGATAGGTTTCAAGACACAATATTTTGCGATAAACAAGCCGACCAACCTGAAGGTCGTGATGCAGGAAGACAGACAGCTGCTCGATGAGGTTGTAGTGGTGGGCTATGGTACCCAGAAGAAGGTAAACCTGACCGGCGCCGTAGCTACCGCATCGAGAGATCTGCTGGAAAACAGACCCATCGGTAACATCGCCCAGGGATTGCAAGGTCTTGTTCCCAACCTGAACATTACGTTTAACAGCGGTCAGCCGAATGAGGAGGCGAAAATCAACATCCGCGGTAATACTTCGTTGAACGGTGGTGAAGCCTTGATATTGGTCGATGGGGTCGAAATCTCCGACCTGTCGTTGATCAATCCTCAAGATGTGGAAAGCATTTCGATATTGAAGGATGCTTCGTCGGCGGCAATATATGGAGCTCGTGCCGCTTTTGGTGTGATGTTGATAACGACCAAGAAGGGGAGTGCCAAGCAGAAAGCCAGAATATCGTATTCGAACAACTTCTCCTGGAGCACGCCGGCTCGGCTGCCCGAGATGCCTCGAGCCGATGTCTGGGCCGAAATGTGGAACAAGGCCTACGACTATGACAACCCCGGTACGTACTATTTCAACGAGAAGTTTATGGATGCCCTTAGAGCCCATATAGCCGACCCGGCCAACAATCCGCCGATATTGGTCGATACCGAGGGTATTCAGAATGCCATCTACACCCCCGACAATCCCGGTTGGGCCTATGTAGGGAATACCGATTGGCTCGATGCCTTCTATAAAAAGGCGGCTTTTATGCAACAGCACAATGTAAGCATCTCGGGCGGGACCGAGAGAAATAGGTATTATGCCTCGGTCGGCTACAAGGACCAGTCGG
This sequence comes from uncultured Barnesiella sp., assembly GCF_946496565.1. Lineage (NCBI taxonomy): Bacteria > Pseudomonadati > Bacteroidota > Bacteroidia > Bacteroidales > Barnesiellaceae > Barnesiella > uncultured Barnesiella sp. The sequence continues at coordinate 35,761 of NZ_CAMMHD010000016.1, forward strand.
GTATATTCCGTTTCGGCAACGACAAGTACAAGCGGTTCAATCTGTCGTTCAATTTCGATACCAAGGTCTTCAAGTGGTTAGACCTGGGAGTCTCTACCCGCATGAACTATATCGAAAGCGACGAGCCCTACATGGACAATCAGGGGTCGGACCAGGTGACCTGGTTTTACGAGGTGTACCGCATGTTCCCCACGTTGTCGATCTATCTGCCGAACGGCGATTTTGCCGGTTTGTATCTGAATAGCGGTAACTACAACGTGGCCGGGCGCATGGCTTTGGCCGGCAGGAATGTCGAGGATACCTGGGACCAGTGGTATACGGGGCGCTTCGACATACACCCGTTGAAGGGACTCTCTATCAAGGGAGACTATTCGTGGAACCGATATTCGATTGGAAATAAGATACATCGCAAAGAGATGACGCAGACTTTCCCCGAAGGCCGGACTCCCTATTTGGTAGAGACCCCCAACTATGTGACAAACAGCAATTCGAACAATATATACAGTGCGTTCAACGTGTGGGCCGAGTACAAGAAGGTCTTTGACGATGCACACGATTTCAACATTATGGTGGGTTATAACCAGGAGGAGAAGACCTATTCGTCCACGTCGTATACAATGACCGACCTCTATCTGAACGATCTGCCGGTGTCCGATCTGACCATCAACTACAAGACCAATAGCGAGGTAATCGATATATGGAGAATACAAGGCATGTTTTTCAGAATGAACTACAATTACAAGTCGAGATACTTGCTGGAGTTGAACGGCCGTTACGACGGTTCGTCGAAGTATGCCAAGGATGACCGATGGGCCTTCTTCCCCTCGGCATCGGTGGGATGGAGACTTTCGGAGGAACCCTTCTTCAAGCCGTTGACGAAGGTCGTAGATAACTTGAAATTCAGATTTTCAATCGGTTCGCTGGGCAACCAGGTGACCGACAGCAACCACTCCTACATGTCTATACTGACGGGGGTGTCGATGGACAATTACATGATGAACGGTTCGATAATCAATGCCTTGAATATTCCCTCGCTGCCGAGCCTCGTCTCCTGGGAAAAGGTGGAGTCGAAGAACCTGGGTTTGGATTTTACGCTGTTTAAGAATCGGTTGTCGGGCTCGTTCGACTATTACATACGAGATACGAAAGGAATGGTCAGAGAGATTACATTGCCGGCCGTATTGGGAACGAGTGGCGGCAAAAAGAATCTGGCCGACATGAGAACCACCGGTTGGGAACTGGAGCTTACCTGGCATGATAAAACGGGAGCCGTCCTGAACAGTCCGATCAGTTATCATGTGACTTTGGGATTATCGGACTATCAGGCCGAGATAACCAAATACGACAACCCCAGCGGCTCTCTGGCCGACGGCATGTACTACAAGGGTCAGAAGTTGGGCGAAATCTGGGGGTATGTGACCGATGGGTATATTATCGACGACTTCGAGGCCGACAAGATGAACTACGTACAGAAGTTTATCTCGACGAAGTGGTATCCCGGAGATATCAAGTACAAGGACCTGAACGGCGACGGCGTAATCGATAACGGTAATGTGACGTTGAGCAATCCGGGCGACAAGACAATTATCGGTAACTCTACACCTCGCTATCGCTACAATATTCAAGGCGGTATCGAGTGGCATGGACTCAGTGTCAGAGTCTTGTTCGAGGGGATAGGCAAAAGAGACATGTGGACGGGCAGCGACCAGTTCTGGGGATTCTCCAGAGGAATATACAACTCGAACGTGACTCAGTATCACATAGACAATACCTGGACGTACGAGAATCCTACCGCCTATTATCCGCGGTTGAATGCCAATGGCAATAAACGCAGCAAGCAGGTTCAGACCAAGTATCTGCAAGATGCTTCGTACATCAGGTTGAAAGATTTGACGATTGCCTATAATTTGCCCAAGAAGTGGGTGAGCCGTATAAAAGCCGAGAATATAAATATCTATTTAAGTGGCTTGAACTTGTGGGAGAAGACACATATGCCGCCCTTCATGACTCCCGATATTGTCGATCAGATAACAGTCGACAAGAGTCTGCAGAGTGAGAATGCTGGAAAAGAGTATGCCTTTATGAGAAGCTATTCGTTTGGCATAAATATTACGTTTTAGAGTATAGTGAGTAGAATCGATAAAGATAAGAATCATACATATGAAAAAGAATTGTTCATTATTGATTTTGATTATAGCAGCAGCGATGAATAGTTGCGACTATTTGGATACTATTCCAGGCGATGCGATTGACAATAATACCTTTTGGAGTACTGCCAATGCTGCCGCTTTGGAGCAGTATTGCAATTTATATTATCCCAAACTGATCAAAGGTCATGGCGATCCGCAGAGTTGGACAATAGGCGATATGATTAACTCGGAATACCAGTCGGACAATCTGCTGGGCTCGGCTCCGAGCATAATCACATTTGGTCAGAACACGGTGTTGACCAGCAATAGCGACTGGAGCTGGTCGGTGGTTCGTGGCTGTAACGAGTTCTTGACCAATTATGAAAAGTCGCCGGCATCGATAAGCGATAAACGAAGATATGCAGGAGAGATGCTCTTTTTCAAGGCATTCGACTATTTCAATAAAGTGAAGCTGTTTGGCGATGTGCCTTGGTACGATGGGGTGCTGACGGCCGAGTCGCCCGAGTTGTATAAAGGACGCGATTCCAGAATACTCGTGATGGATTCCATACTGAGTACCATCAACCGGGCTATCGAGTTTTTGCCGCGAAAGACGGCTGTCTATCGGGTGAGTCGCGACGCAGCGTTGTTGCTTAAGGCCCGAATCTGTCTGTACGAAGGCACCTATCGCCGATACAGAAATATCGACGACGATGTTCGATTCCTGGAAGAGGCCTATGCAGCTGCCGGTGAGTTGATGGAGTATGGCTATTCGTTGTACGATGCCGCCGGCCCCGAGAACAGCTACTTCGAGTTGTTCATACAGGACGATTACAATGCCAACAGCGAAATCATACTCTCGAGAGAGTACGACCCTTCGATAAACATGGGACACCAGGTTACCAACTCGATACCCTATGGCGAGTTGGGCATGAGCCGGGATTGCTTCGAGGAGTATCTGTGTGCCAACACCGGTCTGCCTATTTCTATCTGTGGGTGTCACAACCCCGATATGGGATATATCGCAGAGATGAAAAATCGCGACGGCCGCCTGTTGCAGACCCTCTGTATCCCCGAAGAGGGAAATCCCAATGCCCGGTATTTGTTTAAGGATGGTTTGGGCGGAGCTCCCAATATATTCTCGATATTACCCTCGTCGGAGACTCGCACGTTTTACGGGGCATCGAGCACCGGTTATGCCATGGCAAAATTCTATAAGAAGGAAGAGCATTTGATTGGAAACTTCAAGGGCGGGACCGATGCCCCGGTGATGAGGTATGCCGAGGTATTGCTTATCAGAGCCGAGGCCGGTGCCGAGTTGGGCAAGGATCCCGAACTCGACAAGACAATCAACAAGTTGAGAGCCCGGGTCGGTTTCCCGTTCCCGCTGACCGAGAATCCGGTCGAAGACCCCAATCTGGTTAAGGAGTATCCCGATATTAAAGGGCCCAACAAGAATCTGATTCGGGAGATTAGACGCGAGCGCCGCATCGAACTCTTTGCCGAAGGGTATCGTTGGGACGATGTGTGCCGCTGGAATGTGGGTACCATCGTTTACAACAAAGTGAGACGAGGTGCCAAAATGGACCCGACGCTGTACACGCAGGATGAGATAAATACCATTAGCGATTTGGTAGGTTTCGATCAGGACGGTTTTATCACACCGTATGCCAAGCGGGCTACTTACAGCATGAATTTCACGGAGAAAAACTATTTGTACAATGTTCCGCTCGATGAAATCTCGTTGAATCCTAACTTATTACCTAACAACCCGGGCTGGGAATAAAACAGAACAGATATGAATACCTATTATTTGAAGACAAGCACTATATTTTTTGTATTGAATTTTATCGGCCTGTTTGCTCTTTGCAGTTGTGCCGAGAACGAGGTAGAGAATCCTCACAAGGGAGCCAAACTGCCTATTATGCAAAATATCGCCGACAATGTTCCCTATATTCAGTCGGTCGACAAGGAGGACTCCTACCAGTTGGTCGATGGTATCAATATCGTAGATGTAACCTTTACGTATTGTCGCAAACCGACCAGAATGCTTATTGCCGAAATAGACCTTACCAAAGATGTGACGATAAGTGTCTCTACCCCGGACAATCTGGACGAGGTGGGCTCGAAGTTGCAGACCGTAGCCGAGCAGGCCATGTGTGCCGAGGCGGCCGGCAAGCATGTCTATCTGGCTACAAACGGTGACTATTTTTCAGAGTCCTCGACTACGGCCGGCACCTGGATTCCGGGTGGTTTGGTCTATAAGGATGGGAAAGCCTTGTGGACTACCCTGGGATATGAAGCCGATCATGCCTTCTATATCTTGAAAGACGGAACGGCCCATATTTCGACCATCGAAGAGTTTAAGGAGAACGAGGCTAATGTGATGAGCGCCTTGTCGGGCTGGCAACGGATGATGATCGATGGAGAACCGGTCAAGAAATTCAGTGTGAATGATAATGCCATGGAGTTTCATCCGAGAACATTTGTGGGTGTATCAAGAGATAATCTGAAGGTTCAACTGTTTGTGCTGGATGGCCGGCAGCCCAACTATTCCAATGGAATGAGGTTGGAAGATTTGATTCTTCTATGTCAAGGAGCCGGCTGTTATCAAGCCTTGAATCTCGATGGAGGAGGCTCGACAACGATGGTCAAGAGAACCGAGACCGGAGGGCAAGTTTCGTTTGAGTTGATGAATACCCCTTCGGATAATCCGGTGAGAGAAGTATTGAATGGGTTAGTTGTAATAAAAAAATAAGGGACTATGAAACTGATTTTTAGATTAAGCGCATTTATTCTTTTAGCAACCATGTTGCTGTCGTGCGATGATGATAACATTGAGCAAAAATTGGATCCGGGCATAGAGATAACCGACGAGTTGGTCGTTGGTCCTACGGCGTCGAGAAATGTAATCATGCTGAAGTCTACCTATCCGTGGTATGCCGAGTCTTCGGTGTCGTGGATAAAGATGGTTCGTTACAGAGGGCAGTATCTGAAACCCGATTCCATAGTCATGGAGGTTCAGGAAAATCCGAATATGGATTTGCGTGAAGGCTGGATCGAAGTACGGTTGATGGACCAGATGTCGACCAAGGTGCATGTTATCCAAAACGGTCGGGGCAGTTTGATAACCCTCTCGAAAGAGAAAATCATATTCAATAAAAACGGAGGTGAGGCTGTTATTGATGTGGCCACGAAAGTAGAGTGGGAGCCGGTTACCGAGGGCCTGGAGGGTGTCACTGCAACCAAACTCAGCGAGAGCCAGTTGAAGGTGGCGGTTTCGCCCAATAATACCGGTAATGAAATCACGAGAGAGTTGATTGTTCGCAGTGCCGACGGTACCACCGAGTCGCGATTGACCATCGTTCAGGCCAATGTAGAGAACATTTTGTCGATACCGTTGAATGCCGAGGATAAAGATGTGCTGCTCGAAAAGGCTGGCGAAGAGCTGGTAATTCCCGTTTCGCTCAATGTCAACTATCAATGTACGGCATCTAACGACTGGATTAGCATTCTTGAGGCTCCGACTTTTGAGGGTGATATTGTTCAGGACATCAATATCAAGGTTTCGGTATCTCAGAATGCAGGGATAGAAGAGCGATGGGGTTACGTGTGCGTCAAGAGCTCCGACGAAACGGCTACCGATACTTTGTTTATTTCGCAAAAAGCTCGTAGTCAACGTGTCTATGTGAAAGCTGGAGTCTCTGGTGGCGACGGTACCAGTTGGGAACGAGCCTTTGGAACCGTAGAAGATGGTGTAGCCGCATGTAGTAATTATGGCGATATGGATTTGTGGATTGCCGAAGGTGAATATGTGTTGAAAGATTATCTGACCTTGAAGAGAGGCATCAATGTTTATGGCGGTTTTGCCGGCAATGAAACCAAGTTGAAAGACCGCGATATGAGTAAAAAGTCGGTGCTGAAAGCAGCTCCGGCAAATACGTGGTCGTCGATTTATGCCTATGACCAAACCGACGAATGCTATGTAGATGGCTTTGTATTTACCGGTTCGGTGAGCTCACAAGGTTTGGGTACTATCGAAGCCTATGACAACTGGGTATTCCGCAACTGCATTATCACCGGTAACAATACTACGCGAGATGCCGGTGGATACTTTAGCAAATGTAAGTTGTACAACTGCTTGATTTATGGGAACAATACCATTAACAACTCGTCGACCGTAAACTCGCAGGGATCGAAGATATACAATACGACCATTGTCAACAATACGAGTGGCGGTAGCAGTAGCGGTTTGAGAGCTGGAGCCGGAACCGAAGTCTATAATACGGTGATATGGAACAACAAGCACACCAATGGCGAGAATAACAATGGGTATCTCGATGCTCAAGGCTCTTGCTTCTTCAAGAACTGTGCGATAGAGGGATCATTCTCCTTCAATAATGCTCCGTCGAGCACCGATGGCTCTATTATCCTCGGTTCGGAAAATATGGCAGCCGACGGCCCCAACTTTGTATCGCCCGAGAATGGCGATTATTCACTCCATGTTACCTCGCCTTTGATTGACAAGGGTGCCGAATGGTCCGACTTTAATCTCTATTTCGACATCCTGGGTCACGATAGAAGTTGGAACGGTCATATAGATATAGGCGCTTATGAATACATAGGTAAATAATGATTATATCCTTCTGAGAGCGAGGGGCTGTATCGGGGCGAAAGCATCGGTACAGCCCCTTGCATGTTATGGGTATTTTAGAAATTGTCGAAAGGTAAAATCGGGATGAGAGGGTGTGTATGGGGTTGAAAGCCATACACTATCGTTTCTACTGTGGGTGAGGTGCGATGGTCGTACGGTTCTAAAGGGTTTCGCAGAGGGTTTTGTTTACCACTCTGTCTCGCATCAGTTTCATATCGGTAAAGTTCCGGCTTATATTCTGGACAATCTCCAGATAGTTGTCACTGCCATCTTCCTGCCGGTGATAAAAAGGCTTTATCGAGATACGGTTCTTGTGCTCGAACAGGGTGTTCAAGAGAGTCCTGTCGGAGTTTCCGCACGAATGCCCCATGATGTAGACCTGGTAGGGTGCCGACTCGATAAAGGCCAGCATGTTGCGATAGTTCTGGGTCTCGAGGTATCGTATCGATTTGATATTCCGCAAATGCTCGTTGTTGTTGAGTTTGACGATATTTCGGTAGTTGTCGTCGAGCTCGTCGCCATAGCCGAAGATGATGCTTTGCGGGTCGTTTAGCTGACCGTGAATGTGGTCGATGGGAAACCAATATGCGAGCTTCTTGTCTTGGGGCAGATAGAGGTCGGCCGTGCGGGTGTAGTTGAAGTTCAGCAACATCAGCCGGGTGGGAGATAACAGGACTTCGGGAATGTCGTGGCTGTCGATTGCAGATTCGATACCGAACTCCTCGATTTTGTCGCCCCACTTCCGAGAGAATCGATTCATGGCCTCGATGTTTTCTGCTCTTTTGTCCCAACCGAGCTGTTCGCCAATGGAAATATATGACCCGTCGGCCTCTCCGAAATACCGCGAACGAATGAAGTCGACCAGTTGCGAGCGGGCACCGATGGCAATCTCGTCGATGCGGATAGGGGCCAATATTTTTTCTTTCAACGCTGGCTTTACAATCGACTCGTCGATATTCGACGATTGAACGAGGGTGAGGTATTCGACCAATTTCGACTTCACGATTTCAAACTCTTTGTTGAGCTTTTCCGGGCATTCGAAGTATTCGTGATTCAAAGCCTGGTAATATTCGTTTTCAATATCGACCCAGCCTTTCGATTCGATAGATTGGCAGATTTTTTGGAAGAAGACGCTATGTTGTTGGAAATCGCAGAGGGACGTGTCTGAGCGAGCAATATCTACCATCCCATATTTTAGATGTTCCATATCTTTTTCGGGTAATTTATAACACCATGGAATCCAACGCCAACTAGCAAGTTTAACACTCTCTTTGAGAGTGAAAGAACATAAGCCATCGGTTTCTTTTTTATCACCACTACTTGATAATCGTATGTTCCATTGCTCCCAATACCAGTCGATGAAATTTTCGTATCGGGTCGCAAGGCCGTGTGCCAGATCAAAGCCATTACCTACGAGGATAATTCTATGGATTGCACTCATTTCACTGGTATTTATATAGGTCGTTTTCTCTGTCTCTACCCCTTATTTGAGTAGAGCGTCATACACTTTTTCGGGGACGGATGGTAGTATCTGGCGCAGCTGGGCGAGTATCCGCTCGCGCGACTCTTGCGGCGTGCGCTCGGGGTGACACGACTCTTTGCCCCAAAGCGTCTCGGGAGTGGTGAGCAGCGACCAGCCCCACCCATATTCGCGCCCGTGACGGTCGCGGGGGTAGACAAAATCTTCGGTGACGATGTAGCCCCCCATCTCGAGGCGGGTGATGTAGGCATCGAACCGGCTGCGCATTTTGGGCCCGTTGAATCCGCATGCCGCGCGTAGTTCGCGGGTGATGAGGCTGCCTTCGCGCCGCAAGGTATCGAGTATCCCCTCTTCGATGGTTCCCTCTGCCGGGTAGGGGAATCGGCTGCGCCGGTAGTTGCAGAAGTCGGGCCACCACGTCCGGCTGACGAATGCCGCCTTACGGTCGAAGAATTTGCCGTAGGCGCAACCGCTCTCCTGCAAGATAGTCCCTTTCCACTGCCAGAGGGGCCACTCCCATCCGCCATCGGGCAGGGGGGCATATTGGCACTCTTCGTCGGTCACCTCCTCGGCCGACCAACCCGCGATACCCATGGGCAGCAAGGGCAAGAAGCCCACTCGATTGATGTAGTCAATCAGTTCGGCACAACTGTGTAACCGCTCGTCCTTCATACGCAAAACCTCCAACTCCCTTATCGTTTCCCGCGCCGTGTTCGGGATTGTGCCACCGGGTGCACAGCCGCAAGCACCATAAACGCTTTGCCGATAAGTAATAACAAAGTTACGATTTTAATCGTATCGAAGGTCATGCTTTGTGAGAAAATGTGTAGTCATTAGCCGCGGGAAGGGATGAAGTAGTTACGCCGTCAGTTGGGCGGGTAGGAGAGGCATGGCGCCATTTTGGGTGCAGACGTAGGCCGAGGTTTGTACGGCGAGGTGGTGTGCCTCGGTTACACTCTTGCCTTTCAGGAGGGAGGCGATGAAGGCGGCAGTGAAGCTGTCGCCGGCCCCTACGGTATCGGCAACCTCGACCTGGGGGGTGGGTTGGAACGACACGTGGCCGGGGGTGAATACGTAACTGCCGTTGATGCCGCAAGTGAGTATGAGCATCTTCAGGTTGTACTTCCCGAGGAGTATCCAACATTTGTCTTGCAGGTCTATGCCGGGGTAGCCGAACATGCGGCTGACCAGAATGAGCTCTTCGTCGTTTATCTTCAGTATGTTGCACCGCTTCATGGAGTTGCACAGAATCTCCTTGTTGTAGAAGCCCTGGCGCAGATTGATGTCGAAGACGATGAGGGTATCGTCGGTTTGCGGCATGGCGTCGAGAAAGCGGTTGATGGTGCTGCGCGATACCACACTGCGTTGGGCCAGGGAGCCGAAGCATACGGCTTTTGTGTTTTCGGCCAAGGCTTCGAGGTGGGCGGTGTAGGGTATGTTGTCCCACGCTACGTTTTCCTTGATTTCGTATTGCGGGATGCCGGCTTGGTCGATATCGACCTGCACGGTGCCGGTGGGATAGGGTACTTGGGCAATGTGGTGGTTGAGCCCTTTGGAGGCGAAGTTTTCTATGATTTCTTTGCCTAACGAGTCGTCGCCTATGGCACTTACTACGCAGCTCGACAGTCCGAACTGGGATACGTGGTAGGCAAAATTGGCCGGGGCTCCGCCTATTTTCTTGCCTTCGGGCAGCATGTCCCACAGGGCTTCGCCCATTCCTACAACTATGTCTTTCATGGGGTTAGATGCGATTGGGGTTAACGGTGATTATATGTTTTTAATTTTCAGCGTATAGTAGAGCAGATAGACGACTCCGACCGTCATCACGGCCACGGCTCCGATTTGGCCGATGGCATCGGCTGCATAACCCATGGCCAGGGGGAAAACCGTACCGCCGAAGAGGCCCATGATCATGAGGCCCGACACTTCGTTTTTCTCTTGTGGTGCATAGACGAGTGCTTGTGAGAATACAATGGAGAATATGTTGGAGTTGCCGAACCCGATGAGGCCGATGCCGATGTATAGCGGTGTGAGGGTGTTGCAGATAAACAGGATGCACATGCCGGCCAGCATCATCAGTACGCTTATGGCAAAAAAGAGTTTCGGCGAGATGGTGCGCAGGATGAATGCGCCGAGGAAACAGCCTATCGTACGGAATATGAAGTAGATGCTGGTGGCGAATCCGGCCTCTTCGAGGGGGAGTCCCAGTCGTTCGATAATGATTTTGGGGGCTGTTGTGTTGGTTCCTACGTCTATTCCCACGTGGCACATGATGCCGATGAAGCAGAGCAGAATGAAGGGGCGGCCGAGCAGTTTCAGGCAATTCCCTATGCTGGATGCCTTGTCGGGCTTGTCTTCGTCGATAGGGGTTGCTGCCAGCAGCGAGATGGCCAGGAAACAGATGACGGCATAGATTACGAACAGAGCTCTCCAGCCCAGGCCGAAGGTGGGGAATATCGTGGTGGCTCCCCAGGCGGCCAGTATGGGGGCCAGGAACGAGGCGATGGCTTTTACAAACTGGCCGAAGGTGAGGGTCGAAGCCAGCTTGTCACTGCTTATCAGGTTGGTTACCAACGGGTTCAGCGAGGTTTGCATGATGGCGTTCCCGATACCGAGCAGTGAGAAGGAGACCAGCATGACTATGTAGCTGTCGCCGAACGGCGGGATGAGCAATGAGGCAGCTGTCACGACGAGGCTGATGAGAACTGTATTTTTCCGACCGATTTTGTTCATCAACATGCCGGTAGGAACCGAGAAGATGAGGAACCAGAAGAATACGAGCGAGGGGAAGAGGTTGGCCTGCGAGTCGGTTAAGCCGAGATCTTTTTGTACATAGTTCGATGCCGTGCCTACGAGGTCGACAAATCCCATGGCAAAGAAGCAGAGCATCACCGGGAGGATCTGCAGCAGGAACGATTTGCGATTGGTGACAAGCGATTGAGTCATAGCCATAATTATTATAGTTTTATTTTTTATGATTAACTCCTTTTGTGGGGCCTATTTTCAATTTTTTTATTTTCTATCGAGATTTATGATAAATCGAGTTATACTTGCTGTTGTTTTGTAATGCAAAGTTAAAGACTAACCTTTGAGGAGGCTATAAAAAATCGTGCATAGTTTATCAAATTTGTTGTTATGCCCGATTTTTAATACCTTATACACGCTTTTTTTTATGAGAATATAGTTTAATTTGCGGATACAAAGCACACATAACGATGTACAGAATCTTATCATACGGTTTTTGGCTGGCAGTATTGATGGCCTTGTTCGGTTGTAACCAGAGCAAAGTATACAGGATAGGTGTTTCGCAGTGCAGCCAGGACGACTGGCGCATGAAGATGAACGACGAGATAAACCGCGAGATTATGTTTCACAAGGAAGCTGTCGTGGAGATTCGGTCGGCCGATGACAGTAGTGAAAAACAGATAAGCGATATAAACTATTTTGTCAAGAACGGGTTCGACATCATCATCGTCTCGCCCAACGAAGCCGAGACTCTTACGCCTATTATAGAAGATGTATACAAGCGGGGGATTCCTGTGGTTATTTTTGACCGGAATATAAACAGCGACTCTTATACGGCCCGCATCGGTGTAGACGACAAGGGGCTTGGGCAGTCGGCGGCCCACTATGCGCAGCACTTGCTCGGGAACCGGGCAAAAGCCATCGAGATATTCGGCTTGAGGGGGTCTACTCCGGCCGAAGACCGGCACGAAGGCTTTGTCAAGGAGTTTGTGGCGTCGGGTGGAACCTTGTTGGCCAGCGTCTCCGGCAACTGGAACAAGGAAGATGCGATACCCGTTGCCGACTCTTTATTGAGGATTTATCCCGATGTAGACCTCATCTATGCCCATAACGACCGTATGGCCATCGGAGCGTCGGAGGTGGCGAGTCGTCTCGGTCTACGCGACCATATCAAGATAATCGGCATCGATGCCGCTCCCAATATAGGCATACAGGCCGTTGCCGATAGTATTATCGACGCAACCTTTTTGTATCCTACCGAGGGGCACCGACTCATTCAAACGGCTCTTGCCATCTTGAAGGACGAACCTTACAAAAAGGAGACTATTTTGCCTGTTTCGTCGGCCGTAGATTTGAGCAATGCCGATATTCTGCTGTTGCAGAACGAGACGTTGAAGGAGGAGACTCATAAGATAGAGTTGTTGAAAGTCCAAATCGATGATTATTGGGCTCAGCACTCCTCGCAGACCTCGCTCTTCTATGCCAGTGTAGCCATTATCGTTCTGTTGTGTGGTGTCGGGTTCCTTCTGCTGCGGGCCTACTGGCAGCGCAGTCGGCACCAGAAAGAGCTCTTGTCGCAGAATAAACTTCTTGAGGAGGAGCGTGATAAGCAAAAGTTGCTGAATGAGCAGCTCGAAAAAGCCACTCAGGCCAAACTGGTGTTCTTCACCAGTGTGTCGCACGATTTGCGTACGCCGCTGACGCTTATTTCGGAACCGGTTGCCCAACTGGCCGCTGCCGAGAACCTCACGCCGCAGCAACATACGCTCATGAAAATAGCCGATAAGAACGTCAGGATACTCCAGCGGCTGATCAACCAGATACTCGACTTCCGTAAATATGAGAACGGGAAACTGGATATTCACTTGTCCGAGGTCGATTTCAATCAATGTATCCGGGACTGGCTGGAGTCGTTCTATGCCATAGCCCGCAAGCGCGATATAAAGTTGTCGTTGGTCGGCCCGTCGGCCGACGAGCGGCTGGCACTGGCTATCGACTTGGAAAAGATAGAGCGGGTGTTTTTCAATCTCCTCTCCAATGCGTTCAAATACACGCCCGACAATGGTTCGATTACTGTCTCGTACGAATGCGATGGTACGGACCTCACGTTCAAGGTCTCCGATACCGGCGAAGGGATAAGCGAGCGAGACCTCGGCAACATATTCGATCGGTTCTATCAGGTCGATCGTGTCCATCCCAAGGGTTCCGGTATAGGATTGTCGCTCGCCAAGGCATTTGTAGAGTTGCATGGGGGGAGCATCACCGTAGACAGTACGTTGAACAAAGGCTCGGTTTTCACGGTGACCTTGCCGGTAAGGCATGTGGCCGAAACTACAATCGATGTCGGTAAGGAAATCGAGGAGCAAGATGTCGAGGCCGAATTTGAAGTAATCGATACGCACATTACCTTCGATGAGGACAAGCCCATTATCCTCATTGTCGACGATAACCGGGATATTCAGCTCCTTATCGGTGAGTTGATGGGGGCCGACTACAACATAATTACAGCCTCGAACGGTAAAGAGGGAGTGCGGTTGGCTGTCAAGTATGTGCCCGATCTCGTTATCTGTGATGTGATGATGCCCGTAATGGACGGATTGGAATGTTGCCGGCGCATCAAAAACGAGATTTCGACATCGCATATACCGGTCTTGATGCTGACTGCCTGCTCCATGGACGAGCAGCGGGCTCAGGGATATGACAGCGGAGCCGACGGCTATCTTTCAAAGCCGTTCAACAGTACCGTATTGAAAGCCCGATGTGCCAGTCTCATAGCCAATCGTAAGCGGATAAAGGAGCTGTGGCTCTCGTCGTCTGTCCTGAAAGGCAATCGAAAGGAGGAGGGGAAACCCTTGCCGGCCAAAAGCACACCTGCGGGCGATATCGACAATGAATTTTACAACCGTTTCCTGGATATATTCCAGGAAGAGATGGGCAATGCCAGCTTGAATGTCGATACGATAGCTTCCAGGATGGGGCTTGAACGCTCTCAGTTCTATCGCAAAATCAAGTCGCTCACCAACTACGCTCCGGTTGAGCTGATACGTCGGTTGCGTTTGCAACGGGGCCGCGAGCTCTTGACCACGACCGACAAAACGGTAAGCGAGATTGCCTACGAAATAGGTTTTTCTACCCCGGCCTATTTTACAAAATGCTATCGCGATACCTATGGCGAGACCCCTACCGAGGTTCGAAACAAGCTGACGAAATAATCGAGCACAACAATAGGCATTGCGACTAATCCTGTTGTGGCGCACCTCTATACAACCGTAGAGGTGCGTTTTTTTGCCGTTTGGTCGACTATTAAAATTGGGGCATTTTCTATCAAAAAACGTGCATCGCTTAAATTTTGATAACTTGTACAACATTTTTTATAACGGCAGGGGGCTTTTGTAACCTATTTTTGCGATAGAAATTCTTATAAAAATAAATAAATATGAAAAGAACAATTCTCAGTGCAACATTGCTGTTTATTATGGCAATCATGGCGCAGGCACAGAATATCACTGTGCATGGGAAGGTCCTTTCAAAGTCCGGCGGAGAGCCTCTCATTGGAGCCTCCGTGCTTTGTGAGTCGACCCAAACCGGAGCCTCTACCGACATTGACGGGAACTTTACCATCTCCGTCCCTGAAGGTGCAACCTTGAAGTTTTCGTACATTGGATTCAATCCGACCGAGGCCAAAGCCACGCCGGAGATGACCATCCATCTGGGCGAAAATTCCGAAGTGCTCGACGACGTGGTGGTCGTGGGCTATCAAATCGTTCGTAAAGCCGACCTTACCGGGGCGGTCTCGGTCATGGACATGAAGGAGCCGTTGAGCGAGAACTCCGGTAACATCATGAGCTCCATGGCCGGCCGGTTGCCGGGTGTGAACGTAGTGCCCGATGCCGCTCCCGGCGGTACCGGTACGATTCGTGTCCGGGGTATGTCTACGGCCAACTCGAGCAACGACCCCCTCTACATCATCGACGGTGTGCCTACCGACAACATCAACTGCATCAACCCGAGCGACATCGAGTCCATGCAGGTGCTGAAGGATGCTGCATCGGCCTCGATCTACGGTTCGCGTGCCGCCAACGGCGTGGTAGTCATCACCACCAAGCAGGGCAAGGGCGACCGCATGACGGTCAACGTAAACTACTCGACCAACATCCAGACGATTGCCAACCGCTACGAAATGCTCGATGCCAACCAATGGGGCATAGCCTACTGGGCTGCTTCGAAAAACTCGAACATCGCCCCCTCGCATGTGCTCTATGGCAACGGCGAGACTCCGGTGCTGCAACCCTACGTGGCCGGCAATACCAACTATCCTACCACCAATACCGACTGGCAGGACCAGGTATACCGCACGGCCTGGACCAACAACCTCACCGCCTCTATCTCGAACAATACCGACAAGAGTTCGGTGATGCTTTCGCTCAACTACATCAACCAGGACGGTAACATCCGGGAGACCTTCTACGAGCGCTACTCGGCCCGTATCAACTCGCGATACGACTTCAACAAGTATATCTCGGTGGGCGAGAACCTCATGCTGGCCCACTGGAAAAACCGGGGTGTCGATGTTGCCGGCGACCGGGGTGTGCCGTTCACGGCCATGAGCCAGCACCCGGCACTGCCCGTGCGCGGTCTTGACGGTTCGTGGGCCCGTCCTCTGGAGCTGATTGCTTCGGACCTGACCAACCCCGTGCAGCTCATCGAGAATGCCAAGGACAACGACTACTCGTCGTGGCGTATCCTGGGTAATGCCTACCTCGAGTTGAAACCCATCGAGGGACTCTCGCTCAAGACCAATATCGGTATCGAGCACAGCCAATACTTCAACCACACGCTCGGCCGTACGGTGAATCCCGGCGATGTAAACAGCGTGTCGAGCGTATACGGTCAGGGCGATACCTGGACCTGGACCAATACCGCCAACTACAACAAGACTTTTGCCGACAAGCACCACCTGACCGTGCTGCTCGGAACCGAGGCCATCAGCTATACGTTCCGCGACCTGTCGGCTTCGCGCGAAGGGTATGCCTTTGAAGACCCCGACTACATGCAGATAGGCGCCGGTACGGGTACCCGCAGCAACGGCGGCGGCAAGACGCAATGGTCGGTATTTTCGCTCTTCGGTAAAGTCGACTACAACTATGCCGACCGCTATCTGGCATCGTTCACCATCCGTCGCGACGAAAACTCACGCTTTGCCAAAGGCTATCGCGCCGGCATCTTCCCGGCCTTCTCACTGGCCTGGCGACCCACGCAGGAGGAGTTCTTCCCCCAGAACAACGTGCTCAGCGACCTGAAGGTCCGCTACTCCTGGGGACAGAACGGTAACGCCAATATCCCCTCGCTCTACCCGGCTTACTCGACCTACATCTTCAATACGGGCAACGGTGCCTACGACATCAGCGGAACCAACTCGTCTACCACGTCGGGCATCACCCTCTCGAGCACCGGTAATCCCGAGCTGAAGTGGGAGACTACCTATCAGCACAACATCGGTGCCGACTTCCAGTTCTTCAGCGGAGCTCTGGGTCTGAGTGCCGACTACTACATCAAGAAGACCAAAGACATGCTGACGATACCGCCCGCCCTCGACGTGGCCGGCGAGAATGCGGCCATGTGGCTGAACACCGGTTCGATGGAGAACAAAGGTTGGGAAATCGCCCTCAGCTACAACAGTCCCTCGTATGGCGACTTCTCGTGGAACGGTTCAATCAACGTAGCCCAATACAAGAACAAACTGCTCGAGCTCAACTCGCGGCAAAACTTCATCGGCGGAGACCAACGGCTCATCCCGGGTCAGCCCATGGGTGTCTACTACGGCTATGTGTGCGACGGTATCTTCCAGAACGAGGTCGAGGTGGCCAACCACGCTACCCAGACCGGTGCGGCTCCCGGCCGACTCATCTATCGTGACCTCGACGGCAACGGGGTAATCGACGACAACGACCGTTGCATCATCGGCGACCCGAACCCCGACTTGTCGATGGGCTTGAACCTGACCTTCCGCTACAAGAACTTCTCGCTCGACATGTTCTTTGCCGGCGATTTCGGATTCGACATCCAGAACCACATGAAGCGTCAGTTGCTCTCGATGAACTACGGCAACCTCTCGACCAACCGCGGGGTAGAGATCTTGAATGCCTGGACCCCGACCAATACCGATACCGATATTCCGGCCCTGTCGCTGACCGACGACAACAACGAGAGCCGCTTCTCGTCGTACTACGTGGAGAACGGTTCCTACATGAAGATGAAATACCTGAAACTCTCTTACGCACTGCCCAAGAATCTCATCAAGAAGATAGGTGCTTCGAACCTCGAGGTATACGGGCAGGTAGAGAATGTCTTTACCCTCACCTCCTATACGGGTCTCGACCCCGAAATCCTTCCCGGTGAGTATGGTGCACGCATCGACAATGGTGCATATCCCCGTCCCCGCACCTTTACGGTGGGCGTGAATTTCCAGTTCTAACATTCAAAACGACGAACCATGAACATGATACAAAACATAGCAAAAAAAGCAATATGGGTTGCAGCTATCCTTTCAATGGGCATGACCATGAATTCATGCGAGGATATGCTCGACACCAAACCGCAAGGTACGTTTACCGACGAACAGATTGGCGACGAGGAGGCTCTCGACCTGATGACCTCGGCCTATGCGTCGCTGCTCAACCACTATTTCGGCAATAACGAGTCGTTTGCCGGCCCTATCAACAACTGGGTATTCGACGTGCGGTCCGACGACGCCCTCAAGGGGGGCGACGGTGTGACCATGGAGGGTTACATCCACCAGCTCGAGATTGGCAATGTGCAGAGCGACAACGATGTGGTTACCTTCAAATGGCGCAACAACTACTATTCGATCAGCCGGTGCAACACCGCCATCCGCGGCATCCAGGCTTCTACCTCGATTTCCGACCAGGAGAAAAACTCGTATGTGGCCGAGATGAAGACGTTGCGGGCATACTTCTACTTCGATATGCTGCGCATCTTTGAAAAGTTCCCTTACTTCGACGAAACCGTCGTGAACCCCAGCGAATGCCGGGCCGACCAGTATTCGCGCGAGCAGATTGCCGAGTTTATCAAACAGGATTTGCGCGACAGCTACGAGATACTGCCCCCAACGCAGGCCGAGGTGGGCCGCTTCAACCGCTATGTGGCGGCTGCCCTGCTGGCTCGTGTCGACCTCTTCACCTCCGATTGGGCCGAAGCCGAGACCTATGCCGGCTACGTAATCGACAGCCATCAGTACGAGCTCTATCCCAACTTCCTCGACATGTCGAAACCCGAGTACAACAACCAGTACGAGTCGATACTGGCCATCCAGTTCTCGTCGGCCAACTCGCCCGACCAGTATAACTACAACAACTGTCTGAACTGTACCTGGTCCGAAGGCAACCTCTATGGCAACGGCGACGACTTCTATCTGGCTTCGCAAGATCTGGTCAACGCCTTCCGTACCGACGAAAATGGTCTGCCTTATCTCGATGGTGCTCCCGACGACCAGAATGTAGACCGTGCCGATTTCGAAGGCAACATCGACCCCCGTCTCGACTTTACGGTAGGCCGTATCGGGATGCCGTGGCGTTCGCACCAGTATAACGAGAAGTGGTGCCGCAACCTCGAGCTCTACGGACAGTATTCGGGCAAAAAGCCCTATCCGGCACCCGAGTCGCCCTATGTCAAACCCGGTATCGTGCCCTGGGGGGCCTCGTCGCTCAACGGTCTGCTCATCCGCTACGCCGACGTGCTGCTGATGAAGGCCGAGGCCCTGATCGAGCAGAACAAGGATCTCGAGGAGGCTCGCACCCTCATCAACGACGTGCGCCGCAAGGCCGCCCGCTCGGTCGACGCTTCGTACGAACCCATCGACTGCAACCCCATGGTGGCCAGTTACAAGGTGAGCGAATATCCGGCTACGGGCTGGAATCAGGACTATGCCCGCAAGGCTGTGCGCATGGAGCGCCGCCTCGAGTTGGCCATGGAGGGTCTGCGCTGGTTCGACCTCGTGCGCTGGGGTACGGTAGTCGAAACGGTAAACAACTACTACGAAACCGAAGGGAAAATTCGGACCTACTATCAGGGAGCCAACCTCTCGAGCGACGAAATCTATTTCCCGATTCCTGTCAACCAGGTAGACAATGCAGGAGACTTGTATAAATAACACATTAAATCAGAAAGTACGATGAAAAAAATATCTTATGGCATTTTCATACTGCTTGCCACGCTGTGCGGTATGTTTGGTGCATGCTCGGAATTTGAGCCGACCGGTTATACCGAAATTCCGGATTTGCAAAAGGTGAGTAACCTGAGAGCCGACATCGACGGCTATGTGGTCAATCTTTCGTGGAGTCTGCCCGCAGCCGATGGGGTAGAGGGGGTATTGCTGATTACCAACGGCAACTCGTCGAACCCCACACGCCTCGAGGGGAGCGTAACCTTCTATTCGGTGGAGGGGCAGCCTATGGAAGAGGAGTATCTCTACACGGTGAAAGTCCTCTACAACGGAGGCTATGTATCCGAGGGTGTCTCGGTGACGGCTACGATTCCCTATATCGAGCTGGCCAATGTGACCGACCTCGAGGCTTCGGTGAGCGGCCGTACCGTTACACTCAACTGGACCCTGCCCGACGAAGAGGGCATTACGGCCGTCAAGGTCTTCAGAGCCGACGAGGCCGATGCCGCCGTCGTGCTGGAGGCGTCGGCTACCTCGTGCGAGATGAAGGGCCAGCCGATGGACCAGGAGTTGACCTACACCGTGGCCCTGGTATATGACGAGTATTATACGTCGAAGGGTACTTCGGTACAGGTGACGGTTCCCTACATCACCCCCAAGATGGGTTACCTGATGACTGCCGCCACCATCCAGCAGCTCCCCGATGACGACGAGCGGGCTGCGGCCGCCTGGTTCATGGAGCAGGAGAATGCCGAGCTCATCCAACCCTCGCAGCTTGCCGACCTGGATGCCGACATCTATCCCGTGCTCTGGATCGAGATAGACCGCGTGGGGTTGCCTCTCGGGTGGGAGAACCTGCCGGCCGAGATAACCTCTGACGAGACCATCG
The DNA here is from genome assembly GCF_946496565.1 of uncultured Barnesiella sp. Classification (NCBI taxonomy): domain Bacteria; kingdom Pseudomonadati; phylum Bacteroidota; class Bacteroidia; order Bacteroidales; family Barnesiellaceae; genus Barnesiella; species uncultured Barnesiella sp. The sequence goes on from NZ_CAMMHD010000016.1 coordinate 55,840, forward strand.
CCGCTCTGCGCCAATACTCGGCCAACGGCGGCAGCCTCTACCTCTCGAACATGGCTACGCAGCTCACCGTACCCCTCGGCTTCGTGCCGTCGACCATGCCTCCCACAACCTACGGTAACGGCGAAGGCGGGACAGGTACCGACGTATGGACCATCAATCCCTACCTGGGCTGGGACTTCCGCAACGGCAGCGACCAGGGATTCTACGACCGCACCTCGCACCCCGTATACGAGGGCCTCACGATGGAAGACCCCAACAACTACGGCTACAACAGCCTGCCGCTCATCGGTCCCGGTCAACGCGAAGACCACAACTGCTTGTGGGATTGCAACATCTACGGGAAAGGCAACTACCCCGACGTGATTCGCAACTTCGAGGTGACTACCAACGCCCTCGTGCTGGCCACCTGGGGCCATGTGCGCGACCACTGCGTGGCCGGTCTGGTCGAGTTCTATGCCAATGCCGAGCACGGACGTTGCATCGCCAACGGCTTTGCCGCCTATGAGTGGAACCAGAACTCGGGTACCAATCCCTATCAGCACAACATCGAGCAGTTGACTATGAACATTCTCGATTATCTGAAATAAAACTTATTGAAACACAGATGGCGTAACCCTCTCTGTCGAGGTGCGTCATCTGTGTCGTATCCAGCCAAACCTCAAAAGAATTTGTATCAATGAATCGGATTAAATCATTTTCAGTTATTGCCGCCATGGCGTCGGCGTTGTCGTTAAATGCCGAACTGGTTGCCCATTTTCCTATGAATGTCGATTCCGGGCAGATCGAGGAGCGTATCAGTGGCGACCGCTTTACGGTCGAGGGAAATTTCGCCCCCGAGAATGTCGACGGAGCCGTAGGTGCCGCCTTAAGGTTCGACGGCTATACCTCGCGGGTAGATGCCCGTCTGGACAATATCCTGGCTGCCGATGCCACGCAAATGACCGTCTCGGTATGGGTGGCCCTCCCGTGCTATCCCATTATCCAAATCGATACCGATACGTCGGAGAAGACCCCCATCGTCACCTGTCTCGACCGGGACAGCAAGACGGGCTTCGGTTTCTACCTCGGCTTTAACGGCAAGTACAGTTTCGAGACCTACATCGGCGGTTGGCCGGTAAGTATCGAGGCGAGCACGCCGCTCCCCACGTATAGCTGGAACAACCTGGTGGCCGTAATCGACTGCGACAACCGGTCGATCAAGCTCTACAACAACGGGGTGGAGGTAGGCTCGAGCCGGGCCAACGGTTCTGTCTCGTTTGCCGCCGGTTCGTTTTACATGGGGCAGGGCTCCGAGTCCCGCCTGTCGGGCCCCTTCGAGCTGATGTCGTTCAACGGACTGATTGACGATATTTCGATTTGGAACGAGGCCAAGTCGCTGGACGAGATACAGACCTGGCAACCCGAGCATGAGCCCGACCTCGATATACCGGCCTCGCGCTTTGCCGACGATTTGCTGCGTCCGCGTTTCCACGGTATGCCTGCCGCCGGGTGGACCAACGAATGCCACGGCATGTATTATGCCGACGGCCGCTACCACCTCTTCTTCCAGAAGAATGCCGACGGCCCCTACATGGCCCGCTTGCATTGGGGACATATCTCGAGCGAAAACCTCTATGACTGGCGGGAGGAGAAGATTGCCCTGGCTCCCGGCGACGCCTACGACATCAAGGGCTGCTGGAGCGGCTGTGTCTTTGCCGACGATGAGGTGACGGGTGGAGAGCCCAACATCCTCTATACGGCCGTAGATTATGCCAAGGCCACGATTGCGCAGGCCACACCTGTCACCGACAACCTGAACGAGTGGAGCAAACTGCCCGGCAACCCCATTATCGGTGGTCGCCCTAGCGGACTCTCCGACGATTTCCGCGACCCCTATTTCTTCCGCAACGGCGACAACGCCTACATCATTGTGGGCTCTTCGAAGAATGGGGTAGGCACAACCACTCTGCATCGCTACAACCCGCTCACCGGCATGTGGAGCAACGACGGCGACCTCTTCTTCACGGGCTCGTCGGCTGCCGAAGCCGGTACCTTCTGGGAGATGCCCAACATCACCCCGATGCCCGACGGCCGATGGCTGTTCACCGTCACGCCGCTCAACACATCGCAAGGTGTTCACACCCTGTACTGGACGGGCTCGATTGCCGCCGATGGAAAGTTTGTGCCCGATGCCGATTCTTCGCAACCGCGTCTGGTCGAGCTGAACTCCCGCGACGGCTTCGGTCTCTTGTCGCCCACCATCTATCGGCACAACGACAAGGTGATTGCCCTGGGCATTGTCCCCGACAAGTTGTCGTCGGTCTCCAACTGGAACCTGGGTTGGGCTCACTGCTATTCGTTGCCCCGCGAGTGGTCTATTGCTGAGGACGGCTCGCTGTCGCAGAAACCTTATGAGGGGTTGACCGGGTTACGCACCACGACCACCTTTACCCGCACGGGGTTCGACCTGAACGGTACTCTCGACCTCTCGCCTGTGAGCGGACGCTCGGTCGAGATATGCGGCACATTCGAGGTGGGTGCCTCCGACTTCGGTTTCCACATCTTCAAGAGCGGCAGTGCCGAGGCCGTTGTTTCGTACACTCCGGCAACGGGTGAACTCGTGGCCGACTTCAGCGCCCTGCCTCGGTTGACCAACGACGCCGGCGTATACGACGGTGTCTATCGTTGCATCTTGCCCGAGCGTCCGGCCGTGGGGAGTGAGCTGAAGATAAATATCTTTATCGACCACTCCATCCTCGACATCTTCGTGAACGACAAGTGGGCTACCTCCATCCGTGTCTTCCCCACCGAAGCCGATGCCAACGGCATCGAAGCCTTTGCCTCGGCCACGACCCGGGTAAAGGAGCTGAATGCCTGGATACTCGAGGGGCAATCGGCGAGTTCGGGCATCGAGTCTGTGGTCTCCGACCGTGTGGATTCGGGAAGTGTCCGTGTCGATGTCTTCAATTTGCAAGGCATGAAGGTGCGGGCCAACGTACCTCGGGAGGTTGCTGCCGAGAATCTGCCGAACGGTTTCTACATTATCGGCGGCCAGAAGGTTCTGGTAAGATAAGTTTGGCAGTATAGAAAAAAATGGAGCCGGTGTAGGAGAGAACCGGCAAAACTTCTTCAGAGAAACTCATGAGCGCATACAGCCGCATCTCGGCTATATGCGCTCATGCTTTTTTTGTGGGGGGAGTGTGTTGTCAAGACCGCTGAGGATAAAGACTATAAGCTGCACCATATACAATCTGTTTGAAGTAGGAAGCAAAAAGTTATCTTTCTCCAGAAAAAAATACTAATTTTACAGCCGATTGGTTCCAAAAGGCCCGCCGGGCCTCGAGGATTAAAAGGGAATCGGGTGAAAATCCCGGACAGTCCCGCTGCTGTGAAGCTCCGCCAACCGCTCGAATTCTATACGCCACTGATTGCAATATCGGGAAGGCCTCGAGTGGGGAGTCAGTCAGAAGACCTGCCGTCAGTTTTTGTTTTTAATCGAGCCCGTGGACAGGACGGTTAAATGTACGACGTAAATGCTATATACTTTTTTCAGGCTTTTCGAGCCATTCATAACCCGTGTCGGGGTACTGTGTAAACCTGTTGGGGCATCTGCCCGGGAACAGGCAGGCACGACGCGTTGCCGTCTTGACAATATGGCAACGGCCGGGCTTGCCGTCTCTTCTCCAGCCCGGGACCTTGTTTTGCAAATTTTCAATAACCTGTTAAATAATAGATTTTTATCCAAAAGTAGAATGATGAAAGTAAGAAAGATGTGGGGCGTGCTGCTGGTAGCGGTAGCTCTGATTATGGGCAGTTGCTCGAAAGAGAGTGAAGAACCGATGCCCGACCCGAAGTTTGAGTGGACAACGGCTGTTGCAACCGATGTGCCGGTATTTGTGGTTCCCGATACCCAAGTAGAGATTGCCTATGCGGCAGAGCATGTGCAGTCGGTCAAGACCGAATCGCTGCCCGCCGGGTGGAGTGCAACGGTCGACCAGGATGCCCGGAAAATCGAAATCTCGGCCACGGCCGATGCCGAAACAAAAGCTACGCTCACCGTCACGGTAGCGGGCGCAGGCGGGAAGAACCTTTCGCAAAAGGTGGAGCTGTATTGCCTGAATGCCTTTGACGACCCGGCCGGGGTCTTTGTGCTCAACGAGGGGAACATGACTACCGAGAACGGCTCGCTCACCTGGATTTCGCCCGAGGGGTATGTGGTGGCCGATGCCTACAAGACGGTCAACGGTACCGAGCTGGGCAACGTGGCACAGGACATGGCGTTCTGTAACGGCAAGGTCTATATCATCTCGCAGAATGGCAACAAGAACCCCAACGGCATGGTGTTCGAAAACGACGGCATGCTGGTGGTGGCCGATGCCCACACCTTGAAGCGGACGGCCGCCTACACGAACGACGACCTGCAGGGGCTCGACTGGCCCACGCATATCGCCGTGCTCGACGAGCAGCATCTCTATATCCGCGACAACGCCGGTATCTACCGTTTCGACCCCACGGCCAAGTCGCTGACCTTCGTGACCGGTTCGGACGGTGCGCCGAAGAGCCGCTTCGTGACGATGGGAGGCAAGGCCTACACCTTCAAGTCGGGCTATTTGAGCAAGATTCTCGAGCTCTCGACCGAGAGCGATGCCGTGACGTCGATTTCGTTCCCGTACAGCATCCCCTGCATGATCAACCGTGTGCTGGGCATTCAGGGCGCCGACGACGGCCGGATGTGGGTGATGACCTCTACCTCGACGACCGTAGGCTCGGGACAGATTGCCATCGGCAAGTTCAACCTGTCGGACCGCTCGATGATTCAGCGCCGCATAGGCGTTGAACCGGCCGTGGGTTCGTCGGGCGAGGCCTTCGCCGCCTATGGCAACAACCTCTACTATGCCGATGGGGTGACGGTCTACTGTCTGCCTTTCGACGAGAGCGAAGATCTCAAGGCCGACTCGGGTCTCGAGGCCGAGCAATGGATGGTCGACCTCTCTGCTCTGGACAAGAACGCCGGCATCCGTTACAACGGACTGGGCGTGCACCCCAAGTCGGGACGTGTCTACATCAATACCCTCAAATCGTATGCCCTCTTCGGGCAGAACCAGATCTGGGGATTCGACTTTGCCACCAGCACCGAGGCTCCGGCCGTCAAATACGAAAACTATACCCACTTCCCCGCCGGCTTCTATTTCCCGGCCGGTCGTCAGTAATCTGTAAGAAATATGTTTTGCGCAATGAATAACAGATGGATTGCAGCCCTCGTGCTGACGGGGGCCATGGTTGCGGCGGGCGGTTGCTCGTCCGACCCCGAACTTGTAGGTAACGGTGGTAATACGGGCGGTGGCGGCACTAATCCGCCCACGGCTCTCGGCGGATATGCTTCGCCCGACGGAGTGTTGATTCTCAACCAGGGAGCCCCGCGTCTGGAGAACGGCTCGGTCACCTGGATTTCGCCCGAGGGGCAGGTCGAGCAGAATGTCTACCGTACTGTCAACGGTTCGGCCTGCGGCAATACGTCGCAAGATCTCTACCTCTATGGAAACAAGATTTACATCATGAGCAACAATACCGAGGTGCCCGATTTGGGAAACAGCGAGCCGGGCGACGGGACTATCGTCATTGTCGATGCCGAGACCTTCCGCCGCGAGAAGGTATTCCATTTCAAGGACCTGAAGTTTCATAAACCCGAGGGCTCGCTCGAGGTGGTCGACTCGTTGCCGCTGGTCACGCCGCTCGAGAATCTGGCCGTTATCGACGAGCATAACCTCTTTCTGGCCGACGGACAGGGCATGTTCCGCCTCGATACCGAGACCGGCGAGTTGACTCTCGTGGAGGGTGGATACCACTTCGGCAACCAGGGGAATACAATCGAGACCGTTGTGGGCACACGCGGCATGACCGTCATCGGCGATCACCTCTATTGTTCCGGCGGGGGATTCTGGACCAATACCCAGCTCTTCGAGTTCACGAAAGACAGCAACAAGTTGACCCGTTCGCTCGACCTTTCGGGCGAATTTATCAGCGGCATCTGTCGCACGGGCGACCACGAAATCGTGGTGGCTACCTGCGGCCGCTCGGGCAGCCTGAAAAGTTATCTCACCTTTGTCGACACCGAGACCATGAGCGTCATACTCGAGAAACCCATCAGTGCCGACATCTCGGCCGAGTTTATGAACTCGTCGGGCGTGACGCTGGCCGGCGACTACCTCTACTTTGCCGCCGGCACCTTGACGGTGAGCCGCATCTCGCTCAAGACGTGGAAAATCGAGGAGTATATCCAGGTGAAAAACGATGCTCCGCAAGCCGAGTATCTGACCTGCAACGTTGTAGCCGACCCGAACAAGAATCTGCTCTATGTATCGGTATCGAACGACCTGAACGAGGCCCGGATTTCCGACGGGAATATCCTCGTCTACGATTGCAGCGGCGATGAGCCGAAGCTGGTGATGAATCTCGAAAACAAGGGCAGTTATCCGGTGAACATCTATCCGATGTCGAAGTTCTATTGAGCCATCTGTCCGAGATAAAGAGATAAGGTTTATCTAATTGTAGAGTCTGTAAACAGGCCGTTCTCAGAATTTTTGAGGGCGGCCTGTTTTGGTGTTAATCCTTGCTGCGTTCTGACTTTGCGAATCCCACGTTTTTTTACGCCTATTCTCCAAAAGTCCTTTTTTTTAAAATCGTTAAACTGTGTGGTTATCCCCACCGATTTTCTACTGCTCCTAAAATTTATGCTTAATCTCACGGATTCCTCAGTTTTTTACGTTGATCCGAGTAAAGGATAAGGCGTTCTTTTTGTTCAGACTAGCTAAAATTTATGCTTAATCTTATAAATCCCTCAGGTTTTTACGTTGATCCGTTTTTACGTTGATCCCCTTATCCCTCTACTGCTCCGGTTTTACAAAGGAGTGGGTAAAACAAAAGGAGCGAGAACAAAAAGTTCTCGCTCCTTTTGTGGGGTGCTAGATGGGACTCGAACCCACGACCCTCGGAACCACAATCCGATGCTCTAACCAACTGAGCTACAGGCACCATGTTCTGTTTTCGTAAAGGAGTCATCCTCGCTTTACTGGCGGTGCGGACGGGACTCGAACCCGCGACCCCATGCGTGACAGGCATGTATTCTAACCAGCTGAACTACCGCACCATTTTGGTTTTGCGACGGCAAAGATAGGGCATTTTTTCTTTCTACACAACATATCGGGCAAGAATTTTTTCAAAAAAAATCGAGTGCCGTTTTATCTTTCAAGGAAACAAATAGTTACCTGTTTGTTGGCCTGGCTGTTTTTTTTGAAAAACTTTTTGCGGGGGTACCTGCGGGGGAGGGTAGGGATGGTTGTGATGCTCGTCGAGCCCTTTGAAAAGAGCGGCCCCGGCGTGGAACTGGTCGCGCGCCGGGGCCGGATAGGGTTATCGGGAGCGATACCGGGCTCCTCGGGGGGAGCCGCAGTATCTCCTTTTACACTTTAGCGGAGTACAATCTTGTGGGTCGTTTTACCGGCTGTTGTCGTTACCTGGAGGATATAGACACCCCGGGGCAATTCGGGGGTCTGTATCGTTTCGCCTTCGGCCGCAAATTGGCCTGTCAGTACACCCGCAATCGAATAGAGAGCCGCGTGTTGCAGCCCTTCGGCCTGGATGTGGAGGCGTTGTTCCGTCTGGGCGATGGTGACGGGCTGGCTGTGAGTATCGTCGATACCCGAGGCCGACTTGACGAGAACCGACAGGGGGATATACTTGTCGGCTGCACCACGCGAGGCGAGCTTCACATAGGCTTCGTGCACGCCCAGATTGTTGCTGTTGAACGATACGGTGAACGAGCCGCCCGTAGTGGGGAGCGATTGGGTCGAGAGTTTGAATTTGCTCGGGTTGGCTCCGCCGAGCGACAGCTTGATGGGCTCGGTCAGATTCTTGGTGGAGACGGTGATTTTCCCGCTCACCTGGTCTTTGCCCTGAGCCGCTATCATCGACACGTGGGTCGAGTCGCTGGTCATCTCGGGCAGGTCGGTACGGCCCCAGCCAATATCGTCGATGTAGTAGGTCACGGCGTTTTCATTGCCCCAGCGGCCGGTATATTTGAAGGCCATGAAGAAGACGTCGCTGATGTTCTGTCCCTCCAGATTGACATGGAGCTCGTTCCATTCGCCGTTTTGGTCGGGCGATGCGGGTATGCCTACCTCCAGCGGTTGGAAGAATACGGGCGTGTTGGGTATCGTGTCGATGTAGTAGAGCTCGAGTTTGGTGGGGCAGTTCTCAAAGATGTTTTCGCCCATGACGCGGAAGGTAAAGGTCTTCCCGGCCGTCTTGTAGCTCAGCGGCGGGGTTACAATCCACATCTCTACCTGGTCGTCGCTTTGTTCCTGATATACGTAGCCCGAGGCCTTGGCCATCTTTTCGCCGTCGATTTCGTATCCCCACCAGGGGCGGTTCCCTTCGCGGGTCACATTCTGCCAGCCTTCGAGTTGCAGGTTTTCGTTCTTGACGGCACTGTCGAAGGTTTCGAACAGTCGTTCGCGCGGGTTGCTCATGTCCCAGTTGAAGTTCCGTACCAGCGGCTCTTCGACGGGGGTATCGCCAGCGGTAGCCGTACCGTTGAGGTCGACAACGAGCTCTTTGCCCTCGAGAGTGGTAAAGTGAATCTTCGAGTGGAACTTACCGGCCTGTTTGGGGGCGAAGGTAAAGACTACGGTGTTGGGGATGTTCTTGACAAAGAGGGTGCTCGATATGCTGAAGGCCGCCCCTTCGATATGTTCGATCGAGGCGCGCACATAGTCGATGCAGTTCTGGCTGTTGAGGGTAGCCGTTACGGTGCTCTTCTCGTCGACCTTGGCGGTGAAGGCCGGGATGGTGGCCGGTTCGATCGAGATCGAGGGCGGGTTGTTGGGGTCGATGCAGTAGCCCTTCAGCTGGAAGGTCTGCGTGAGCTCGTAGTGGCCGGCGCTCTCGATGGTGACCGTGGCCGTGTGGCGGCCGATAACCGTGGGGTTGTAGGTGAAGACTACGGCTTGCGAGGGCTCGGTGGTCGATTGTACCGAAGCGCTGAAGTGCTTGGCGTCCTTACCCGTGAGGGTGATGGTCACCGGCTTGTCGAGGTTGGCCTGGGTGATGGTGACGGTGGGGTAGTCGACCGACTTGTTGAGTTGGGTCGACAGCTCGGTAAAGGTGGTGGGCGATACCGTCAGGGTAGGTTCGGTGGGGACGGGTGCACTGCCTTCGGTCTTCTGGAAGCTGAAGTCGTCGAACAGCACAGAGGCATTCTTGGCCACCATCACGTTGAAGTAGAAACGGGTAGCCCCTTCGGGGAAGGTAGTCTCGACCGTCTTTTCGGTCCAGGAGTCGGCGGTGAAGAAGTCGGTTTTCAGCTTGTCGCTGTCGTGTTCGAGCTCACCGTCGCGCGGCGATTCCCAATAGCAGTTCAGTTTGACGTCGCTGCCGTTTTGCGAAGTCAGCACCTTGTACTTGATACGCAGGCGGTAGGTGGCTCCCGGCTCGAAGTTGCCGGCAATCTCTTGGCTCAAATAGCTTTCGTCTCGCGTAGCTTTGGTAACTTTCAGGGCCTGTTCACCCTCGACCTTGTCGGTAGATTCTACATCCACGGTGATTCCTGTGGTACTCCATTCGTCGAAGGTGGTTCCAAAGAGGAAGTTGGAAGAGGAGTCTTCGAATCCCGGGTTGGATAACATCTCGTCGGCTGCAAAAGTGCTGGTAGCCAGCAGCCACAGGGGGAGGAGTAATAGTAATTTTTTCATATAAAAAAGTGAGTTAAAGGTAGGGAAGAGCCCGACGTCAAGGCCCCTCCATACGGTTAGAAATTAGAATATGGATGATTTTTATCGGATGGTATGTGTCGGGGTGAAACCGCTGTTTTTTACGGAATACATATCCCCTTGGGTCGAGTAGATTTTTTGCATAAAAAGTGAGTTATACGATTAACTATTCTATATATTTTCTCTTGGGGGGATAAATATAGAATACACTTTTACGAAAAACATAAAAGCATATATTCTTTTTATTGTTTTTTAACAGGTTGGTTTAACCTATTTTTAGCAATGTGAAAAAGATTTTCAGAAGGGGCTTCCACTGTGATATGCTTTGTTAAGTTTCTGTAAAATAGATTGTTGTTTGTGCCTATGATTTTACGCTTCGGTTTCGGTATCGCAGAGGCGACAGTCCGGCATTGGTCTTAAAGAACTTGCCGAAGGCCGATTGGTCCGAAAAATTCAGTTCATCGGCAATGGCTTGTATGGTGCGGTCGGTGTGTCGCAGCAGGCGGCACGCCTCGGCATAGAGCAGCCCGTTGATAAAGTAGCCGGCCGTCTTGTGGGTGGTCTGGCGAATGATGCGCGAGAGGTAAGAGGGCGATATGGAGAGGCTGCGGGCGTAAAAGTCGATGGTGTGCTCGCGCTTGTAGTGGCGGGTGAGCAGCGTGATGAATTGCTGGAACAGCCGCTCGGGGTGGGAGAGTGGAGTAGCCGCATCGGTCCGATGGGCAATCCGCTCGAGCACTTGCAGCATCACGACGTGCAGCAGGTGTTGCAGCCTGTTACCCTGGTAGGGCCCCGGTGTAACGATGTGGCGGGCGAGCTGCCGCAGGTCGTCGGCCAGATTTTGAGCCAGATGGTCGGGCAGGTGAAGGATGGGCGACTGAGCTTGGAAAAAGAAGAGCGAGTATTGCTGGTAGGCCGGGTCGGTAGTCAGTTGCCGTTCGAAGAGGGTGCGCTCGCACAGCAGATGCAGGGCCACGAAGTCGGGGCTCTGCCGGGTGAGCGATACCAGCAGGCTGGGCCAGAAGAGCAGCATGTCGTCCTTGCCCACGGTGTAGTCGCGATAGTTCAGCGAGAAGGTGGCCGACCCCTGCCGAATCAACACTACCGAAAAGATGTCGGCAAATACCGGCGGTATGGTGTCGATGTTTACCAAATGGCTGTTCATCTCGAAGCAGGCCAGGCTGTTTTCGTATACCTCTTTTACCTGGTGGTATTCTGTAAGTTCGCTCAGTCGTATGATTTTTTCGGTCATGGCTCAGGGTGGTAAGATTGATGCGGCTAAAGATAGGAAATGTTCAGTATTTAACCAATTTCGGCTCTTGATTTAACAATGGCAACCGAGAAAGATTGACGAAATTTGCCTCACAAAAGAGCGAAATGTTTAACCGATAAAAAAGGATTACGATATGACCAGGCAATGGATGTATACAGGCGCTTTGGCGCTGATGGCCCTTTGCACGCAGTGCGGTGTGCCGGCCCGTCAGGAGGTTACGCTGCACGATGCCCAGGGGCGAGAGATGAAAGTTCCTCTTCGCAAGGCTTTACCGGTAGATGCACCGCGGGTGCGCTATCCGGGGTTCAATCCCGATACTCTGATTTTGAAGGCCGGCAGTGTGCGCCGCGAAGGTGCCATGCCGCTGCCGTGCGATATTTTGCTCGAGCGCGATGTGCCCATCCGGCTGCGCGACGGCGTGACTATCTATGCCGATGTGTTCCGCCCCGTGGGCGACGAGGCTTGCCCCGCCCTGTTGGCGTGGAGTCCCTATGGCAAGGAGATAGGTGGGCAGATGCTCGACGATGTGCCCATGCGTTCGGGGGTGCCCTTGTCGGCCACCTCGGGGTTGGAGAAGTTCGAAGGTCCCGACCCGGCCTATTGGGTGGCTCATGGCTATGCCATTGTCAACCCCGACAAACGGGGTGCCTACATGTCGGAGGGCAATCTGCTCTACTGGGGGCACGAGGATGCTCTTGACGGGTGCGATGTGATTGACTGGATAGCTTCGCAAAAGTGGAGCAACGGCAAGGTGGGCATGACGGGTAACTCGTGGCTCACCGTATCGCAATGGTTCATTGCAGCCGAGCGTCCCGAGCATCTGGCTGCCATCGCTCCCTGGGAGGGATTCTGCGACCACTACCGCGAGTCGGGTACGCGGGGCGGCATACCGGCTCCCGAGTTTCCCGAGATGATTGCCGAAACCTTTGCCTCGGCCCACGGCATGCTCGAGGACCAGCCCCGCATGATTGTCGAGCGTCCCTTCATGTGCGACTATTGGGAAGACAAGGCGGCCCGGGTCGAGAATATCGAGATTCCGGCCTACGTCGTGGCCAGCTATACCAACTCGGTGCACACACACGGCTCCTTTGCCGGGTTCCGCCGCATGGCTTCGAAAGAGAAGTGGCTGCGGGTGCACAACACCAGCGAGTGGTTCGACTATTACACGCCCGAGAATGTGGAGGATCTGCGCCGCTTCTTCGACCACTACCTGAAGGGTATCGACAACGGTTGGGAGCAGACACCGCGGGTACGCCTGTCGGTGTTGAATCCCGGGGGTACCGACATCGTGGGCCGTGCCGAGGAGGATTTCCCGCTGGCCCGTACCCAGTACCACAAACTCTATCTGTCGGCTGCCGACAGTGCCCTGCTCACCTCGTTGCCTGCCGACCAGGCCGTGAGCGAATATCAGTCGGACAGTGCCCGCCACGAGGTGACCTACCGCTATCGCATGGAGCGGCCTACCGAGATTACCGGCTACATGAAGCTGCACCTGTGGGTATCGGCCCCCGACCACGACGACATGGACCTGGCCGTGCGGGTAGAGAAACTCTCGCGCGACGGCCAGCCGCTCCCCGACCGCACGGGCAACCTCATTGCCGCCACGGGCTTGATGCGGGTGTCGATGCGCCAGTTGGACGAGGCTCGCTCGACCGAGGCCGAACCTTATTACACCTTTACCACCGAACAGAAACTGAAACCGGGCGAGATTGTTCCCGTCGAGATTGAGATATGGCCCATGGGGCTCTACTTCGACGAGGGCGAAATACTGCAACTCACCGTGGGGGCCTATCAGCCGGCCAATGCGGCCATTCCCTTCGGCTCGGCTTCGATTTCGGTTCCGCGCGACGGGTTCACCTATATGCCGGGGCAGCCGGTCGAGATGATGACCGTCGGGGGCAACGCCACCCAGTGTGCCGACCCGGCCGAGGTGGTTGTTTCGCCGGCCACGCACAATGCCGGGCGTCATCGCATTTACACCGGTGGCGAGTACGATAGCTACCTCTATGTCCCCGTGATACCGGATAATACCATGAAGTAACCAAGCGTGACGGCGGTGCTTTGCCATCGGGATGGCAGCCTGTTTCGCGGGCTGCATCCGCACCGCCGGCGCTTTTTCGAAAAACTTTCTCATATCATCGAAAAGGGGGAATGTCTCAGTTGCATGGGATGTTTCCCTTTTTTTCGTCGACCGGGGCGAGTTGTAAAAAAAGGATGGCGGAATATGCGGGCCGGGAGTTTTGAATCCCGGTTAATTTGTTTACATTTGTCGATATTAACCGTGAAGATATGGGACAAAATTTCGGATTCGTAAAAGTGGCGGCGGCTGTGCCCGGAGTGGAGGTGGCCGATTGCCCGCATAATGTCAAGGAGATAGAAAAACAGATAGCCGAGGCCGAGGGGCTGGGGGTGCAGATTGTCGTTTTTCCCGAGCTGTCGGTGACGGCCTATACCTGTGCCGACCTCTTCGGCCACACCCTGCTGCTCGAGCAGACACAGCGAGCCCTGGCCGGGTTGCTCGAGGCGACCGCCCGTACCTCGTTGCTGTGTGTGGTGGGCATGCCGGTGGCGTGGGGCAACAGCCTGTACAACTGCGCCGTGGCCTTTCAGCAGGGGCGCATCCTGGGAGTGGTTCCCAAAAGCTATCTGCCCAACTATAAGGAGTTTTACGAGGAGCGTTGGTTCGCTTCGGGCCTGACGGTCACGGGCGAGACTGTGGAGCTGTGTGGCAGCCGGGTACCCTTCGGGGTCGACCTGCTCTTCGAGAGTGCGGGTGCCGTGGTGGGTATCGAGTTGTGCGAAGACCTGTGGGTGCCTATTCCGCCCAGCTCGCATCTGGCCCGGCAGGGGGCCGATATTATTCTCAATCTGTCGGCTACCAACGAACTCATCGGGAAGCACCACTATCTGCTCTCGCTGTTGCAGCAGCAGTCGGCCCGCTGTCTGGCGGGATATGTTTATGCCTCGGCCGGGTTTGGCGAGTCGTCTACCGATCTGGTCTTTGCCGGCAACGGCATCGTGCTGGAGAACGGCTCGATATTGGCGCAGACCGAGCGTTTTGTACAGTCGCCCCGTCTGGCGGTGAGCGAAATCGACGTGGAGCGGCTGCGCACCGAGCGTAGGGTCAAGACCTCGTTTGCCCAGGGCACGGAGTCGATGGAGCGTCCCGTGCGTCGCATCCCCTTCGCATTGGCCGATGTGCCGTTGCGGTTGACCCGACGGGTGTCGCCGCGTCCCTTTGTCCCCTCCGACTCGGCCACGCTGCACGACCGTTGCGAGGAGATTCTTTCCATTCAAGCTGCAGGTCTGGCCAAGCGGCTCATTCACACGCGGGCACAGAGTGCGGTGATAGGTATCTCGGGCGGACTCGATTCGACGTTGGCCTTGCTGGTGGCCGTGAAAGCGCTCGACCGGCTGGGCGAGCCCCGGCAAAAAATCATCGGGGTGACCATGCCGGGCTTCGGCACGACGGGCCGCACCTATCGCAATGCCGTAGCGCTGATGCAGGCCCTGGGGATTACGATTCGCGAAATCTCGATTCGCGAGGCGTGCGAGCTGCACTTCCGCGACATCGGGCACGATGCGACGGTGCAGGATGTCACTTACGAAAACTCCCAGGCGCGCGAGCGCACCCAGATATTGATGGATATTGCCAACCAGACGGGAGGTCTCGTGATAGGTACCGGCGACCTGTCGGAGCTGGCTCTCGGTTGGGCCACCTACAACGGCGACCACATGTCGATGTATGGCGTGTCGACCAGCATTCCCAAGACACTGGTCAAGTATCTGGTGCACTGGGTGGCCGAGAACGAATTGACGGGCGAGGCCCGCGATACGCTGCTCGATATTGTGAACACGCCTATCAGTCCCGAGTTGATTCCGGCCGACGAAAACGGCGAAATCAAGCAGAAGACCGAGGACTTGGTGGGTCCCTACGACCTGCACGACTTCTTCCTCTTCAACATGCTGCGCTATGGATTCTCGCCGGCCAAGCTCTACTGTCTGGCCCGGTATGCCTTCGATGGCGAGTTCGACGACGCGACAATCAAGAAGTGGCTGAAGGTCTTTTGCCGTCGCTTCTTCAACCAGCAGTTCAAACGCTCCTGCCTGCCCGACGGGCCCAAGGTGGGGTCGGTGAGCCTGTCGCCGCGGGGCGACTGGCGCATGCCCAGCGACGCGTCGAGCGCGATGTGGCTGCGCGAGTGCGACGAGCTGTAATTCCTGTACAATATATAATAAGATAACGGGCGAGCCGGGAGAGGAGTAGAGCTATTTCTCTTTCGGCTCGTCGGGTTTGAGGGCCGGTTGTCGTGAGACAACCCGGGTAGAGTCGGCCGGCAGGGTCGGGGTCTCGGGTCGGACGGTACGGGTCGAATCGGCCGGAGTTTCGGGCTGAGTGCTCGGCGGGGTGGTGCGGACAGAGTCGACAGCCGCCTCGGGCCGGGGGCTCCGCTTGAAGAGGTCGCTCCAGAGGCTGAAGTCGTGGCGCAACATGATGCCCACGCCCTGGGTAGTGAGGGCCGACTTGATGTAGTAGTTCTGGTCGTTGTAGTGGTTGTAGGCCTTGAGCCGTATGGTGCCGCTCTTGTTGAGCAGATATTCCAGGTCGAAGTCGCCGATGAAGGTATTGTTGTTGATTGTATTGTCGCGGTAACCAAAGTTCCCGTTGAAAATCAGCCGGTTGTTGAGTAACTGGCTCGATAGGGCCAGGTCTACCTCCATGTCGGAGAAGTCGCCCTTCTCGCTGCGGAAGTTTGGCGAGATATTCCAGTTGTCGCTCAACTGTCCCAGAATGTTGCCCAGTTGCGACGAGAGGGTCGACGAGGCCACCGACACCAGCTCGTTGTTCCGGCTTTGCCCCATGTTCATGAAATCGGGGGTGTAGAAGCGGTTCAAGGCCAGCAGGTAGATAATCTGGCGATTCATCATGTCGTTGGTGCTGATGATGCTGCGCACCCGGCGGTCCATATCCTGCGTGAGGGTGGGGAAGGCAATGTCGAAACTGAGGTCGGGACGACGCACATCGCCGGCCACATTCAGGATAGTCTGCACCGGCACGGTGGTTCGGGTCAGCTCCTTGTCGTTGGCAAAGTTCTCGTCGAGGTCGAGCAGGTTGGCCGTGAGTGAATAGATGGCCGATATGTCGAGGTTGGTGGCCATGGGGTCGCCGTGGAAGGATACGCGGCTCCCCTCCTTGATAGAGAAGTCGCGGGTGATGATGTCCTGCAGGCTGAAGTTGTAGCTACCCTTCTCGAGCACGTAAGAGCCATAGAGTTTGATGTCGTCGTCCATCGAGTTGTACTCGAGCAGGATACTGCCCCGGCCGGTAGCCTTGATCATGTCGCCGGTCGATTTGTCCATCACCAGATTCATTTTGGCCTGGTTGGTCGCTTCGATTTGCAGGTTGAGGGCCAGGATGCTGTTCTCTTGAGCCTGGTTGCTCTCCATCATGCGGGCATTGTTGAGGATAGCCGTGCTGTCGACCTGGCTCTCATCGGCCTCGGCCATCGAGCGAGCCGAGTTGGTGAAGGTGATGAAGTCGTATTCGCCGGCCGCTTCGGAGCCCGACAAGACGAAGGTGAAGTTCGACTGGTCGCCGGTAGCCATGTTCACGTCGATGCGGTTGTAGCCCGGTTCGCCCTTGATGAGGGCCGATCCCGTGCCGTAGATGGTACCGTAGTAGGTGGGGCTTTGTCGTTCGGTCATGTCGTAGGACAGGAAGTCGCGGGCATCGGTGATGGCGATGTCGTAGGCGAGGTCCTTGAAATTGTGGTGCGAGAGCCAGCCCGACCCCTTGGCCGTGTGTCGCAGCTTGTCATAGACGGTGACATTGTCGAACCAGATGCGGGTGGGCGAGAAGTGAATGCTGTCGGTGAGTGTGTAGCGGGTGTTGAGGTAGCCGATGCCGAAGTTGAAGTTTTCGACATAGGCGTCGCCCGTCACGTTCAGCGCCTTGAAGTTGCCGTAGAAGTCGATGTGCCCGCTGGCTACACCCGAAACGTCGGTCATCACCGTTTCGACGAAAGGTTGCAGAAAGGCGATGTTGAGCCGGTCGGGGTCGAACGAGAGGGCGAGCGAGTCGCGCGTGGGGAAGATGTAGCCGTCGATATAGGTCTGTTTTTCCTCCGGGTTTTCGACAAACCCTTTCATCAGGATGCCCTGGTTGTCGTTGTCCCACATGCTGAAGAGGTGCAGGTCGCCGAACACGGCTCCGTTGTAGGCAAAATTCCTGACGTCGAACTGCTCGGTGCTGAGCCGGGGCGCCGGTGTGAAGAGGTGCGAGGCTACCAGATTGCCGGTGGCGTTGCCTCCGAACGACACGTGCTTGATGTTGAGCGTGCCGAATATGTAGTCGAGGTCTACGTCGTTGAGCTGTATGTTCAACAGGTCGTTCTCCTGGTCCGAGGCTACCCCGTCGATGAGAATGTATTGGGGGGCATGCGAAATTTCGAAATTGTGCACCTCGACCCGCTTGTCGGCTACGGTGAGGTCGGCCGGTTTCATCTGCCAGATGGTATCGTTGAAGATGAGCGTCGAGGGGTTGATGTGGGTGTGCATCAGCAGCGCCCCCTCGTCGGCGGTGCGCGAGAAGGCGGTCGAGGTGTTCAGTTCGCCGTAGAAGGTCGACTGGGTGTCGTTGTTCCAGTTGAGCACCACGTCGAGGTTGTCGTGGTGAGCCTTGCTGCGCAGGCTCCAGATGGTGCGCACCTGCTTCTTGTTGTAGGTGCTGGTCTCGACGGAGAGATACATGTCGGCGGTATCTTTACGGGCCGAGATGTAGGCATCTTCGATGTGCTGCTTCTTGTACCACAGGTGTGGAATCTGTCCTGTGACAGTAGCCGTATTCCGAGAGCTGTTCAGCTCGCCCTCGAGGGTGGCCCGGTCGGTGAAGGTGACGGGCAGTGCGAATATCTGCGACATGTGCAGGGTGGGCTCGATGGTGAATCGGAACTTGAAGTTGTTGAGCGGAGCCGGCTCTTCGGCTTTCTTCTTTTTCGTGTTTTTGCGACGGGAGTGCGGTTTCGGCTCTTCGGGTTGGGGCATCAGCGAGGGGAGTGTCTGGGCGACGAGTCTCTGCAACGACTCCTTCAGGGTAGAGAAGCGGTATTGCCCCTCGATCCAGCCGTTCAGGTAGTCCGAGGTAATGGCGATGCTCTGTGGTGTGTAGCGGTTGTGTGCCTCGAGGCTGAAGCGGTTGAGGGTGAAGCGGTCGTTGGGTGTAGTGAAGGTGAGGCTGTCGATTGTGACTGCTCCCTCGGCGTTGTCGAGGCTGTTGCCGGTAAATTGGGCGGTGACGTTGAATCCCAGTTTGGACCCTTCGAAGCTGGGCATCAACCGCAGTTCGGCTACATGGATGTCGCGGGCCTGGAGGGTGAGGTCGAACTCCGACTCCTGATGTTTCAGCACGGCCAGACCTTTGACTTCGACGTGGCCGTTGGTGTCGTCGATGCGGACGACACCGTTGTAGCGGTTGTCGCCGAACTCGCCGTTGAGAGCTATGTTTTCGTAGGGATACCCCTTGTATTCGAAGTAGTTGATGGTACCCACAACCTTGCCGGTGGGGGCCTGGTAGCGCGCCTTGCGGCTGTCGAGCTCGACCTTGAAGACGATTTCGCCGTAGGGGTTCCCCTCGGCAAACAATCCGTTGAGGTTGAACTTCTGCGACTCGATGAGGCCGGCATAGTGCATCGTTCCCGTCTGGCCGTTCTGTTTGGCCGAGAGGTCGGAGTGGATGGTCCCCAGGTCGGTCGTGAGGGTGCCGCAGGCCGTGAGGTTGCGGCCCCGGTTGGCGATGTCGCCACTGAAGTGGACATTGCCCAGGCGGGCTATGGTGTGGCGTTGCCGGTCGGTGAGCGAGGGGATTCTCTGAAGAATATCGGCCAGACCCTCGGCCGAGGCATGTAGCGTGATGGGGTCGCACACGATGCTGCGCTGCCGGGCGTCGGTTATCTGCTTGACGGCAATCTGGCTGTGGGCGGTGATGCTGCCGTGGCCAAAGTCGAAATCGAAGGCGTGCACGTAGAAGTCGTTGGGGGTACCCGACAGGTGGAGCGACAGGTCGACCGAGGTCTCTATCTCGTCGAGCAGGGGTGCGAACGGGGCCAGGTCGCCGAGGGCGATGCGGGCCTGGGGTATCTGCAGCGAGAGTCGGGTCTCGTCGAGAATCTTCCGGGTCGACAGCGTGTCGGGCAGGGTGGCCACTATGGGTTTTATCTCGATGTGGCTGCTGGGAAGCTGCACCTTGAAATCGCTCAGCGTAGCTTGCCGGCGGTTACCCTCGAGCTTGAATTGCAGGCGGTTGAGCGAAAAGCCCGACCGCTCGTCGAACGAGAGCCGCTTGATCGAGACATTCACCGAGTCGTTGGTGAGCGACTTGATCGAGAGTTTCGACAAGAGGTTTTTCACCCCGATGTGGTTCGGGTCGAACCGTCCCGGCTCGGCCGGTGGGGCCGACAGCAGGTCGTAGCGTATCTTGCCCCGGCGGATGATGGCGTTGTTTATTTTGAACTTGATTTTCTCCTTGGGCTTGTCCGATTTGCTTTTGAAGGCGTCGATGACAAACTGCAGGTTGGTGACCGTATCGGGGCGGGCCTGCGAGATGCGGGCATCGAGTCCGAACAGCTGGATGTTGGTGAAAATAAGTTCTTTGTTGAATACGAGGTCGCCGAGGGCGATGCCTGCCGAGAGCTTGTTGGCATAAACGAGCGTATCGCCCTGCTGGTCGGGCAGGTATACTCCGAAGAGTTCGAGCTTGTTGAAGGGCGAGAACTGTATGCGGTCGATGTCTACCCGGGTGCCCAGCAGGGCCGACAACTCTTCGATACCTATACGACGTGCCCGGTCCTGGATGCCGGGGACCGACAGCAGGATATAGGAGAGCGTGTATATCGCTATGACAGAAATGATAACGATATGGACAAATAGCCGAAATGCCGAATAGAATTTCCTCATATTTAAAACGATACAAAAATAGTGTATCCTTTTGAAAGTTTCGATAGAATCGGCTCTTTTCTTTCGGCGGTGGTTATGAAAAAAAATGTAAAGGCGAACGCTTTTTGGTTATAAATATGTACTTTTGCAAACCTCGAAAGAGGAACGATAACACAGTTAAACGATACGATATGAGTGTAACAATCTTAGGCATAGAGTCGTCGTGCGACGATACCTCGGCTGCGGTCATCCGCGACGAAGTGATGCTGTCGAATGTAATCGCCAGCCAGGCGGTACACGAAGCCTACGGCGGGGTGGTGCCCGAGCTGGCTTCGCGAGCTCATCAGCAAAATATCATCCCCGTGGTTTCCGAGGCCCTGAAGCGGGCCGGGGTTAAACCCGAAGAGTTGAATGCGGTAGCCTTTACGCGCGGGCCCGGTCTGATGGGTTCGTTGCTGGTGGGTACCTCGTTTGCCAAGGGATTCACCACGGCGCTCAACATTCCGCTGGTCGATGTCAATCACCTGCAGGCCCATGTGATGGCTCACTTCATCAAACGCTCGCCCGACGACGATACGCGGCCTCCGTTCCCCTTCCTGTGTCTGCTCGTCTCGGGTGGAAATTCGCAGATTATAAAGGTAGAGGCCTATAACAAGATGTCGGTTATCGGGCAGACTATCGACGATGCGGCCGGCGAAGCCTTCGACAAATGCGCCAAGGTGATGGGGTTGCCCTATCCCGGCGGACCGGTTGTCGACCGCTTGGCCAAGGAGGGAAATCCCAAGGCATTTGCCTTGAACAAGCCGCATATCCCCGGGCTCGACTACAGTTTCAGCGGGTTGAAGACCTCGTTCCTCTATCTGCTGAGAGACCGCGTGAAGGAGGACCCCGATTTCATTGCCAAGAACCAGTGCGACTTGTGCGCCTCGTTGCAGGCGACCATTGTCGACATACTCATGGACAAGCTCTACAAGGCCGTGAAACAGACGGGCATCAAGCATGTGGCCGTGGCCGGCGGCGTGTCGGCCAACTCGGCGGTGCGCGGTGCCTTTGAGGAGTATGCCCGCCGCTATGGGTGGACGGTCTATCTGCCTCCCTTCTCCTTCACGACCGACAATGCCGCCATGGTGGCTATTACAGGATATTACAAGTATCTGGACAAAGAGTTTTGCAGCGTCGAAAAGGCACCCTTTGCCCGGGTCGAGTTATAAATGCAAAACAGATGAATGTCGAGATTATTGTCATCGGCGACGAGCTGCTCATCGGGCAGGTCACCGATACCAACTCGGGGTGGATAGCCCGTGAGTTGAACCATATAGGCTGGGAGGTCACCGAAATCACGACCGTGAGGGACCGGGAGCGCGAGATTACCGACGCGCTCGACAGCTCGTTCGGCCGGGTCGACGTGGTGCTGATGACCGGTGGTCTGGGCCCCACGAAAGACGATATTACCAAGCAGACCCTCTGCCGCTACTTCGGAGGCAAGATGATTTTCGACGAGACCGTTTGTGCCCACGTCGAGGAGATTTTCCGCCGCCGTCACCTGCAGATGAACACCTCGACGCACGACCAGGCCTATGTACCCGACGTCTGCACCGTCATCGAGAACCCCGTGGGCACGGCGCCCGTCATGTGGTTCGAGCGGGAGGGCAAGGTGCTGGTTTCGATGCCGGGTGTCCCCATCGAGATGAAGACGGTGATGCAGGCCTCGGTCATCGACCGGCTGCGCCGCCACTTCGGCGACCATTCGGCCATCCTGCACCGCACCTGTCTGGTGAAGGATTTCACCGAGTCGCGCCTCTCCGAGTCGCTCACCGGGTTTGAGGCACAACTGCCCGCCTGCATCAAGCTGGCCTATTTGCCTACACCGGGTGTCATACGCCTGCGGCTGACGGCTCGCGGCGACGACGAGGCGCAGTTGCAACCCCTGATCGACGGGCAGTTCGACAAGTTGAAGGACCTGCTGGGGCCGCACCTCTTTTGCGACAGCGATGCCACGCTGGCCGGAGCGCTGGGGCTGCTGTTGGCCCGCCGGGGCGAAACCTTGGCCACAGCCGAGAGTTGCACGGGCGGCAACATAGCCCACGAGATTACGCGGGTGGCCGGCAGCTCGGTCTATTTCAAGGGCAGTGTGGTGGCCTACGCCAACGAGGTGAAGGAGCATGTGCTGCACGTCTCGCCCCAGACACTCGAACAGTGCGGGGCGGTGAGCCGCGAAACCGTGTTGCAGATGACCGCCGGTGTGCAACGCTTGTTCGCGACCGACTGTGCGGTAGCCACCTCGGGCATAGCCGGCCCCGGTGGAGGTACCCCCGAGAAACCGGTGGGCACCGTGTGGATAGCCGCACGCTATGGCAACCGCGACAAAGTAGACTGTTTCCGCTTCGAGGGAGACCGCGAACAGGTGATTGCACGGGCCACTCAGGCGGCTCTGCTTATGCTGGTGCAGCTGATGACCGAGTAGGTCGGAGAGAAAAAGTTTCCATTTTAATCGGCTAAAAATTTGGAAGCTATTCTTAAAATGCTTTACTTTGCACTCTGTTTGCGAAAGCAGTAAGAAAAAACAAATAAAATTATAGATAGCGATGTCAAAGATTTGTCAAATTACAGGGAAAAAAGCAATGGTTGGCAACAACGTTTCGCACTCGAAAAGAAGAACGAAAAGAAGATTCAGTGTCAACCTCTTTACGAAGAAATTTTATTGGGTAGAACAGGATTGCTGGATTACGCTTACACTGTCGGCTGCCGGTCTTCGTACAATCAATAAAATGGGATTAGACGCAGCTCTCAAACAAGCTGCCGGAAATGGGTATTTAACTGAAGTAAAAATGTTGTATTAAGATATGGCAAAGAAAGCAAAAGGTAATCGCGTTCAAGTAATCCTTGAGTGCACGGAGCACAAGGCTAGTGGTATGCCTGGAACATCGCGTTATATTACCACCAAAAACAGAAAAAATACCACAGAGCGTTTGGAGTTGAAAAAATACAACCCCATCCTGAAGAGAGTTACTGTACACAAAGAAATAAAATAAGGAAGGATTGAACCATGGCAAAGAAAACAGTTGCATCGTTGCAAAAAGGCGAAGGCCGTACTTATTCGAAAGTGATTAAAATGGTGAAATCGCCGAAGACGGGAGCTTACACTTTCCAAGAGGAAATGGTTCCCAACGACTCGGTGAAGGACGTACTGAGTAAGTAAGTCATAATTAGCGCAATATAAAGAAAACTTTCTTATACAAAATGTGTAAGGAAGTTTTTTTTTACCATGATAATTTTATAGCTTTGCATAACGTGCGGCGGGACCCGCACGGATACATTAAATATTCACATATGGGATTTTTTGATTTCTTTTCGAGAGAGAAAAAAGAGACGCTCGACAAAGGTCTCTCCAAAACCAAAGAGGGCGTATTCTCCAAATTGGCCCGTATCGTTGCCGGCAAGTCTCAGGTCGACGATGCCATTCTGGACGACTTGGAAGAGGTGCTCATTACCTCGGACGTGGGCGTAGAGACTACGCTGCGTATCATCGAGCGGATAGAGAAGCGGGTGGCTCGCGACAAATATATCAATACCAACGAGTTGAACCGTATTCTTCGCGAAGAGATCACGGCCCTGCTGACCGAAAACAGCGTGGAAGAGTCGGGCGAGTTTACCGTGCCGGCCGACAAGAAACCCTATGTGATTATGGTCGTAGGCGTGAACGGTGTGGGCAAGACGACCACCATCGGGAAACTGGCCTACCAGTACAAGAAGCGCGGCAACAGTGTCTATCTGGGTGCCGCCGATACCTTCCGGGCCGCTGCCGTAGAGCAGCTGATGATTTGGGGCGAGCGGGTAGGTGTGCCTGTCGTGAAGCAGAAGATGGGGGCCGACCCGGCATCGGTGGCTTTCGATACCCTCAGCTCGGCCAAGGCCAACAACGCCGACGTGGTGATAATCGACACCGCCGGCCGTCTGCACAACAAGCTGAATCTGATGAACGAGCTCACCAAAATCAAGAAGGTGATGGAGAAGATCGTGCCCGGGGCTCCGCACGAGGTGCTGCTGGTGCTCGACGGTTCTACGGGACAGAATGCCTTTGAGCAGGCCAAGCAGTTTACGGCGGCTACCGAGGTGAACGAGCTGGCCATTACCAAACTCGACGGTACGGCCAAGGGCGGCGTGGTCATCGGTATCTCCGACCACTTCAAAATCCCCGTCAAGTACATCGGTCTGGGCGAGGGTATGGAAGACTTGCAGGTATTCCGCCGCAAAGAGTTTGTCGACTCTCTGTTTGGCGATTGATTTTTCAGGAATGTATTTACGGCTGGGGAGTCGGGTACCGACTCTCGTAGCCGTCTTTTTTTTCATGTAGTGTCAAGATGATAAAGAATAGCGTCGATATTATTACGTTGGGCTGTTCCAAGAATCTGGTCGATTCGGAACGGCTGTTGCATCGTTTCTCCGAAGCCGGTTACAAAGTGCGTCACGACCCCGAAAAGGTGTCGAGCGAATATGTGGTGGTCAATACCTGCGGGTTTATCGGTGACGCCAAAGAGGAGTCGATCGAGATGATTCTGCAGATGGTCGAGGCCAAGAAGGCCCGCAAGATACGTCACCTCTACGTGATGGGTTGCCTCTCGCAACGCTATCGCGAGGAGCTCGAGACCGAGATTCCCGAGGTAGACAAGTTCTACGGGAAGTTCGACTGGGGCAACCTGCTTACCGACCTGGGGGCCCGCAACGACGACGATGATAAGGATTTCGGACGCATCCTTACCACACCCCCGCACTATGCCTATGTGAAGATTGCCGAGGGGTGCAACCGCTTCTGTTCCTACTGCGCGATACCGCTCATCACGGGGCGCTTCGTCTCGTATCCCATGGACGAGCTGCTCGACGAGGTGCGCTCGCTGGTAGCCCGCGGCGTGAAGGAGTTCCAGATTATTGCACAGGACCTCTCGTCCTACGGGCTCGACCTCTATGGCGAGCAGAAGTTGGCCGAGCTCATCGACCGCATGGCTCAGATTCCGGGTGTGAAGTGGATACGCCTGCACTACGCCTATCCCTCGCAATTCCCCTACGACATCCTGCCGGTGATGCGTCGCCATGCCAACGTGTGCAACTACCTCGACATCGCCTTGCAGCACATCAGCGACCACATTCTCACCGATATGCGCCGTCACGTGACCAAGCAGGAGACCTACGATTTGTTGAAACGCATACGGGCCGAGGTGCCCGGTGTCCATATACGCACCACCCTCATGGTGGGCTATCCCGGCGAGACCGACGAGGATTTCGAGGAGCTGAAGCAGTTTGTGCGCGATGCCCGTTTCGAGCGCATGGGGGCCTTTGCCTACTCCGAGGAGGAGGGCACCTATGCCGCCAAACACTTCCCCGACTCGATTCCCGAGGAGGTGAAGCAGGCCCGGCTCGACGAACTGATGGCTCTGCAAGAGGAGATTGCCCTCGAGAGCAACCGCTCGAAGGTGGGGCAGGAGTTCGACGTGATGGTCGACCGCGAGGAAGACGATTACTACGTGGGACGTACCGAATACGACTCGCCCGAGGTCGATCCCGAGGTGCTCATTGCCAAAACCCGCACTTTGCCCGTCGGCGAATTTTGTCGCGTGAAGATTGTCGATGCCATGCCCTATGAACTCATGGCCGAGCCACTGCCGTCGGATCGATAATCGTCGCGTGCCATGGGTGAGAATACGACAGCCATATCTTGTCTCAGGCAGGCTTTCGAGCGGAGTCTCGAGAGCCGTTTCCCCGCCTATGCCTTCAGGTTGCCGGGCGACAGTGCCTTTTATTGGGGCGCCTGTCCGGCCCATGAGCTGGAGACCTTGGCGGGTTGTACCCTCCCCGGCGAGGGGCGGGAGGGGTTTCTCTTTGCCCCTTTCGACAGCGGGGCATTCCCTTCACTCTTTTTCCCGGTAAAACCCGTGCGGGCCGAGGCTATCGACCTGGAGGCGTTGAACCGTTGTGCCGACTCTTCTGTTAGAGCCGACGAGGGGCCCATGCCGGTGACCGATTGCGATTACCCGGCCTATGAGCAGCAGGCCCTTACCCTCATCGGGGCCATGCGCCGCGGCGAGTTGCGGAAAGCGGTGCTTTCGCGCACCGTGACGTTGCGGCGGCCGATGCTCTCCGATGTCGAACTTTTCCTGCGGTTGGCCGCGAAATATCCGGCCGCCTTTGTCAGTTGGGTACATCTGCCCGGCCGGGGGCGTTGGATAGGAGCCACCCCCGAAACGCTGCTCGACTACGACGGCCGTAGGCTGTCGACCATGGCATTGGCCGGGACCCGCAAGGCCGGGACTCCGGGCGAGTGGGGCACGAAGGAGCAGGAGGAGCAGCAGATTGTGGCCGATACGATTGTGGCTGCTCTCGAGCGTTGTGGCCTCGACCCGGTGGTGGGGGCCCGTTTTACCAAGGTGGCGGCCCAGGTCGAACATTTGTGTACGCCGGTTACGGTCGAAGGTCGTTTGACCGATAGCCAGCTGAACGATATTTTATGTGCTTTGCACCCGACACCAGCCGTCGGGGGGTATCCCAAAGAGGCTGCGAAAGTTTGGATTGATCGCGTGGAACCACACCGGCGTCGCTACTATGGCGGCTATCTGGGCCCGGTGCAGGCAGACGGGATGCGCTTGTTTGTCAATCTGCGCTGCATGGAGGTGGACGATGGGTATGTGAGATTGTATGTCGGTGGCGGCCTGACGGCCCAGTCGCAGCCCGCCAGCGAATGGTGCGAGACCGAGGCCAAGGCGCAGACGCTGCTCTTGGTCATAAACGGTTAATCAAACAAGAAACGTATGAAGACAACAGAGAAACAGGGGTGTAATGCCCTCGTCGAGATTTTGGTAAAGCAGGGTGTGAAACGGGCGGTTCTCTCGCCCGGGTCGAGAAATGCGCCTGTATTGATGGCATTCTCGCGGTGCGAGGCTATCGAGTCGTATGTGGTGGTCGACGAACGTACCGCCGCCTTCATGGCTCTGGGCATGTCGCAGCGCAGCGGCGAGCCGGTGGCCCTGGTGTGTACCTCGGGAACGGCTCTGCTCAACTACGCTCCGGCCGTGGCCGAGGCCTACTACCAGCACATCCCGCTCGTGGTCATTTCGGGCGACCGGCCCATCGAGTGGATCGACCAGGACGACGGGCAGACCCTGCGTCAATACGGGGCTTTGGCTCCTTTTGTGAAACGGTCGTACGACCTGCGGGCCGAGTGGACCCTGCCGACCGACGGCTGGTATTTCAACCGCAGTGTGAACGATGCCCTGCTCACGGCCCTCTCGGGTGAAAAGGGGCCGGTGCACATCAACCTCTCCATTACCGAGCCGCTCACCGGCGAGACCGAGGTCGCGCCGCGTCCCGAACGGGTGGTTATGCGGATGGCTCCGGCAAGTCTGCCCGACGAAGAGTCACTCGCGCTCCTGAGCCGCGAGTTCATGTCGGCCCGCAAGGTGCTTGTCGTGGCCGCCTTCATGCAGCCCGACGAGGCGTTGGGCCGGGCTCTGGCCCGACTGGCCGAGTTGCCGCAGGTGGTGGTGCTTACCGAGTCCATCGCCAATGTGCAGGGCGAGCGGTTCATCTCTACCATCGACCGGGTCTATTCGGTTATCGACAAGAGCGAGTGGCCCGACTATGCCCCCGACCTGCTCATCACCCTGGGCGGTTCGCTGGTGTCGCGCATGATCAAGGCCTTCCTGCGGCAGCATAAACCGCAGGCCCACTGGCGCATCTCGCAGGGCGACCGCGTGGTCGACACCATGCAGGCGCTCACCCGCCACATCGACGCCTCGCCGGCCCGTCTGCTCGAGGCTTTGGCCCGTCGGGTAGCCCCCGTCGAGAGCTCCTATGCCGCCCTGTGGCATGACAAGGAGCAGCTGGCTACCCGCCTGCACGACGACTATATAGCCCGCATCGGTTGGTGCGACCTCAAGGCCTTCTCGCTGATTCTGCCGGTTATCCCGGCCGGCACCGCCCTGCAACTCTCCAACGGCACCACGGTGCGCTATGCCCAGCTCTTCAATACTCCGCAGGTGAGCCGGAGCGACTGCAACCGCGGGGTGTGCGGTATCGACGGTTCTACCTCGACGGCGGCCGGCGCCTCGTGTGTGGGCGATGCGACCACGCTCTTCATTACCGGTGACATGAGCTTTTCGTACGATGCCAACGGCCTCTCGTCGGCCTATCTCTCGCCCCGGTTCAAGGTGATTGTCATGTGCAACGGCGGGGGCGGCATCTTCCGCTTTATCAAGCCTACGGCCGGGTTGCCCGAGCTGGAGCGCTGCTTCGAGGTGCACCGCGATATTCCCGTCGAGAAGTATGCCGACCTCTTCGGGCTGCGCTACTTCGAAATCGACAGCGAGGCATCGGCTGCCGAGGTATTGCCCCGCTTCTTTGCCGAGAACGAGCGGCCGGCCATCCTGGCGGTGCATACGCCCCACCTCTACAATGCCGAGGTGTTACGGGGATACTTCCGCCGGGCCCGGCAGTAATGTTGAAATTCAGAATCTTAAAAACGACACGATATGAAAAAGTTTGACTGGAAACCCATTAAGGAGTATGAGGACATACTCTTCGATTACTACGACGGTATCGCCAAGATAACGATTAACCGCCCGCAGGTCTACAACGCGTTCCGCCCCCAGACCAATAACGAGATGCTCGACGCCATGGCCATCTGCCGCGAGCGTCCCGACATCGGCGTGGTGGTGCTCACCGGAGCCGGCGACAAAGCCTTCTGCTCGGGTGGCGACCAGAAGGTGAAGGGCATCGGCGGCTATATCGACCAGAACGGTGTACCCCGCCTCAACGTGCTCGACCTGCACAAGGCCATTCGCTCCATACCCAAGCCGGTTATCGCCATGGTCAACGGCTACGCCATCGGCGGCGGCCATGTGCTGCATGTGGTGTGTGACCTGACGATTGCTTCGGAGAATGCCCGTTTCGGGCAGACGGGTCCCAAGGTGGGCAGCTTCGACGGCGGCTTCGGCTCCTCCTATCTGGCCCGCATCGTGGGGCAGAAGAAGGCGCGCGAAATCTGGTTCCTCTGTCGCCAGTATACGGCTCAAGAGGCCGAGGCGATGGGGCTGGTGAACAAGGTGGTGCCTTTCGACCGGCTCGAGGAGGAGACCGTCGAGTGGTGCCAGACCATTTTGAAACGCAGTCCCATGGCCATCCGTATGATCAAGCGGGCCCTGAATGCCGAGCTCGACGGCCAGCGCGGCCTCATGGAGTTTGCCGGCGACGCCACGCTGCTCTATTATCTGATGGAGGAGGCGCAGGAGGGCAAGAATGCTTTCCTCGAGAAGCGTGACCCCGATTTCCAGAAGTTTCCCAAATTCCCCGGATAAGATGCTGAAGGCCAGTTATACTCCGTATACGCTCCATTTCAAGGTGCCGAGTGGGACCTCGCGCGGCATCCTCACCGAAAAGGAGACCTACTTCGTGAAGGTGTGGGACGATGCCGCCCCCGACCGCTACGGGTTGGGTGAGTGTGCCCTCTTCCGGGGGCTCGGTGCCGACGACCGCCCCGAATACGAGAGCGTGTTGCAGCGGGTGTGCCGCGAGATGGATTGCTACGAAAGCCTCGACCTCTCGGCCTGGAGTTCGATACGGTTCGGGGTGGAGACTGCTCTGCTCGACTGGCAGAACGGCGGCCGGCGGGTCGTATACCCCTCCGACTTCGTGACGGGTGGGAGAGGCATCACCATCAACGGGCTGATATGGATGGGCGACAAGCGTACCATGGCGGCCCGTATCGAGGAGAAGCTGGCGGCGGGCTTCTCGTGCATCAAACTGAAAATCGGCGCCATCGACTTCGACGACGAGTGCGACCTGCTCGCCTTTATCCGTAGCCGATACGGCCGCGACACCATCGAGTTGCGGGTCGATGCCAACGGAGCCTTTGTCCCCGACCGGGCGCTGGAGTGCCTGAAACGTCTCTCGGACTACGACCTGCACTCCATCGAGCAGCCCATACGGGCCGGACAGTGGGAGGCGATGGCCCGTCTGTGCGAAGCCTCGCCTCTGCCGGTGGCCCTCGACGAGGAGCTCATCGGGGTGGGCAGTGCGGCCGCAAAGGCCGACTTGCTGGAGGCCATAGCTCCGCAGTATGTGGTGCTGAAGCCCTCGCTTATCGGCGGCTTCTCGGGGGCGCAAGAGTGGATCGATGCCGCCCGGGCCCGGGGTATCGGGTGGTGGATTACCTCGGCTCTGGAGTCGAACGTGGGGCTGAATGCCATCGCTCAGTTTACGGCTACCCTGCCTGTGAATATGCCGCAGGGGCTGGGTACCGGTGCACTCTATACCAACAATATACCCTCGCCGCTCGAGCAGGTGGGCGAGGTGTTGCGATACAACCCGGCCGGGGGGTGGAATTTTTCGGAACTGTCATGGAGATAACCTTCAATCATCGCCTGTGCCGCACCCGCGACGAGGTGCTGGCCGCAGCCACCCCGCAGGTGGCCGACTTTCTCGACGAATGGTTTTCGCCGGCCGATTTCGTGTGGGGCCACACCTCGGGTTCGACGGGGACGCCCAAACCGCTGAAGCTCTCGAAACGGGATATGGAGGAGTCGGCCCGGCTGACGGTCGACTTCTTCGGCATCACCGCGGACACGACCATGCTGCTTTGTCTCTCGCCCGACTACATTGCCGGGAAGATGATGATTGTGCGCACCCTGCTCTCGGGGGCCGACCTGCTGGTGGTACCGCCGTCGAGCCGACCCTTGGCGACGGTCGACGAGCCGGTCGACTTTGCGGCGATGGTTCCGGCGCAGGTGGTTGAGTCGTTAAGTGACGATGCCCAGCGTGCCCGCCTGGCTCGGGTAGGAGCCTTGATTATCGGCGGAGCACCGCTCTCGCCTGCTACCGAGGCCCGGTTGACCCAACTGCCGGTGCAGGCCTACGCCACCTATGGCATGACCGAAACGGTGTCGCACGTGGCCCTGCGTCGCATTGGTGATGCCACCATGCTCTACCGGGCTTTGGGTAGCATCACCTTTGCGGTCGATTCCCGCGACTGCCTGGTTATCCATACTCCCCATTTTACACACAAGCAGTTTGTGACCAACGATGTGGTGGAGCTCGTCGATGAGCGCACCTTCCGCTGGACAGGTCGTTACGACCATGTGATTAACAGCGGGGGGGTAAAGATATTTCCCGAGCGGGTCGAGCAGAAGATAGCCGGGCTCTTGACCCGCCGCTTCTTCATAGCCGCCGCTCCCGACGAGAAGTGGGGGCAGTGCGTGGCCCTGGCCATCGAGGGCGACCCGTTGTCGCCTGCCGACGAAGCCGCCTTGCTGGCCCGTATCCGCGAGGCGGTCGATCGGTACGAGATGCCGCGCCGGGTGGTCTATCTGCCCGCTTTTGCCGAGACCTCGTCGGGTAAGGTAATCCGACGTTTGCCGTGATTTCCTGTCGGTTGGCAAAGCCGTTTCCGTCGTGAGGCGGATTGTTATCCTTCTATATATGGAGATGGAGGGAATGTTTTAAAGTGTTATTTGAGCATGTTCTGTTGCCGGGAATAGATTTTATATCTACCTTTATTCCCGATTATATTTGTTATTCAGTCACATTTGCTATTTTAAACATGAAGAACATGCGACATGTATTAGGAGTTACGCTCCTATGGGTCGCGGCTGTAACCGTAGCCCAACCCCCTGTTTACCTTGATGATACAAAGCCTGTTGAAGATCGCGTAGAAGATGCCCTTTCGCGTATGACCCTCGAAGAGAAGGTGGCCTTGTGTCATGCTCAATCGAAATTTAGTTCACCGGGAGTTCCCCGTTTGGGCCTGCCCGAAAACTGGATGACCGACGGTCCGCACGGTATTCGTTCCGAACTTTTGTGGGACGAATGGAGTCCGGCCGATTGGACCAACGACTCGTGCATGGCCTTCCCGGCCCTGACCTGTCTGGCCGCTACGTGGAACCCCGATATGGCTCTGCGCTATGGCCGGGCTTTGGGCGAGGAGGCGCGTTACCGGAACAAGAACGTGCTGTTGGGCCCCGGCGTAAATATCTACCGCACGCCGTTGAACGGGCGCAACTTCGAGTATATGGGCGAAGACCCTTACCTGGCCTCCGAGCTGGCAGTACCTTATATCCAAGGGGTGCAGTCGTGCGGTGTGGCCGCCTGCGTGAAACACTTTGCGCTCAACAATCAGGAGAAAGACCGGCACTATGTCGATGTGGAGCTGAGCGACCGGGCCCTCTACGAAATCTATCTGCCGGCCTTTCAGGCCGCCGTGCAGCGGGGAAAGGTGTGGTCGATTATGGGGTCGTTCAATCGCTACCAGGGACAGCACTGCTGCCACAACCAACGTCTGCTCAACGATATTTTGCGGGGCGAATGGGGCTTCGACGGGGTGGTCATCTCCGATTGGGGTGCCGTGCACAATACCCTCGAGGCGGCCTATAACGGACTCGATTTGGAATTTGGTTCTCTCACCGACGGTATGGAGTTCAGTGTCGACAATGCCTACGACGACTACTACCTGTCTCGTCGGTTCCTTGAGTTGTTGAAGTCGGGGAGCATCCCCGAGTCGGTGGTTGACGGGAAGGTTCGTAATATCCTGCGGTTGATGTTCCGCACGACGATGAATCGTAATCGTCCCTACGGCTCGTTCAAGAATCCGGCTCATGGCGAGGTTGCCCGGCAGATAGCCGAGGAGGGTATCGTGTTGCTGCAGAATCGCGACAACACGTTGCCTGTCCAGCTGGAGAAGACCCGCAAGATATTGGTGGTGGGCGAGAATGCCATCAAGATGATGACCGTGGGCGGCGGCAGCTCGTCGCTGAAAGCCTGGTACGAAGTGTCGCCGTTGGAGGGGCTTCGGGCCCGGATAGGCGATGTGGCCGAGGTGGTGTATGCCCGGGGCTATGCCAGTCCCGACCCGCCGAAGAGTGTCATGTATACCATCCCTTCGTTGCAGACCGACCGCTCGGCCGACGACCTGCTGGCCGAGGCGGTAGCTTTGGCCCGGGAGGCCGACTACGTGATTTTTGTGGGTGGTCTCAATAAGAACGGGCATCAGGATTGCGAGGGAGGCGACCGAAAGAGCTACAGTCTGCCCTACGACCAGGACCGCCTGATCGAGGCCTTGGCCGAGGTCAACCCCCGCACCGTGGTGGTACTCGTCTCGGGCAACAGCGTGGCCATGCCCTGGGCCGACCGGGTAGGTGCCATTGTCGAGGGTTGGTATTGCGGCAGCGAGGCCGGCCATGCCCTGGCCGCTGTGCTGACGGGCGATGTGAACCCGTCGGGTAAACTGCCCTTCACGATGTGCACCCGTCTCGAAGATTATCACGCCCATGCCTTGAACGACTCGCTGGTCTATCCGGGTGTCAATCATCGCGAGGTGTACAAGGACGATATTTTCGTAGGCTATCGCTGGAGCGACAAGCAGAAGAAAAACCATCGTCCGCTCTTCTGTTTCGGCCACGGGTTGAGCTATACCACATTCGAGTATGGCAAGGCGGTGCTCGACCGCAAGCAGATGACGGCGGCCGACAGCCTGCGGGTGCGCGTCACGGTGAAGAACACGGGCAGCCGTGCCGGTGCCGAGGTGGTGCAACTCTACGTGTCGGACCTGAAGTCGTCGTTGCCCCGTCCGATCAAGGAGTTGAAGGGATTCCGCAAGGTGATGCTTCAACCGGGCGAAAGCCGCGAGGTAGAGTTTGTGCTCGACCGCACGAGCCTCTCGTATTTCGACGATGCGAAACATGCGTGGGTAGCCGAGCCGGGACGCTTCGAGGTGCTCATCGGCGCCTCGGCCGAGGACATTCGGTCGCGTGCCGGATTTGAATTGAGACCATAATCCTGTGACAAGAACAAATTTTTTTGTTATTAACCTTCAAAATAATTATCATGAGATCTTTTCTAAAACCCCTGTGGGCTGCCGCGCTGTTATTCCCTTTGCAGGCGGCCATGGCCCAAACACCTGTTTATCTCGATGATTCGCAACCCATCGAAGATCGAGTAGAAGATGCCCTTTCGCGAATGACCCTCGAAGAGAAAGTGGCCTTGTGTCACGCTCAATCGAAGTTCAGTTCGGCGGGAGTCCCCCGTTTGGGTCTGCCCGAGAACTGGATGACCGACGGTCCGCACGGCATACGCCCCGAAGTGGCTTGGGATGAATGGTACCAGGCCGGCTGGACCAACGACTCGTGCATGGCCTTCCCGGCCTTGACCTGTCTGGCCGCTACGTGGAACCCCGACATGTCTCTGCGTTATGGTCGGGCCATAGGCGAGGAGGCCCGGTACCGGAACAAGAATGTACTGTTGGGTCCCGGCGTGAATATCTACCGCACGCCGTTGAACGGGCGTAACTTCGAGTACATGGGCGAAGACCCTTATCTGGCCTCCGAGATGGTAGTTCCCTATATCCAGGGAGTTCAGTCGTGCGGGGTGGCTGCCTGTGTGAAACACTTCGCGCTCAATAACCAGGAGTATGACCGCTTTGGCGTCGATGTCGAGGTGAGCGACCGGGCTCTCTACGAGATTTATCTGCCGGCCTTCAAGGCGGCTGTACAGCGGGGCGAGGCTTGGGCCATTATGGGGTCGTACAACCTGTATCGCGGGCAGCATTGCTGCCACAACCAACGCCTGCTCAACGACATTTTGCGGGGCGAATGGGGCTTCGACGGGGTGGTTATCTCCGATTGGGGTGGCGTTCACAATACCCGGGAGGCTGCCTATAACGGTCTCGACATGGAGTTCGGTACCGGTACCGACGGCTTGTCGGTGAGTGCGAGCGATGCTTATAACCACTACTTCCTAGCCCGGCCTTTCCTCGAGCAGATAAAGGCCGGGGTGATACCCGAGTCGGTGGTCGACGGTAAGGTGCGTAATATTCTGCGAATGATGTTCCGCACGACGATGAATCCCAACCGTCCCTATGGTTCGTTCGAGGATCCGGCTCATGGCGAGGCTGCCCGGCAGATAGCCGAGGAGGGAATCGTGCTGTTGCAGAACCGCGACAACACGTTGCCTATTCGGTTGGAAAAGACCCGCAAGATATTGGTCGTAGGCGAGAACGCCATCAAGATGATGACCGTGGGCGGCGGCAGCTCGTCGCTGAAGGCACAGTACGAGGTTTCGCCTCTGGACGGCCTGCGGGCAAGAGTGGGCAATGCCGCCGAGGTGGTATATGCCCGTGGTTATGTAGGCAATACCGACGGTTCCTATAATGGTGTGGTTTCGAAGGTAGACCTGTCGGAATCGCGCTCGGCCGACGAACTGCTGGCCGAGGCAGTGGCTTTGGCCCGTGAATCGGATTATGTGATTTATGTGGGTGGCCTCAATAAGAACAGTCACCAGGATTGCGAGGGAGGCGACCGTTATGACTATGGTTTGCCCTACAATCAGGACCGACTGATCGAGGCCTTGGCCGAGGTCAACCCCCGCACCGTCGTGGTGCTCGTCTCGGGCAACAGTGTGGCCATGCCCTGGGCCGACCGGGTAGGAGCTATTGTCGAGGGCTGGTATTGCGGCAGCGAGGCCGGCCATGCCCTGGCCGCCGTGCTGGTGGGCGATGTGAACCCGTCGGGCAAACTGCCCTTCACGATGTGTGCCCGCCTCGAAGATTATCACGCCCATGCCCTGAACGACTCGCTGGTCTATCCGGGTGTCAATCACCGCGAGGTGTACAAGGACGATATTTTCGTAGGCTATCGCTGGAGCGACAAGCAGAAGAAAAACCATCGTCCGCTCTTCTGTTTCGGCCACGGGTTGAGCTATACCACATTCGAGTATGGCAAGGCGGTGCTCGACCGCAAGCAGATGACGGCGGCCGACAGCCTGCGGGTGCGCGTCACGGTGAAGAACACGGGCAGCCGTGCCGGTGCCGAGGTGGTGCAACTCTACGTGTCGGACCTGAAGTCGTCGTTGCCCCGTCCGATCAAGGAGTTGAAGGGATTCCGCAAGGTGATGCTTCAACCGGGCGAAAGCCGCGAGGTAGAGTTTGTGCTCGACCGCACGAGCCTCTCGTATTTCGACGATGCGAAACATGCGTGGGTAGCCGAGCCGGGACGCTTCGAGGTGCTCATCGGCGCCTCGGCCGAGGACATTCGGTCGCGTGCCGGATTTGAATTGAAATAGTCTTCCGTACCGTATTGCAATACGGAGTGGATATAACGAAAGAAGCTGCCGTCCCGTCCAGGGTAGGCAGCTTCTTCTGTATATAAGGGTAAGATATTGTCGTGGAGATTATCCGAATTTGCTGATTTTGCGCAATCGCTCTTCGTCGATAATCTGAATGCGGCGGCCGTCGACCGTGATGATTTTTTCGTTGGTAAAACTCGACAAGGTGCGGATGGCATTCGAGGTGGTCATGTTCGAGAGGTTGGCCAGGTCTTCACGCGCCATGTAGATGTTGAGGGTGAGTCCGTCTTCCTCGACACCGTAGTTCTCTTTGAGCACCAGCAGCGACTCGGCCAGCCGGCCCCGAATATGCTTCTGGGTGAGATTCACCGTGCGGGCGTCCGATATGCCCAGATCGTTGGAGAGTTCCTTGATGAAGAACCAGGCCAACCCGTTGTTCTGGCGGATATATTTCTCGACCAGGGGCATGGGCAGAGAACCGATGGTAGAACTTTCGATGGCGGCTGCGGCGGTCACGTAGGCTTCGCGGGAGAAGTAGGCCCGGTAGCCGAAGTACTGAACCGGACGAATCAACCGGATAATCTGGCTGCGGCCTCCCACGCCGTCCTTGTAGATTTTTACTTTTCCCTTCAATAAGCACATGAGTTGCGAGGGAGTTTCGCCTTCGCTGTATATGATTTCGTTTTTTTTGAAATTCTGAATCTTGAAATTTTCGGCAATAATGCGTTTTTCCTCACTTTCGAGCAACGCCCAAAAGTCGGACATCTCTTCTTGTAGTATAGACTCCAGTGTGCTTTTCTTGACCATTTGCCTTATAACTATGTTTTACAGCACAAAAGTAACTAAAAAATTGATATATCGTTTCTTAAAAGAGGAAAAATATCTAATTTTATAAGAAATAGAGCTTTAGAATAAAAAAAATAAGGAAGGAGAATAAATTCTCCCTCCTTTTGAGCCGCTCAGGCAAATCTTGTTACAATTTGTTATTGATGAGGTATCGCTCGGCATCGATGGCGGCTTTGCAACCCGAGGCGGCGGCAGTGATAGCCTGACGATAACGGGGGTCGGCTACGTCGCCAGCGGCAAATACACCGGGCAGATTGGTCTCGGTCGTGAAGGGCTTGGTAACGATATAGCCGTTTTCGTCGAGTTCGATGGCACCTTTGAATATATCGGTGTTGGGTTTGTGCCCGATGGCCAGGAAGAACCCGTCGATAGCCAGGTCGTATCGCTCTTCGTGGTCGGTATCTTTCCCTTTGACCAGATGCACGCCCTCTACACCGTTCTCGCCGAACAATCCTTCGGCCTGGGTCTCGAACAGGATTTCGATGTTGGGGTTTTCGATTACCCGCTGTTGCATGATATTGGAGGCACGCAGGTAGTTCTTGCGCACAATCAGATAGACCTTCGAGGCGAGGTGCGACAGGTATTCGGCCTCTTCGCAGGCGGTATCGCCGCCGCCTACGACGGCCACGATTTTCTTACGGTAGAAAAATCCGTCGCAGGTAGCACAGGCCGATACGCCCATGCCGGCATATTTGGCCTCGTCGGGGAGGCCCAGGTACTTGGCCGAGGCGCCGGTCGAGATGATTACGGCATCGGCCTCGACCACCTTCTCGCCCTCGATGGTGATGCGGTAGGGGCGGGTCGAAAAGTCGGCGGCGGTAGCGATACCGCGGCGAATGTCGGTACCGAATCGGGCAGCCTGTTTTTTCAGGTCTTCCATCATGTCGAATCCCGATATACCTTCGGGGTAACCGGGAAAGTTCTCTATTTCGCTGGTGGTCGTGAGTTGTCCACCGGGTTGCATGCCCTCGTAGAGGACGGGTGCCAGATTGGCCCGCGAGGCATATATGGCGGCGGTATAACCGGCCGGTCCCGACCCGATGATGAGGCAACGGATTCGTTCGTTCTGTTCCATAGTTTTATTTCGTTTTTAAGTGATTAGCGTAAATCGATGACTTCGGCCTTGGGGTATTGTTTCTTGTCGAAAACAAAGGTGGCATCGGAAAAGTTCTGCCCGGTGACCAGTCGCGACAGGGCGATGGTGCTGTGCGTGCGGTCGCTGTAATAGATCTGGAACGACTGGGGCATCCAGTTCGATGCGTTTACGGTGAGTACCACCCGGTCTATCTGGGTTCCCTTCTTCTTGGGGGTAAGCTCGGCCACCCGTTGCTGGCTGTTCTTGGCCTTCAAGGCCTTGACGTTGAAATTCTGCTTGTAGGTGGTGATGAGCGTGTAGGGGTTGATCGAGGCAATTTCGGCCGGGGTGGGTTCGGTAAGGTTCACCTCTTCGGAGGCTTTTACATAGGCCCATTGCAGTTGGCCGTTGTACCAGACGGTCATGGCGGGGGTTGTCCAGTAGAACTTGTCGCCCGACAGTTTTATGGTGCCCGACTGTTTGTCGACCGGTTCGTTCAGGGCGTTGTATACGGTGAGGGTAAACGCAGCCGACAGGTCGCCCGAGCGGCGTATTTTTTCGACCACCCGGTCGAGTGCGGCGGTGCCGTTTTGAGCCTGTGCCACCTGGGCATTGGCCAGGAGCAGAGTAGCGCAGAAAAGAAGGATGCGACTTAGTTTCATTTCATTAGGTCTAATTTGTTTTCAAGAGCCATGATGTCCGAGATTAACACCTGACGGGGTTTGCCGCCTTCGCTCGGGCCCACGATACCGGCGGCTTCGAGTTGGTCCATCAGTCGGCCGGCCCGGTTGTAGCCGATGGAGTATCGCCGTTGCAGCGACGAGGTAGAGGCTTGTCCCGATACGACAATCATCTTGGCGGCCTCTTCGAAGAGGGGGTCGCGGTTGCTCATGTCGGCCCCGCTGCCCGAGTCGCTGTTTTCGTTTTTGTATTCGGGCAGTTCGTAGGCTTCGGGGTATCCCTGTTGATGGCTGATGTATTCGCAGATACGTTTCACCTCGGGGGTGTCGATGAAGGCGCATTGGATACGCTTCAGTTCGCCTCCTTCGGTGAAGAGCATGTCGCCCCGTCCGATGAGCTGGTTGGCTCCCGGAGCGTCGAGGATGGTGCGCGAGTCGACCATCTGCATCACGCGGAAGGCGATACGGGCCGGGAAGTTGGCCTTGATATTACCCGTGATGACGGTTGTCGAGGGCCGCTGGGTGGCGATGACCATGTGTATACCCACGGCCCGGGCCTTCTGGGCAATACGGGCGATAGGCATCTCGACGTCGCGTCCGGCCATCATGATGAGGTCGGCAAACTCGTCGATGACCACCACGATATAGGGCATGAACTTGTGTCCGTTGTTGGGGTTGAGCCGGCGGTGGATAAACTCGTCGTTATACTCCTTGATGGTTCGCACGTTGGCCTTGGCCAACAGGGCATACCGGTTGTCCATTTCGATGCAGAGCGAGTTGAGGGTGGCGATGACCTTGTCGCTGTCGGTGATGACCGCCTTCTCGGCATCGGGCAGTTTGGCCATGAAGTGTTTCTCGATGACCGAATAGATGCTGAACTCGACCATCTTGGGGTCGACCAGTACGAATTTGAGTTGGGCCGGGTGTTTCTTGTAGAGCAGCGAGGTGATGATGGCGTTGAGTCCTACCGATTTACCTTGTCCTGTCGCACCGGCTACCAGGATGTGGGGCATCTTGCAGAGGTCGGCAATGAAAACCTCGTTGGTGATGCTTTTTCCCAGAGCCAGCGGCAGGTCGTATTTGCACTCCTGGAACTTGCGCGAGGCAAGTACCGAGTACATCGATACCATCTTGGGCTCCTTGTTGGGCACCTCGATACCCACGGTACCCTTGCCGGGAATGGGGGCGATGATGCGGATACCCAGAGCCGAGAGGCTGAGGGCAATATCGTTTTCGAGATTCTTGATGCGGGCAATGCGCACGCCGGCCTCGGGCTTGATTTCGTAGAGGGTGACGGTGGGGCCCACGGTGGCGGTGATGGAACTGATGCCGATGTTGTAGTTTTTCAGCGTCTCGGTGATGAGCTTCTTGTTGGCCGCCTGCTCCTCCATGTTTATCTCAACCTCGCTGCTCTCGCGCTTGTCGAGCAGGTCGAAGGTGGGGCGCTTGTAATGCGAGAGGTCTTTGGTGGGGTCGTAGTCCTCGAGGGGCGGAGCCTGGGTGGTCATCTCGTCGGTCTCGGCCGTTTCGATGACAAACGAGGGGTCGCCGGTGTCGATGGTGAGGCGCTTGGTCTCCTCGTGGTCGTGGGGTGCAGGCTCTTCCAGTTCGTCGGGCGAGGGGAGTGGCTCTACCAGATCGTCGGGGTATCCGGCCGTGATGTCGTCCATTTCGGAGGCCGCGAGAGTATCGTCTGGTTTGATGTCCGTTTGGGACATTTCATCGGGCGTTGGTTCCGTTTGAGCAGTTTCGGGTACGGTATCCTCCGGGGTTACGGTTATCTCTTTTTCGTCATCCTCTTTTTCGGGTTTGTCGTGGTCTCCGCTGTTGGCCCACTGGTCGGCTTTCTTCCGAATCGACTGGATGGCCCGGCCGGTAAGGTTGACCGATGAGGCGCGACGTATGTAGTCGATGGTCTTGTAGCTGAGGTGTACCAGCAAGATGATGGCGAGCGCCGCAATAAAGAGCGCGGTACCCCAGGGACCTATCCAGGCGTTGAGCCATTGGGTGGCGTAGTAGCCGTGGTATCCGCCCAGGTAGAGGAAGGTGCCCTGGTAGCTGTGCAGAAAGATAAAGCCGAAGAAGAGCGACAGGACGATGATGGAGAGGGCGCACGTGATGGTGAACCGTATCATGCGGGTGTGCGATACCCGAATGAAGCGGCGCCCTACCACATAGAGCCACAGCGCTACGATGAAGGCCGAGATGCCCATCCAGCGGTTAATCATGAGGTTGGAGAGGTAGGCTCCGAATGCTCCGGTCCAGTTTTGTATGTCGTTGCTTACCGACGAGAGTTCTCCAATCGAGAGATTTTCGATTTTGCTCTGGTCTACACTACCGGTGAACAGAAACGAAATAAACGATATGGTCAGGTAAATCGAGAAGATGATGAGAATCACCCCGATGATGAAGTTGACACGCTCGTTCTTGAACAATCCCTTGTGAGGTTTCTTCTCTTCTTGTGGTGCTTCCTGAGGAGTCTCTTGAGGTGCACTCTCTTCGGGTTGTGTCGGTTTTATTGGGTTTTCTTCTTGGTTCTTGGGCATATTGGGAATAGCTGATATATGATTGAAACAAATTGTTACAAAGGTAGTGAAAGGTGAAAGCAGAGACAAACGAAAATGAAATTTTCAAGTTTGGCTATGCTGAACCGCCTCCTATCTTCTACAAAGGTAGTGAAAGGTGAAAGCAGAGACAAACGAAAATGAAATTTTCAAGTTTGGCTATGCTGAACCGCCTCCTATCTTCTACAAAGGTAGTGAAAGGCGAAGGCAGAGACAAACGAAAATGAAGTTTTCAAGTTTGGCTGTGCTGAACCGCCTCCTATCTTCTACAAAGGTAGTGAAAGGCGAAGGCAGAGACAA